>DASUKV010000122.1:0-6149 GCA_036278555.1 Terriglobia bacterium
CGAGCGCGCCGCCAAGCTCAACCAGGAAAAGGGCGCGGGCTCGCTCACCGCACTGCCGATCATTGAAACGCAGGCGGGTGATATCTCCGCTTACATTCCGACCAACGTGATTTCGATTACCGACGGGCAGATTTATCTCCAGTCCGATCTCTTCAATTCCGGAACCAGGCCCGCCGTGGACGTGGGACTTTCCGTCTCACGCGTGGGCGGTAATGCACAGGTCAAAGCCATGAAGCAGGTGGCCGGAACTCTGCGCCTCGAACTGGCGCAATATCGCGAATTGGCGGCTTTCTCCCAGTTTGGCAGCGACCTCGATAAATCGACTCTCGCGCAATTAAACCGCGGGCGCCGCCTGACGGAGATTCTGAAACAAGGGCAATACGAGCCTCTGCCCGTCGAAAAGCAGATCATCATCATCTTTGCCGGGACAAACGGTTATCTCGATGACCTGGCGGTGGAAGATTGCCGCCCGTTTGAAAAGGGCCTCTACGAGTTTCTGGATACAGCATACTCCAGCGTCCTCGGCGAGGTTGCTCAGAAAAAGGCTCTGGATGACGGGCTCCGCGCCGAAATTCGCAAAGCCCTGGATGAATACAAACAGAAGTTTACGGCTGACCGCAAATCGGAAGAAGCCGGGCAGAAGAGCGCCAAGCAGCCCCAACAGGCCGAAGAGCGGGAAGCCGTTCAGGCAAAATGATCGAGGCATCGCGTGCCTAGCATTCTGGACCTCCGCCGGCGCATCCGGTCGGTGAAAAACACGCAGCAGATTACGCGCGCCATGAAGATGGTGGCGGCGGCGCGAATGCGCCGGGCCCAGGAGCGCGTGATCAACGCGCGGCCTTACGAAAAGCAGATGCGCGAGTTCCTGTCAAGCCTCGCCGCTCGCACGGAAGACCGCAGCCATCCGCTGCTCGCCGAGCGGCCCGTGCGGCGCGTGCTGCTGGTGCTGGTGACCGCGGATCGCGGCCTCGCCGGAGCTTTTAACGCCAATCTGCTGCGCGCGGCGCAGAAGTATGCGGGGGAGCACCAGGATGCTGAAATTCAGGCGCTCGCCGCCGGACGCAAGGGCCGCGACTTTTTCCGCAAGCGCGGTTCGAAACTGGCGGCGGAATACGTTACCTTCTTCCATCGTCCTCCGGTTCTCTTTTCAAGCGCGCAGGAAGTCGCGGCGAAAATCATTGAGCTTTACGGCGGTGCCGCGGTGGACGCGGTAGACATCATCTATAACGAATTCAAGTCGCTCATCTCCGCGACGCTAGCGGTTGAGCGGCTGCTGCCCGTGAAGCCCGCCCAACCGAAGGAGGGCGAAACGCTTGTGGATTACATCTACGAGCAGCCGCCCGCGGAAATTCTGGGCGACTTGCTGCCGCGCTACATTGAGGCGGAGGTTTACCGGGCCATGCTCGAATCGCAGGCCGCGGAGCTCGCGGCGCGCATGACGGCGATGGATACGGCCACCCGCAACGCCAGCGATTTGATCAGCTCGCTGACGCTGCACCTGAATCGCGTCCGCCAGGCGGCCATCACCAAAGAGATTATCGAAATCGTCAGCGGCGCTTCGGCGCTGTAACGAAGCTGTAGCGGCGCAGAGGACGGCTTGGCCGCCTGACTTGCGGGAAAGCCTCCGGCTTTCCGGGAAAACGTCCATGTTTTAATGTTCTCGCTGGGCGCGAAGGCTTTGTCTTCGCGCCCAGCGAGAACAGGTTGAGTTTGGGTGCAAGCTCCCGGAAGGGCAAAGCCCTTCCGCAAGGCAGGCGGCAAAGCCGCACGGCGCGCCGGTAATATTGGAACCTAATTTAGACAAGTATGGCCAGAGGCCGCCGCTACAGCAGCTGATGGCTGAAAGCTGTATGCTGACAAGCCTTTAAGGAAGGAAATTTTGTGGCAGAACATAAGATTGGCAAAGTCGTCGAAGTAACCGGGCCGGTGGTGGTGGTGGCGTTTGAAGAGGGCCATTTGCCGGGCATTTTCAACGCCGTGCACATTACTTCCGAAGGATCGGAAGCGCCGGTACCGATCGACGTGATTGCGGAAGTGGAGCAGCACCTGGGCGAAGGCCGCGTCAAGTGCGTGGCGATGGAACCCACCGACGGCATGGTGCGCGGAATGAAAGCCATTGATACCGGCGAGGCGATCACCGTCCCGGTAGGCAAGGCGACGCTTGGGCGCGTCCTGAACGTGATCGGCGAACCGGTAGACAAGCTGGGACCGGTGGTGAGCGATGTGCGCCTGCCTATTCACCGCCAAGCCCCCGCGCTTGACCAGCAGAACATCCAACTTGAAATGTTTGAGACGGGCATGAAGGTGGTAGACCTGATTGAGCCTTATCTTAAAGGCGGAAAGACGGGTCTTTTCGGCGGCGCGGGCGTAGGCAAGACCGTCATCATCATGGAATTGATCAACAACGTCGCCACGAAGCACGGCGGCGTTTCCGTCTTTGCCGGCGTGGGCGAGCGGACGCGCGAAGGCAATGACCTATGGCTGGAAATGACGGAGTCCGGCGTGATCACTCCGGGAGATTCGTCGAAATCCAAGGCGGCGTTGATCTACGGACAAATGACGGAGCCGCCCGGCGCGCGCCTGCGCGTGGGCCTGACGGGGCTGACTGTGGCGGAGTATTTCCGCGACGCGGAAGGCCAGGACGTGCTGCTCTTTATCGATAATATTTTTCGCTTTACGCAAGCTGGCTCGGAAGTCTCAGCGCTTCTGGGACGGATGCCCTCGGCGGTGGGCTACCAGCCCAACCTCTCTACCGAAATGGGCGAACTGCAGGAACGGATTACCTCGACCAAGAAGGGGTCGGTCACCTCGATCCAGGCGGTTTACGTGCCCGCGGATGACTTGACGGATCCCGCCCCGGCCACAACTTTCGCGCACCTTGACGCCGTCACGGTGCTCTCGCGGCAGATCGTCGAATTGGGCATCTATCCGGCGGTCGACCCGCTCGCCTCAAGCTCGCGCATTCTTGACCCGCGCATTGTCGGCGATGAGCACTATAACGTGGCGCAGCAGGTGAAGGCCATTCTTCAGAAGTACAAAGACCTGCAGGATATTATCGCCATCCTGGGCATCGACGAGCTTTCGGACGAAGACAAGCTCATCGTGCAGCGTGCGCGGAAAGTGCAGAAATTCCTCTCGCAGCCGTTCTTCGTCGCCGAACAGTTCACCGGGCTCGAAGGTAAGTACGTGAAGCTGGAAGATACCATTCGCAGCTTCAAGGAACTGGTTGAAGGAAAACACGATGACGTGCCGGAGCAGGCGTTCTACATGGTGGGCACGATTGACGAAGCTCTCGAGAAGGCGAAAACGCTGAAGAGCTAGACCATGGAACAAACCCTTCCCACGCAGATCGAATTGCGGGTGGTGACACCCGAGCGCCCGGCGGTTTCGGAAACCGTCAATTCCGTTTCTCTGCCCGGAAAGGACGGACGCCTGGGGATTCTTCCCGGCCATGCGCCGTTGGTCTCGGAATTGGCCGCGGGCGTGCCTTTTTTCGAGCAGAACGGCAGGACGCAATATCTGGCCGTGAGCACTGGGTTCGCCGAAGTGCTGCAAGGAAAAGTGACGGCGCTGGTGCAAACCGCAGAGCGGGCTGAGGACATCAATGTGGAAAGAGCCGAAGCCGCCCGCCGGGAAGCCGAAGAAAAGCTAAAGGCCTCCGGAGACTCCACCGGGGATTCGGCGGCTGCTCAGGCGGCGCTCGCCTGGGCGAAGGCGCAGGTTGAGGCGGCGGGGCAGGGCCGCGCCTGAGGGAAGCGGTCCGGAATTCTTATGAGTCGAAAAATCCGAATGTACACCACCACCTGGTGTCCCGATTGCTGGCGCGCCAAACAGTTCCTGGCCGACCACGCGATTCCTGTTGAAGAGGTTAACATCGAGCACGTCGAAGGCGCGGCGGAATTTGTGATTGCCGCGAATCACGGCAAACGCCGCGTTCCCACTTTTGAAGTCGACGGCCGCACGTTCAACTGTTCCCCTTACGACCCCGAAAAACTCACCCTCGAATTGGGCATTCCACAAAAAGCACTAAAATAGACACGGGACAGGCCACAGTTCCACCGCATCGTGAGGCGTTCGAATGGCCCGCGTGCCCAGGCTTCGAGCGCCCCTCCGCGATTCTGTTACAATAAGTCCAGCCCAGGGTTTCTTTCGATGTTTTCACGCCACAACCGCATGATGGGAGTGCTTTACAGCCTGGCTGACGGTCTGGTGGCCGTCGCAAGCTTCTGGCTGGCGCACACGATTCGGTTGAATCTTACGGACCTTCGCAGGTTTTATCCTGTTTCGCACTATCTCTGGATTATTCCTCTCATCGTGGTTTTATGGACCGGCGCGGGATGGATCACAGGTCTTTACCGCGACGTGGAGGAGCAAAGCCTGCGCCAGGCGCTGGCCGGAACCGTGAAGGTGTGCGTGGCCGCCACGGTTCTGCTGTTCGCCATCATTTTCGTTTTCAAACTGGAATATATCAGCCGCATTCTTCTGGTCCTTTATGCCCTGGTTGATTTCTGCCTGATGCTGCTGTTGCGCCTTGCCGCGGACCGGTGGGGCGGACGATTCAGCGCATCTGTGGCGGGTTTCCGCCACTTCCTGATCGTGGGAAATACGCGCGAGGCCATCAAGATTGCCAGGAGCATTGAGGGCAATGAGCCGCGGGGCATGCGCCTTTCCGGGTTCGCGCTCACCGAGGCAGGCCAGCAAAGCGGACCGCCGGATCAATCCGGCCTCGGGCGCCGTTATCCCGTTTACCCCTTGGGTAAGCTTCCTGAGCTGCTCCGCGCACACGTCATCGACGAGGTCATCTTTGCCGTTTCCCGCGAGGAAGTGGACCGGCTGGAGGATACGTTTCTCCTCTGCGAGCAGGAAGGGGTTAAGACGCGGCTTTCCCTGAGTTTTTTTCCGCACGTGATTTCAAGAGTTTCGCTTGAACACCTGCGGGAAACCCCGCTCCTTACGTTTTCCACTACGCCGGAAAACGAATACTTCATGCTTTTGAAGCGCGTGGCGGATTTTTGCATGGCCGGGGTGATGGTGACGGCGCTTTCTCCGCTTCTGCTGGCGCTGACGATCCTGATCCGGCTCACTTCCCGCGGTTCGGTGCTTTACCGGCAGACGCGCTGCGGGCTCAGCGGCAGGAAATTCACGCTTTATAAATTCCGCTCGATGCGCGCGGGCGCGGACTTGCTTAAAGAAGAGCTGGAGGCTCTGAACGAGGTGGACGGGCCGGTGTTTAAGATCAAGAATGACCCGCGCTGCACCGGAGTAGGGCGTTTGATGCGGAGGCTCAGCCTGGATGAGCTCCCGCAGCTCTTCAATATTCTGAAGGGTGATATGTCCTTCGTGGGTCCGCGCCCGCCCCTGCCGGAAGAAGTCGAAAAATACGAGCGCTGGCAACGGCGTCGTTTGCGAATGCAGCCCGGCTTGACGTGCCTTTGGGCGCTCGAGGGCCGCAGCCATCTGAACTTTAAGCGCTGGATGGAGTTGGATCTCGAATACATCGATCACTGGTCTCCGATGCTCGATTGCAAAATTCTGCTCAAGACGATTCCGGTGGTGCTGCTCGGGCGCGGCGCTTTTTAGCGCGCGCCGGGAAGCCGGTGGCCTTATGATTGTAGCGGCGCTCTCCCGTGGGAGAGGGTGGCCGAAGGCCGGGTGAGGGTTTTTGCTGAAACGAGCGCCTATCGCGCCGGGGCCGCTCCAGCAGCCGTCTAACTCGTACTGATTCCCCCGGCAGAACCTGAGAACTGAATTTGTCGACCCATGCGATACCTGATCCTCAGTGATATTCACTCCAGCCTCGAAGCGCTGGAAAAATGCCTTGCTGTTGCGCAAGGGAAATATGACGCTGCCGTGTGCCTTGGAGATGTTGTGGGCTATGGCGCGGACCCGAACGCCGTCATTGACCGTGTGCGCGAGACCGCTTCCGCCATCGTCCGGGGCAATCATGATAAAGCGTGCTGCGGCATCACGGACGCGGAGGATTTCAATACCTTGGCCAGGGAGGCCAGAGAATGGACCCGCGAAGCGCTGACGCCGGCTCACGCCGCTTTCCTTCGCCAGCTTCCCTCCGGGCCACTAACTCTGCCAGGCTTTGAAATTGTTCACGGTTCCGTCCAGGACGAGGACAAATACGTGATGGACGCAGCGGA
>DASUKV010000123.1:0-4064 GCA_036278555.1 Terriglobia bacterium
GGCCACCTTCATGAACACTTCGAGCATCCGGTCACGATGAAAAACGGACGCTACATGCCGCCAGAAACGCCGGGGTTCAGTATCACCATGCACCCTGAGTCTCTTAAGGAGTACGAGTTTCCAGGAGGAAAGGCGTGGCAACTATGACTGCGGTGTTCGAACAGCGTTGAAGCCTTGTCTTCGGTACGTTTATTACGGTCGAAAGCAGCTGCCGTCCTTCGAAGCGGTAAGGGCGCAGTTTTCAGGGACTTGGAAACGAGTTTTAAGCTGATGAACTTGCTCACCGCCAGTCACGGAAGCTACCCCCGCATTGGGGAGCCACCTGAACAGCAAATCCTGCGTCGCACAATCACGGAGTGCGATCGGGGCGGTAAATCTGAGCGGGATGTTCGGGCTGCTGAAGATGAAATGACAGAACTCGCTTTGCGCGAGCAGGCTGAGGCGGGGATTGATGTGGTGAGCGATGGCCTGATCCGCTGGAACGATCCCATTTCTCACTTGGCCGGCAAGCTCTCCGGGGTGCGGCTGAATGGTCTGTTACGATTCTTCGATACTAATTTCTATTTCCGCCAACCGGTTGTTGGTTCTCCACCTCAACGGACTGGGCCCTTGATCCTTGATGAATTTAAATTTGCGCGTAATGGGTCTGCCCGGCCGGTCAAACCTGTTCTCACCGGGCCCTACACGCTGGCTCGCCATTCTCTAAATGAAAAGAGCGGGCCCGGAAAGTTTGAAAAGCTGCTGATGGATTACACGGAGGCACTCAGTGGTGAGATTGCGCAGCTTGCTGCCGCAGGAGCGCGGTTCATTCAGGTGGATGAGCCCTCTCTGCTCTCCTGCCTGGACGGTTTCTCACTCGTTGCTGAAACTCTGCGAAAATTGGCTTCGCAAAAGGGAAAAGCAGAGCTTTGGTTGACCGTTTATTTTGGCGATGCGGTGCCGATCTACGAAAAACTCCAGACGCTTCCGGTCGATGTACTTGGCCTGGATTTTAGTTACAACTCTAAACTCATCGATATGGCCGCGGCAGGCAGCGCCAAGACGCTTTGTCTGGGATTATTAGACGGCCGCAACACGAAGCTTGAAGACGTCGCAATCGTGGCAGAGACAATCGGAAGAATGCTGAAAACGACCCGCGGGGCAAGCGCCTATTTGAGTACCTCCTGCGGCCTTGAATATTTGCCTCGCGATCGCGCCTTTTCGAAGTTGAAACACCTGGCGCGCATCAAAGCTATAGTTGAGGGCAGCGAAGCATGAGCCGGGAGAAACTGAAGACGCTAGGAATCAATCTGCCGCTCCTTCCGGTCACCTCCGTCGGGAGTTTTCCAAAACCCGATTATCTGGTCAAGGCGCGTGCAGACTTCGCGAAGAAAGATATCCGCCGGGAGGAGCTTGAAGACGCCGAGCGAAAAGCCACGGAATTCTGGATTCGTAAACAGGAAGAACTGGGCGCCGATGTGCTGGTGGACGGCGAAATGTATCGCGGCGACATGGCCGCTTACTTCGCCACGCATCTCACCGGTTTTGAACAAGGAGGGCTAGTCCGCTCATACGGCAACCGTTACTATCATAAGCCGATTATAACTGGCGAAGTCCGCTGGAATGAGCCCATTACACTGGGTTGGTGGGAATACGCGCAAAGCCTGACGCAGAAGCCAGCGAAGGCCATGCTCACTGGACCTTACACCATGATGGATTGGTCGTTCAACGAATATTATTTTGATCGGAGGGCAACGTGCCTTGCGTTGGCTCGAGAGATCCGAAAGGAGGTGGAAACGCTGGTTCAGGCAGGCGCTAAGGTGATTCAGATCGACGAGCCGGCGATTTCCGCGCGCCCGGAAGAACTCCCAACTGCCATTGAAGCAATGCATCGCGTGACGGACGGTCTCCCGGCTTATTTCATCACCCACATCTGTTACGGGGCTTTCGAGAACATCTACCCAGCGATGTTGGAGCTTCCGGTGGATAACTTTGATCTGGAATTCTCGAATAGCTGCTTTGACATGCTGCGGCTGTTTAAGGAATTTCCCTTTACCAAGGACATCAGCTTTGGCGCCGTCGACGTTCATAACCACATTATTGAGAGCGAGCCTGTGGTGAGACGCCGCATCGTGGAGGCGTTGGAAGTCTTGTCGAAAGAAGCGGTTTGGATCGATCCTGACTGCGGCCTTAAAACTCGCACTGTGGATGAGGCGATCGGCAAGATGGAGGTCTTGGTTGCCGCTGCGAGGCATCTACGATCAGGAGAGACAAGGAATGAGGTTGGAACATAAATTTCAGGCTCAAATCAGAAGCAAAATTGTGCCAGGCGCAATGTTCTTATCAATCCTGGCTCTGTTTGGTTTGGTGGCGCCCGGCTTTCCGCAAGGAAAGCTGCGCCCGTTGCGAATCCACGTGGGTGAGAAGGCGCCCAATTTTGCGCTTCCTTCCGCAAGCGGCAAGATGATTAACCTTTCAAGCTTGCGCGGTCATAGCGTGTTGATCGATTTCTATGAAGGCTATTGGTGACCGTACTGCATCATCGAACTCGGTGGGTTCGCAAAACACTACGACGAATTTAAGGCGCTGAATGTTGAGATCCTTGATGTCAGCGTAGACCCTTTGGCGAGAGCCCGCCAGACGAAGAAACAACTCAAGCTTCCGTTCCCCCTCTTGTCTGATCATTGCCGGGCGCGATGAAACTCTTCGGCACGCGCTCTCCCTCGAAATATCATGCCGAAGGCGGACCCTACGATGCCGCGACACTTATGCTCATCGACACGACAGGGACCATTCGATGGATTTATCAAAACGAGAATTATAAGATCAGGGCGCCCATTTCCCTCGACCGCGCAGAGGCTCGGAAGCTCTAATAAGATTCTGGTGGAGGCGCGTAGATGTTGAATGTCCGTCCACCGGCAACTCCAAAAGGAGAATCCATGATCAATCGGCGTGAACTTACAAAGGTAATGGCTTTGATGATGACGGCCGGTTTTTCCGGCCTGATGGATAAACCTGCGTTGGCAGCGACATCTCATGGGGTCTTCGGGGCCAGCAGCGGCTTCTGAAACACGATCCCGAGTTGACCAGATCCTTCAGCATTCACTGCCGGGTGCCAAGGGAAAGGTAGGAACGCTCGTGACCGTGAGTTATGCGCCCGGCGCCAGTTCCATGCCGCACCGTCATCCAGGACCTGTTTTCGCATATGTCCTTGAAGGCGCAATCGTCAGCCAGGTTGAACCTGGCCCGCCGATTACCTATAAACAGGGGCAGGCATTTTATGAGCCGCCGATGCACGTGCATCGTATCTCGCGGAACGCCAGCAAAACCCGCCCTGCAAAGCTTCTGGCGTTCCAGATTACCAGGAAGGGCCAACCCTTAACCTTGCCTGTAAAGTAGCGACGAGACTGGCAATTTGCCGTGGGAGTTCAGGTATGAGAGCTTGCGTACTGCATTCGCCCGCAGCGATTGAAACGAATCCACTTCGTTTCAGCCAGACTCCAGATCCGCAGCCTGGTAGCGATGAAGTCTTGGTCCGTGTCGGCGCTTGTGGCGTATGCCGGACAGATTTACACGTCGTCGAAGGGGAACTGCCACCTCGAAAGTCACCCGTAATTCCTGGTCATCAGGTGGTGGGTGTGGTCGAAAAGGCAGGTGATCGTGTGGCCTGGTTCCGCGCCGGCGCGCGCGTTGGGATTCCCTGGCTGCACCATACGTGCGGAGTGTGTGAATACTGCCGCGCTGGGAAGGAGAATCTTTGTGATAACGCAACGTTCACCGGGTACACGGTAGACGGAGGCTATGCCGACTATGCGGTTGCGCCAGAGAAGTTCGCATATACCATTCCAGAGGGCTTCGCGGATGAACAAGCGGCGCCATTGCTCTGCGCCGGAATTATCGGCTTCCGGGCGCTGCGGCTTTCGGGAATTGAGCCAGGCGGAAGGTTAGAGCGTTTTCGATTTAAGTGCTTACATATCCGCAAGAGGCAAAGAAGTTCGTACATTCGCTAGCGGAGACGGTGTTGAGTAATCCCCCGATTTCCTTCCAGAGAGTCTCCCTGTCTCGTGCAGCGGCTTTGCGAAGCC
>DASUKV010000124.1:0-2980 GCA_036278555.1 Terriglobia bacterium
AATGACGAAGGCAAGCTGCCCGAAAATCTGGTGGCTGTGTACCTGGGATGCGCGGCGGCGCGGCGGAGGCTTGAGACTTCGGTAGGATTTTCCTTCAGGCATGTTGCGCGATCCCCATGCCATTTTATCAGTAGTATGTGATGGGATAATAGCGGCGATTGTGGAGGAAGAGAATGTAGCGCGGCCCGTTCACTTATGAGCTTCGCGAGTGGAACTGAACGCCGGAGGGCGCCCTAACAATCATTCCATCACTTGTTCCAGGATAGCGAAATCGCCTGGGTTCCAGGCTTGCACGACAATGCACAGGGAATCTCCCGCCCGATGCAGCACTGCTTTGTGGTTATGTTTGAAGTTCGCCAGACCAAGGTCCGCTTGGGGAAAGATGGTTGAAACAAGGCGGTCATGCTCGTAGAGATAGATGGGCGCTCCCTTCCCTGGATCGGGCCCTACCAGCGTTGGAATCAGCGCGTATTGGTCCAGATAGTCAATTGAACAGGGCAAGGAGCCGGCCGGGCATTTCAGCGCCGAAAGATAATGTCCGTAGCGGCTGAACTGCTTGATCTGTGAATGAGGCCGGTCAGTAACGTCAAGCCGCTTTGAACCAGGATGCACGGTGATCGCATGAGCCGTCTGGAACTGGCTCTGGCCATCCCCCTTGCCGCCAAACGCGAGGTCGTGCCACTCAACCTGAGAGGGGCTTGTGACTCGCGCCGTCAGCACATAGTCAAGCTTGGAGTAGCCGGTTGAGACGTAATAAAGCCCATCGAGATAAGTCGCGCCGGTCGGGGCAAAGTTGCCGCCGCCTTGAAAATAATCGCGAACTTCCGGCTCGTCAAAATCGTGATCGGGGGGCGGCGCATCGAGTGTGCTCAGAAGCTTTCCGTTGAGATCCACCGTAAAAATCTTACCGGCCTCGTTTGCGGGAAATATCAGGAAAGGCGCGCCGGTGGGATCGTACCAGAGGGTGGTATCGTGCAGGTTCACCCTGCGCATCGCATCGGCGGTGTCCAGGAGGCGGATCGAGTTCAGGTCCGGCGCAATTCGCAGAATCCCGGCCCCCGGCAGGAAAAAATAAGTCTCGCCGCGGCCCGGCCGCCGGTCCACCGCAAATCCTCCGTGGGCTTTCACCAGAACCTTTTGAGCTGCCGCGGGTAGAAGCGAGGAATTATGCTTCACCCTGAATTTCATCCGGCCTTGTCCGCTGATTCCTGGCGCCGGGGCCGTCGCGCTCTCTGTAGCGTCGGAGTTCGCCACTCCTGCGGGCGCTAGGGATTCGCCGAAAGCCACGTTTTCGGCGCCCGCCGCAATCGCCAGCCCGGCTGCGGAAGATAGAAAGCCACGCCGCGAAACTCCCGATTTTTTCATCGATGCCTCCGAATTTCACTTTCGTCGAATGCCACCCGGCTCAGATCCAACCGCGCAGGCCCTCGCCATTGTATCCCAATCACGATTTCGCGCAAACCGCATTTCACAGCCAGCGTGCGGCTTTACGCCAGTATCGGCTCAATGCTACCTTTCCCCTTCAGCCTCTGAGGAGGTTCGTTGTCTCTCCACCTCGCGCACCTGCCATCCATCCACTGGCTTCCGGCCGGAATTTTTCTGGCGACCTACGTCTTGATTGCCATCGAGAGCAACCGGGGGAGCTATCTCGACCGCACCGCCTCCGCGTTTTGCGGCGCGGTGGCGATGGTGATTGCCGGGGTGCTTACGCTGGATGCGGCCTACCATTCGGTTGATTGGAACACGATTATTTTTCTGCTGGGCATCATGATCCTGGTGGCTCACTTCCGGGTCTCCGGGTTTTTCGATTGGGTCGCGGTTCATGTTTCCGCTCTCGCCCGCACGCCGCGGCAGCTTCTCCTGCTGCTGATCTTCACGTCGGGCATTCTGGCGGCTTTTTTTGTGAATGATACAATCTGTTTGATTTTCACGCCCATCGTTCTTTCCGTCACCGAGCGCCTGGATCTTCCGGCGGCGCCCTACGCCATTGCGCTTGCGACTTCGGCCAATATCGGCTCGACGATGTCCGTCACGGGCAACCCGCAGAATGCGCTGATTGGTGTTTCCGCTCATTTCTCATTCCTCGGATTTCTCGCTCACTTGGCCCCTGTAGCCCTCGTGGGACTGGCCCTGAACGGGGCTCTGCTGCTCTTCATCTTTCGAAAGAAGCTGCCCCGTCGCGAGCTTGCCATTCGGGCGGTCGAGCCGTCCGTCACCATCAATCGGAGCTTGTTGCTGAAGTGCGGGTTTGCGGCTTTGCTGGTGGTCGTGTTGTGGATTTTCAACTTTTCATTTCCGCTGGTGGCGGCGTCGGTGGGCGCGCTAATTCTCATTATTGGCCGCGTCAAATCGGAGTTCATTCATCGCAATATCGATTGGACGCTGCTGCTTTTCTTCGCCGCGCTGTTCGTGGTGATTGCGGGATTCGAAAAATCGGGTGCGGTTGGCGATATGGTACGGTACTTCCAGCCCGAGCTGCACGGCAGCACGCTGGCTCAAATCTTCGGGCTGAGCGGCGCCATGGTCGTGCTCTCGAACCTCGTGAGCAATGTGCCGGCCGTTTTGATTTTCGAGCCGATCGTGCGAACTCTTTCACACCAGCGGTTGGCATGGCTGACACTCGCGAGCGCCAGCACCTTGGCCGGCAATTGCACGCCCTTCAGCTCCATCGCCAACCTCATCGTGCTCGAGCAGGCTAACAAAAAGACCCATATTTCGTTTTGGGAATTCAGCCGGGTGGGGATTATCGTGACAATCGTCACAACGCTGGCGGGAATTGGCATCCTGGCGCTCGAAGCGCGGCTCTTTCCCGGATTGTGAGGCCTGTGTGATAACTACAGTTGTAGCGGCGTCTATAACGGCGTCGGCGTTGTCAAGCGAAATTGAAAGACACTCCGGCGGCCGCGTGCCGGGCGCGGGGTCAAGGGCGGTGCGGCGTTTTCTGCCGCACCGTTCATCGCAGACCCTTGACGCCGCTCCC
>DASUKV010000125.1:0-5810 GCA_036278555.1 Terriglobia bacterium
GGCGCCCGCCGGCCGCTTTTCATCATCGCCGGTCCTTGCGTGATTGAGAGCGAGCGCCACGCGATGAAAATGGCCGAAAGTCTCTCACGCATTGCCCGTGATCTTCGCATTCCCTACATCTTCAAAGCTTCCTACGACAAAGCCAACCGCACGTCGCTGCGATCTTTTCGCGGACCGGGCCTTACGCTGGGGCTCGAAATCCTGGCGCGAATCAAGAAAGAATTCCCCGTGCCGGTGCTGACGGACGTGCACGAAGCAAGCGCCGTCGGGCCCGCGGCGGAAGTCTGCGATATGATTCAGATTCCAGCCTTCCTTTCGCGGCAAACCGACCTGCTCGTCGAAGCGGGCCGCTCCGGGGCGGCGGTGAACATCAAGAAGGGCCAATTCCTTTCGCCCTGGGACATGCGAAACGTCGTGGAGAAGGTGGCGAGCGCCGGGAATAATCGTATCCTTGTGACCGAGCGCGGAAGTTCATTCGGGTATAACAACTTGGTGGTGGACGTTCGCGGCCTGAAAGTGATGAGCGAGTGGGGATATCCGGTGGTCCTGGACGTGACGCATTCGCTGCAACTGCCGGGCGGCGCGGGCGAGCGAAGCGGCGGGCAGCCGGAGTTTATTGAAACGCTGGCGCGAGCGAGCGTGGCAGCGGGCGTGGACGGCGTTTTCATGGAAGTGCACGACAACCCTTCGCAGGCGCTTTCCGACGGCGCGAACGCATTGCCGTTGCGAAAATTCAAGCCGCTGGCGCGTCAAATTCGGGATTTGGGCGCGTTTGTGCGCGGTTTGTAGCGCGGGATTCATGCGCCGCCCCTCACCCGGCCTTCGGCCACTCTCTCCCGGCGGGAGAGGGCTGAGCCAAAGAGTAGCAACCCTCCCTCAGGAGAGGACCTGAAGAGAGTGTGGGAGAGCAGCAGGGCGAAGTTGCTCTTCACCCTTCACTGACCACTCGTCACTGCTTTTAACATGCTGCGCGAAATCCACATTCGAAACTACGCCGTAGTTGAAAGCCTGAGCCTGGAGTTTTTCCCGGGGCTCAATCTGCTGTCCGGCGAAACCGGCTCCGGCAAGTCCATCCTGGTGGATGCCTTGGGCCTCGCGCTGGGCGGGCGGGCATCACCCGATATTGTCCGCACTGGGCAAGACAGAGCGGCGATCACCGCGATTTTCGAATCCCAGGCGCATGCGTCGTGGAAAACCTGGCTTGAAGAATACGGGCTGGACGGCGGCGAAAAGGAAATCATCCTGCGGCGGGAAATTCGGGCGGAAGGAAAAAGCCGCCTGCTGGTGAATGACCAGCCCGTGACATTGGCCAGCATGCGCAGCCTGTCCCGCCGCCTCGTGGATATTCACGGCCAGAATGAGCACGTGGCTCTGCTCGCCCGCGACGCTCAGCTTGAACTGCTGGATCAGTTTGCACAGACGGAGAGCCTGCTGGAAAAAGTGGGGGCGCTTTTCAGGCGGCGGCGGGAGCTTGAACAGGAGATGGAAGAGCTTAGCCAGAACGAGCAAGAGCGTCTTCGCGCGATGGACATGCTTGAATTTCAGGCGCAAGAGCTTGACCGCGCGCGTTTGGAGCCGGGGGAAGATACGCGCCTGGAAGAAGAAAAGAGTGTTCTCGCCAACGTTGAAAAAGTGCGCTCCGCCGCCTCAGCCGCCTTCGCGCATTTGTACGAAGAAGAAGGCTCCGCCTTCGCGCGCTTGTCCTTGGCGGCGAAGGCTCTGGAGGAACTGCACCGCTATGATGCGGCGGCCGGACCGCATCTTGAATCCATCAATTCGGCGCGCGCCGCCGCGGAAGACGTCTCCGCCTTTTTGCGCGACGATCTCGAGAAACTTGAAGCGGATCCGCAGCGCCTGGAGGTGGTCGAGAACCGGTTGGCCGAAATCGATCACCTCAAACGCAAATACGGAAAGACGATTGAGGATGTTCTTCTCTATGCGGAGCGAACGGCAGAGCAGATTCGCAATCTCGAGCATGCGGACGAGCGCCGCAGCCAAGTGGTGCGGGAGCTTGATAAAGCGAATGCGGATTACGGCCGCGCGGCTCAAGAGCTTTCGAGCGAGCGCCGCGCCGCCGCCAAAACACTGGAGAAAAGGGTCCGGCAGGAACTTGCGCAACTCGGAATGGAAAAGGCGCGGTTCGAGATTCACTTCTTGAATGCCGGAGATGCACCCGGCGGCCTGCGCGGGAAAGACGAGATTGAGATTCGGATTTCCGCCAATCCCGGTGAAGAAGCGCGCCCGCTCGAACGCACCGCTTCCGGCGGAGAACTTTCCCGGCTGATGCTGGCGCTTAAGACCGTGGTGGCGGAGAACCCCGGAAAGGGCGCTGGAGTCGCTCGCGCCAAACAGGCCAGCACAGGGCAGGGATGGTTGCGAACTTTTATCTTCGATGAGGTGGACGCCGGTATTGGCGGCCGCGTGGCCGAGTGCGTGGGACAGCGGCTGAAACGCCTGTCCGAGGGCGCCCAGGTGCTCTGCGTCACGCACCTTCCGCAAATCGCCTGCTTCGCCGACCATCACTACTCCGTAGAAAAGTTTGAGCGCGGTGGAAGAACGATTACAGAAGTGCGGCGGCTTGCCGGCGAGAAAGAACGCGCCGCCGAACTCGCCCGGATGCTTTCCGGCAGCCACATCACGGACGCCGTCCTTGAGCACGCCGCCGCGATGCTCAAGCAGGCGCGGTAGCCCAACAAGCCGTGATACTCGGCGAGCAGATCGAACCCTATGGACTTTTATGCGAGCTGGATTTGCACTGATATGAATTTTGATCCATGCTTGAGAATATGAAAGTTGGCGAACGAGGACAAGTAACAATTCCTAAAGAACTCCGCGAGCGCTTTGGATTGCGGCAAGACACGGAGGTCGAGTTTTCGGCGATCAAGGGAGCCATTGTCCTGCGGAAAAAGCCTAAAAAACTGAACCTGGATAAGTGGAAAGGGCATTGCAATAAGAGTTTCAGGAAGCTCGGCTATCACTCTGTGGACGATTTCATTGAAGATATACGAGGACGATGATCACAGCGCTGGATACGAATGTCCTCTTGGATATCCTTCTGCCCAATCCGAAGTTTTATAGTTTCTCGGCAGACGCTTTACAGCAGGCCACTCATTCAGGATCTTTAGTGATCTGTGACTTGGTATATGCGGAACTCTGTGTACACTTCGAAACGCTACGCGGATGTGGAGTATTCCTTACGGAAAATCAAATCCGTACCGAAACGCTGACTCCGGAAGCAGTATTTCTTGCCAGCCGCATCTGGCGGACATACCGGCAGCAAGGCGGAAAAAGGGCTCGGATTCTTTCGGATTTCCTGATCGGCGCCCACGCGCAGGTGCAAGCCTCTCGGCTGCTCACTCGAGATCGCGGCTTTTATCGCCCCATGTTTCCGGCCTTGCAAATTTTGGATCCGGTCGGCACATAGTTCATTGGCCGGATTCAACCCCCCGCAGCCCTGATATTCGCCCGCTGTCAGCACAAGGTTGCTTTTTGGCAATGGCGCGAATCCGAGGAATGGCGCTATACTGGGCTGGGAAATACCCAAACCTATGGATGAGGGATTGGTGCAAATTTTGCCGGCTTTGAGCGAGCCTCGTACTGCGCTTCCAAGCCCCGCTTGCTCGCCATTTGCCAGGCTTTCAAACCGGCAAGTAAATCGGGAGACCAGTCCCGCCTCCGAAAAGACTTTTTATATCGAAACGTTTGGCTGCCAGATGAACGTGCACGACTCAGAGAAGGTGGCCGGCGCGCTGCTGGCGCGGGGCTATCGCTGGGTCGACAACTATGAAGACGCGGACCTGATTCTTTATAACACCTGCAGCATCCGCGAAAAGGCGGCACAGAAGGTTTTTTCGCGCTTGGGCGCTTTCAAGAAAGCTTACCGGAACAGTCAGAAGACCATCGGAGTGCTGGGCTGCGTGGCGCAACAGGAGGGTGAGCGGATTTTTGACCGCGCGCCGCAGGTGAACCTGGTTTGCGGGTCCGCCAGTTATTCCCGGATTGGCGATCTGATTGAGCGGATCGAAGCGGGCGAGCGGCGAGTGACGGGGCTATCGCTCGATACCGACGAGTGCTTTGAGACGGAAATCACCCGGCGCGACAACCCGTTTCGCGCCTATCTCACCATCATTGAAGGCTGCGACAAAGCCTGCACTTACTGTGTGGTTCCCCGGACGCGCGGCCCGGAGCGCAGCCGTCCGAGTGATAAGATTCTTGCCGAGGCGCGCCGCCTGGCGGCGGAGGGTTTCTCGGAAATCCAGCTTCTGGGGCAGACGGTGAACTCTTATCATGATCCCTCGACTGCCCGTCTGAGTTTTACAGACTTGCTGCTTCGCGCCGCGAAAATTCCGGGTTTGCGGCGGCTGCGCTTCACCACCTCCCACCCCAAGGATTTCACGCCGGAGATCGTCCAGGCCATCGAGAGCTCGCCCGTCCTCTGCGACCATGTTCATCTTCCCGTGCAGTGCGGATCAAACGCTGTGCTGCGCCGTATGAACCGCACTTATACGCGCGAGGAATACCTGGAGAAAATCGGTTGCATTCGCCGCGCGAAACGTGCTATCAGCATTTCTACTGATATGATCGTGGGCTTCTGCGGAGAGACCGAAGAGGATTTCGAAGGTACCCTCTGTTTGCTGGACGAGGTCGAATACGATCAGGTTT
Source organism: Terriglobia bacterium (assembly GCA_036278555.1). Classification (GTDB taxonomy): domain Bacteria; phylum Acidobacteriota; class Terriglobia; order UBA7540; family UBA7540; genus RH2-MAG17b. The sequence goes on from DASUKV010000125.1 coordinate 4,663, forward strand.
TTTCCTTCAAGTATTCGCCCCGCCCCGCCACCGCCGCGGGACGGATGGAAGATTCGATCCCAGAAGAAGAAAAAGGCCGCCGCCTGACCGCGCTCCAGGAACGCCAGCGGGAAATTCAGTTGCGCCGGAACCGCTCGCTTGAAGGGCGGGAGTTCGAAGTGCTGGTGGAGGGATTCCAGCCAAAGTTACAGCAGGCGGTGGGAAGGACGAGCGGCAACCGGATCATCAATTTTCCCGGCGAGGCCGGCTGGGCGGGGCGGTATATGACCGTCAGGGTGACGGCCGCCGGGCCGAACAGCCTGGTGGGTGTGCGAACCGGATCCGTCTGAGGGCTGCTGGCCGCGAGGACCTCCTGGCTCAGGACTTGCGGGACCTCAAGAAGTGCGGCGAACGGGCGCTCGAAACGCGCGAAGGAGAAGCCGATGGAAGTCGAAATGAAAATTCGCGGATTGATGATGGACCCTGTCACTAACATGCCCATTGTGATTCTTCGTGATAATGGGGGCTCGTCCGTATTGCCCATTTGGGTGGGCATTTATGAAGCGAACGCCATCGCCTTAGAAATCGAAAAAGTCAATACCCCGCGCCCCATGACGCACGACCTCATCCGGAACCTCCTCCTGGGGCTCGAGGCCCACGTGAACAAAATCGTGGTGAACGATCTGCGGGATGACACTTTCTACGCCCTCATTTGGCTCGAAAAAGACGGCCAGATTATCTCCATTGATTCCCGCCCGAGCGACGCCTTGGCGCTGGCCCTGCGCGTTGATTGCCCGATCTATGTTGAAGATGAGGTCTTAAAGAGTTCGAAAGTTTCGGGCGCCACCTCCGACAAAGTGAATAGTGAAGAGCTGAGCAAGTGGCTGGAAGGACTGAACGACGACGATATTGGACGCTACAAGATGTAATGCCCGGCCGCCGCTCAAAGAGCGCCGCTTGAGGCGGACGCACCAGCGGGGCTGAAGCGGAGAGCTCGGAGTGGCTACGGTTATTGCGATTGCAAACCAGAAGGGCGGCGTCGGGAAGACAACCACGGCCATCAACCTTGCCGCCGCCTTCGCCTTAAAAAAGAAGCGAACCCTCCTCATCGACCTCGACCCGCAAGCCAACACCACGCTCACATTTCTTCCTCTCGAAGAAGTCAGCAA
>DASUKV010000126.1:0-2578 GCA_036278555.1 Terriglobia bacterium
TGATGGTGATCCCCTGGTCGTCGAGCTTCTGCTTAAACTCCTTCAGCTTGGGAGGCGAGCTCAGCCAGTCGAGCTTCAGGTGCGGCTCGCCCGGATAATTGCCCGTGCCCAGCTCGACGGTGCGAATCCCAAGCGGCTTGATTTTCTTGATCACGTCGTCGAAGCTTAGCTTTGCGAATAGTGCGGTGAAGAGTCCTACTTTCATAGCCTTCCTCCGTTTTGTGAATGCGCCCAGCCCGTTTTGTTTCTGGATTTAAACTGCGCTTCAGGCGCCTTCGGATGTCCGCGCGGTGCAAGCGGAATAAACGCTAAATTTATAAGCCGCCGCATCGTGCGTCAACCGAAAAATGCAGAGGCAGTAGCCGGGCACGATGAGCCAGTATAATCCAACAGCCGGATTCCGCGAATTATAAGCTCGCAGACAAGGGGTCCGCATTACCCTGCGGCGTGGGGTGGCTGTGGTAGGGTTACAAACATTGAAGCTCACGCCAGGAGTTCGAGAGATTCTCCGATCACGTCATAGACATAGCGCAATTCATCGGGAGTGATGGCGAAGGGTGGAAGGATATAGATGACATTTCCCAGTGGCCGCAGCAGGACGCCCCGGCTCAGGAAAAACGGGTAAAGCTTCTCCCGGATGCAGGAAAGATAGCCGGGATCGTCTGCGCGCAGCTCGATCGCGGCGATGGTGCCAATCCTGCGAAGGTCGCCGGCAGCGGGATGGCCTTGGAAGCGCGCAAGCTGTTCCCGGTGAACGCGCTCGATTGCAGCGACGCGCTCAAACACCGGCTCGGTGCGAAAAATTTCCAGGTTTGCCACGGCCGCGGCGCACGCCAGAGGATTGCAGGTATAGGAATGGCCGTGAAAAAATGTGTGGCGGCGGCCGGGCGCGCGAAAAGCTTCAAAGACCTGGCGCGTCGAGACGGTCGCGCCCAAGGGCAGGAAGCCGCCCGTGATCCCTTTCGAGAGGCACATCAGGTCCGGTTCGACGCCCGCAATTTCGCAGGCAAACATCCGCCCGCAGCGCCCGAAACCGGTGAGAACTTCGTCCGCAATCAACAGCACGCCGTAGCGCCGGGTGATCTCGCGGACGCGGCACAAGAATTCCGGGGGATGCACAATCATCCCCCCGGCGCCCTGTAAGAGCGGCTCGACGATCACGGCAGCCACCTCGCCGGAATGCTTCTCAAGCAGAGTTTCGAGGCGTTCGGCGCAATCGATCGAACAAGTGTCGCGTGTTTTTCCTACCGGGCAGCGAAAGCAGTATGCCGAGTGCGCCCGCAAAATAGGAAACAGAAAATCCCGGAATGCCTCCGTGAAGTTTGACTCCGCACTGACGGACATCGCGCCCGCCGTATCGCCGTGGTAAGCGTGCTCTAGGGCGATGATTCGCTTCTTCTCAGTGCGGCCCTGATTGTGCCAGAATTGCACGGCCATTTTCAGCGCCGCTTCGACCGCCGTTGAGCCATCATCCGAAAAGAAAAGATGCTCCAGCGAGGCGGGCAGCACCTCGCGTAAGCGGATGGCAAGTTCTTCGGCCTTCTCATGCGTGAATCCGGCGTAGATCACCTGGTCGAGCTTCTGCGCCTGCTCTTGAACGGCTGAGACGATTTTAGGGTGACCGTGGCCGTGCAGCGTGACCCACCAGGAGGAGATTGCATCGATCAGCCGCGCGCCGCTTTCCGTATAGAGATAAACTCCCTCCGCGCGCTTGACCTTGACGGGCGGCGGGTCCAGCACGGGATGAGTGTACGGATGCCAGATGCTCAGCGGATTGTGCGGCTCGGGCGGCATGTGTGGATAATGGGCCAATGATTGTAGCGGCGGCCTCTGGCCGCTGGTTTTTAAGGAGTATAGACCGGCGGCCAGTGGCCGCCGCTACAGAAATAAGTTTTGTCAAAACGGGTCTCAAAAACTCCGAGCAGAGCTTTGCGGCAGATTTCCTGAAGCATCGGAACATGGCCGATGACGGGCACTTTCCCGTACCACTCGACGGCGCGGCGATTCTCGATATTCTCCGGTCCCAGCATGACGACGCCGAGGACTTGCGCGCCAGCGTTGCGCAGCGCTCCCACGGTGAGTACGGTGTGATTGATGGTTCCAAGCGCCGTCCGCGAAGCAACGACTACCGGAAAGCTGAGATGCCGGATGAGGTCCAGAATCGTTTCATGATCGTTCAGCGGCGCGAGGACGCCGCCTGCGCCTTCGGCAATCACCGGCTGCCCGGCCTTGGAGATAGGCGGGCGGATTTGCCGGAGATCGATTGTGACGCCCGCCTCTCGCGCGGCAAGATGAGGCGAAACGGGCGGATCAAACGAGTAGCATTCCGGCAAAGTCCTGTCTTCAGGAATCTCCGCCCACTGCATCACCGCGCGGCGATCCGTACCCTCGCTCGCGCCGCTTTGTACCGGTTTCCAGTAAATCCCATCGAGCGCCGCGGTCAGCAGTGCGGAAAGCACCGTCTTTCCGGCGTTCGTATCAGTCCCCGTGACGAAGAGATTCATTGCCATGATTTAGGAATCGTTTCAAACTGCAAGATCGCAAGCGTTTTGCTTTTCAACGCTCCGCTCGAGCGCCT
>DASUKV010000127.1:0-12887 GCA_036278555.1 Terriglobia bacterium
GCCACGGCTTGCAGAATGGGCGAATAGCCAAGATCGAAAAACTGGCTAACCTGCCGGTAAGCGTTCGAGTGCGCGCGGCCCATAAAACCCGTGCCTATCATGCCAATCCGCAGTTGTTTGTTCAAAGGATATCCTCCGTAATGAGTAATTCATAATTCTGAATTCTCTGAGCGCGATGTTTCGCCGTATAGGGTTAGTCAGCTCCAGTGGCTTGGCTCGCAAATTTCTGCTGGAGCTTGTCCAGAAATGTCTTGGCATCGGCGGTCACGTTCCAGGCGTCTGGCCAGAAACAGAGGTCAATCGTCCACCAGTCCGAAGGGCAGCCGGAGTGGCGCATTTCGGGAACCAGTTCATCGAAGTTCACGACGCCTTGGCCAAAAGGAGCATGGGTGCTGGTTTCGTCGTGATGGAGCGTGTTATCCGAGTCGATCAAATGAAAGTGGCCGATCTTCCCGCGCAGCCGCCTGAGCAACTCTAATTCGCCCCCCGGCAGGATTTCCTTTTCGCCCGGCTGTCGCGCTCCGAGGGCCGCACAGATATGCCCGTGGCAGGTATCGAACAGCACGCTGAAGTTTTGATGTCCCACGTCATCCGGCATGCGAATAATTTCCGACGGCTTGTTGAATGCAAATCCGGGCTCAAACTCCCAAACCACGCGGATGCCCTCATCAGCCGCTTTGGCCGCCGCCTCGCGGAAAGAGTTCGTGGCGCGCTCCCAGCCGGCTTTCGGATCAATCTGCTCTTTTTCGAAGATGTCTGGCGGGCTGACCGTATCGACGCGAATACAATCAATTCCCAAGTCCTTTGCAAATCCCACATTGAGTTCAAAGGCGGACATCCAGGCGGAGTTGTCTCTAACGGGGATGATTGGAAAGGCCCACAAGTCCGCCGCGAGACCGGAGAATTCCAGGCCGTGGCCGGCCACTTTCTTGCGAAGCTCCTGGCGCTTGGCTTTCGTATCAAGCTCATTGGGGTTCGGGTGGGGCGGGAAGCCGCCCAATTCTACGCCGTCAAAGCCGAGTTGCCCAAGCTTTTCAATAACTGTATCGAAGGGAACAGGGTTGTCCTTGTACGGTCCAAAACAATAGGCCCAGCTTCCAATTGAGAGCTTCTTGCGTTTCATAAGCCGAACTCCTCTCGAATGACTCCCTTGGCGTGAGCATCGCGCAGCGGTTCGCCAATAAGAGTCACAGGTTATGAGAGAAATCGTCATCGGTCAAGAAGCTTTGCTTCCGGCAGGCGCTCAACAAGGCTAAGGCTTGATTTCTGAAGCAAGTGACGCTACGTTAGCAAATTCGTTCCCCTCTTAACCGAAGCCGCGGCGAGCGGGGGGCGCCGGATCGCGGCTTCACAAGCCTATGGCCGAAAATTCCAATGCAGCAGGTTCCGGGGGCCCGCCGCGCCTGCGGAGGGTTTTGACGCTTTGGGACCTCATCTTTTACGGCATTGTCCTCATCCAGCCCATCGCTCCCGTCCCCCTCTACGGCGTGGCCGAAAAGCTTTCCAATGGCCACTTCGTCACCACCATTATGATCGCCATGGTCGCCATGATGATCACGGCCTTCAGTTACGGCCGAATGGCGGCGATCTATCCTTCGGCGGGCTCGGCATATACCTATGTGGGCAAAGGACTTAACCCCTACCTGGGCTTTCTGGTCGGCTGGGCGATGATTCTGGATTACGTGATGCAGCCGCTGATCAATACCATCTGGATCGCAGTGGCCATTCACACGCGCTATATTCCCGGCATGCCCTACGCGGTCGCGGCGCTGCTCGTGGCGGGGCTCATGACTCTCTTGAATTTGCGCGGCATCCGGTCGTCGGCGAAGTCTAATAAAATCCTGCTGGCGGGCATGTGTGTCGTCATCGTAGCGTTTTTTTACCTTGGCATCCATTACCTGTTCCATACGCAGGGCTGGGGTGGCCTCTTTTCTACCAAACCTTTCTATGATCCCAAGACTTTTAACTCCCATAAGATCTGGCAAGCGACTTCCTTTGCGGCGCTTACTTATATTGGTTTCGACGGAGTGACGACGCTTTCCGAAGACGTGGAAAATCCGAAGCGGAACGTTTTATTGGCCACCGTGCTGGTTTGCTTGTTCACGGGCGTGGTTGGAGGGTTGGAGGTCTACCTGGGGCAGCGCATCTGGCCTAACTGGCATGCCTTTACGAATCTCGAAACCGCGTTTATGGATGTTTGCCATCGCGTGGGCGGAGTGCCGCTGTTTGAGGCGATGGGCGCCATCTTGATTCTTGCGGGCTTTGGTAGCGGGCTCACCGGAACGCTGGGCGTGGCGCGGCTTCTTTTCGGCATGGGAAGGGATGAAGTGCTGCCCAAGAAGGTTTTCGGATATCTCAATCCAAAAACCAACACGCCAACGTATAACATTCTGATTATTGGAGCCCTGGCCTTTGCGGGAGCCATTGCGCTGGGCTTTATTGGCAACGCCTACGAGCACGCCGGTGAGCTGATCAACTTTGGCGCATTTCTGGCCTTCATGGGCGTGAACTTGTCAACCTTCTGGCAGTTCAGCATCATCCGGCGCACGGGCGCGAAGCCCCGGCTCCTGGCGGATATTATTCTTCCGCTCTTCGGATTTCTTTTTTGTCTGCTGATCTGGTGGAATCTCAGCATTCTCGCCAAAATTGTGGGTGGCTCGTGGTTCGCCATCGGCATTATCTATATCGCCGTCTCAACACGCGGCTTCCGGCACGAGCCAAAGATGATTGACTTTAGGGAATCATAGCGCGATGCTGAGGAGCGCTTGAGAGCAATCGATGTCCATTAAACACCCTGGCGAATTAGAGCAACTGAAGACGATTGGGGCCATTGTGGGAAGGTCCTTGGAAAAATTGGCGACTTATGTGAAGCCTGGTGTGCGCACAGCGGAATTGGACAGCCTCTGCGCGCGAATGCTGGAAGACGAAGGCGCGCAGCCATCTCCGCCCCGCGTCTATAATTTTCCAGGCGCAATCTGCATCAGCGTCAACGACGAAGCGATTCACGGAATTCCCGGAGACTATGTTATTCAACCTGGAGATCTCGTAAAGCTTGACCTGACCGCTGAAAAGAACGGCTTCGTTGCGGACGCCGCGATCAACGTAAACGTGTTTCCATCTCGGCCGGAGGCCGTTACGCTGGCCGCCTGCGCTGAAAACGCGTTCCGCAAAGCGCTGGCGGAAGTCCGGCCAGGATGCCGCATTTATGAGATCGGGCGTGCGGTGGAATCGGAAGTGAACCGGCAGGGCTTCAGCGTGATGAGAGCGCTCTGCGGCCACGGAGTGGGCCGCGCGATTCACGAGGAGCCGCAGGTTCCTAATTATCCTGACCCGCGCACGCGAGGAACACTGACGGAAGGCTTGGTGTTTACCATTGAGCCGATCATCTCGGCGGGCAGCGGGGAAGCGGAATTTGGAAGCGACGGGTGGACCATTCGAACCGTGGACCGCAGCCTCACAGCCCATTATGAGCACACCGTCGTCGTAACCCACAACGAGCCCATTTTGCTGACTGCCTGTTGATTTTGACGTCAGTTCTCCGATCTAGGCTGGTATGAATTCTCTTGGACTTTATAAAATATGGGATGTTGAGAAGTATGAAAACTACACTGGAAATCCCGGACGCTATTTTTCGCCGTGCTAAAGCCCAAGCTGCCGAGCAGGGGATTCCGCTGCGGCAGTTCGTCTCCGATGCGGTGGCGGCAAAATTGCGTGTTGAGCCTCCTGGCCACGACGCTGCCAAGCGAAAACTCGTCGGCGGACTGCGGCATTTAAGCCAGGAAACTCGCCGCATCCAGGCTCTGATTGAGCAGGAATTCGAAGGAATTGAGCCCCACGCATAGCCTTCACCCGGCCTTCGGTCGCCCTTTTCCGGAGGGAGAGGGTTTGGAGAATCGGATGACAGGCGAGGTGAGTCTTTCAGGCAGCAGTCTTGAGCGCCACAGGAGCAAACTATCGAGATGCTTGAGCTTGGGTTTGTACGCGAGAACTTGAGTCTTGTACGCCAGAAGCTTCAGGAGCGGGGTGCGCCAGACCTGCTGGAAGATTTCGAAACCCTCGACCACGAGCGGCGGAAATCTCTGGTTGAGGCGGAAAACCGCAAAGCGCGGCGCAATAAAGTTTCCGATGAGATCGCGTCGCTGAAGAAGCAAAAGCAGGATGCCTCAACGCTGATTGCGGAAATGAAGCAGCTCGGAGCGGAGATTGCCAGGTTTGACGAGGAAGCCAAGGCTCAGGACGAGAAATTGCGCGAAATTCTGGCGCGGATTCCCAATATGCTGCACGAAAGCGTTCCGGTGGGGACGAGCGCGGCGGACAATCAGGAAGTGCGCCGCTGGGGTGAGCCGTGCAAGTTTGATTTTGAGCCGAAACCGCACTGGGACCTGGGCCCGGACTTAGGCATTCTGGATTTTGACCGCGCCGCTAAAATCACCGGAGCGCGTTTCGCAATTTATTCCGGGCTTGGCGCGAAGCTCGAGCGGGCGCTGGCCAATTTCATGCTTGATCTTCACACGCAGCAGCACGGATATACCGAAATTTTCCCGCCTTTCATCGTGAACTCCGCGACGCTCTACGGCACCGGGCAATTACCCAAATTCGCCGAAGACCTCTTCAAGCTCGAAGGCACGGATTATTGGCTCATTCCGACGGCGGAGGTTCCGGTGACGAACCTTTACCGCGATGAAACGCTGGATGCGGAAAGGTTTCCGCTAAAATACTGCGCCTGGACCGCTTGCTTCCGCAGTGAGGCGGGCTCCTATGGTAAGGATACGCGGGGGCTGATCCGGCAGCATCAGTTCCAGAAAGTTGAGCTGGTAAAATTCGCGCTGCCAGAGCAATCCTATGACGAGCTGGAAAGCATGACGCGCGATGCCGGGGAAGTTCTTGAACGTCTGGGTCTTCCCTACCGCGTGGTGGCGCTCTCGACAGGGGATATGGGCTTCAGTTCGGCCAAAACTTACGACTTGGAAGTCTGGCTGCCGTCGAGCAATGGTTACCGCGAAATCTCTTCCTGTTCCAACTGCGAGGCATTTCAAGCGCGCCGGGCGAACATCCGCGTTCGGCGAGGAAAAGGAAAGGCCGAATTTGTTCACACGCTGAATGGCAGTGGCGTCGCCGTCGGAAGAACGTGGCTCGCGATCCTCGAAAACTATCAACAGGCGGATGGTTCGGTTGTAATCCCCGAAGCGCTGCGGCCGTATATGAACGGCGACACCTGCATCACGCCCATCGCGCGTTAGTGTTCTGAATCAGAAGTTCATCGAAAAATCATGGTGCGGGTTGCCGTCATTCCGAGGGCCGATTTTTTTGATCGGCCCGAGGAATCTGCTTTGCTTTCGAAGGGACCTGCCTCGAGCGAGCAGCCGGTGAAACGCGGGCTATCCCTTTCGGTTGCCGCAACTGGTTTCTGGCGAACAAGTTGACAACGGCCTCAATCTGGAACAACAATCGGCGCTATGAAAATCCGTGAATCCAAAAGCTCATTGTGGTTGCTGACCCTGGGGTTTACTCTGACGCTCGTCCCCGGTATCACGGCAAGAGGCGCCGCCCCGGGCAAGAGCCAGGCTAGCCCCCCGCCGATCACCGGCATCGCCCACGTTGCTTTTCTGACGAGTAACATGGGCGCGGCCCGGCATTTCTACAGCGGCGTTCTGGGGTTCGACGAAGTCTTGCATCTAAGAGACGCCAAGACAGGTGTAGAGAAAACCCTTTTCAAGGTAAACGACCATCAATACATCGAGATTTCTCCCGGACTCAAAAGCCCTTCCGAAGACCGGCTCATCAAAATCGCATTTGAGACCCTCGATGCCCGGTCCCTGTGGCGGCTTCTGCACAAAGAGGGTGTGCCCGGCCTCAGCGCCGCCGGCCGGACGCGCGTCGGGGACATTGGCTTTACCGTGAAGGACCCGGAGGGCCACCTGCTGGAGTTTGTCCAATATTTACCCTCTTCGGAGCTTGGCCGCTATTTCGGGAAGGACCTCTCGATCCGCCGCATTTCAACCCATATCATCCATGCCGGCGTGATGGTACGCAGCCGCGCCGCGGAAGACCGTTTCTACAGAGATGATCTGGGCTTTCGCCTGATGTGGTACGGGGGTATGAACGATCAAGAAACCGATTGGGTTGATATGCGTGTGCCCAACGGCAGCAATTGGCTGGAGTATATGCTGAACGTTCACAATCCGTTGCCCCACACCCTTGGGGTGATGCATCATTTCTCGCTAGGAGTTCCGAGTGTGGCGGCCGCTTATCAAGAAGTTCTCAAGCGCGGGTACGCTGCGCACAAGCCGCAGATCGGGCGCGACGGAAAATGGCAGCTCAATCTTTATGACCCGGACGGCACTCGCGTGGAGTTGATGGAGCCCAAGCCGGTGCGCAAGCCCTGCTGCTCTCCTTTTCTGCTGCCTTGAGGGGAGCGTTCGAAACGCAACGTTCCTGTGGCGGCGCTGTCCCTTCACTTCCTTTGGGGCAGGCTCGAAATCGCCGATGAGAGCCTGCCCCAAAGGAAGTGAAGGGACACCGGCGCTACAGTTATTGGGTGCAATGCACTGGGATTTTCTCAAGCATTGAGACAGCCTGCTTCACGCTGAGGTTGTCCCCGACCTTCTCGAACCCGGAGTTGCTGTCCTTCAAATCCACATTCAGGGTTTTGAAGATCAGTTCCGTGCCGTGGAAGTGCACATCCAGCATACTGAGGTGCACCACGCCATCCGGAAGCTTCGTCTGCTCCAGACGATAATGCCCGCCAGCATTCAGTTTGGCCAGAAAGCCCCAGCCAAATGTCACATTCTTGAAGAGGCGCCCTTCGATGCGCATCAGGCGTTCGTTTGACGGATCGAGCCACAGCGTTCCCTTCATTCCCACCAGCACGCCCGCCGCTCGCGAGTCCGGATTGAAATCCGGATCCGGCTGGAAACCTAGCTTGAGCCAGCCGGTATTCTTGTCCGTAGTCTCGTAATGGTAGCGAAACGCCTTGGGTAGGTAGGAAAGCAGCTTTTCGCGCCGATTGAGTTCGTCCTGTTGGTTCTTGAATAGCGACTTCCGGGCGTCAGGGCTTGAGGCGAGGCGCTGGAGCTTGTTTCGGCTCTTGCGGCACTGCTTTTCCGTGGGCGACTTGCCGTTCACCTTAATCAGGCGCTCCACGGTTCCCTTGCGCAGCTCGATCTCAACCGATGTTTTGGATCCCTGAGAACTCTCTTCGCGCTGTTCATACCTGTAGTAATGCGTTGGGTGCTTCAGCGCGTTCACCTCATTTTTCACCGCCTTCTCAACAAGCTGACGCAGGTGTTGCGGTGAATGTGATTCTTGTGCTGCCTGCGCGGGCGCCGCCGCTGAGACAGGAAACCAAAGGCATGATAAAACCAGGACAGAAACGGGAAGAATGTGGAAAGCAGTCGGACCTGCTTCGCGCGGTGTTACCGACGCCAGATCACGCTTCATGGATTACCGCCCTCCCAAGTGAGCGTTCAGTGCAGCAACTGGAATTTCCGTGAGCCGTGAAATTTCTTTTTAACTCTATCACGCGCCGTTCGCAAATGCGCTGAGACTTGCGAATCGTACTGGCGGGATGCGCCGGTCTTGCGAACGTAATTTCTTGGAGTCAAAGTTGAGTTAATTTCGGCAAACCCGCCGAATGCTGAAAGCTGAAAGCCAAAGCCTACTTTACTTAGATGGTCAGCAACGCTTTTTTGAACCATTAAAGGCACAGAGTTTCCTTGACAGAATTACAGACGCTGCAACCTGCTGGTCGAGCGACCGCCATTTTGGACTATAATGCTCTTCGTTTGATTCAATTCCTCAGGATGATTTCAATATGTTCAAGCCTCGATGGATGCTCTGGTTTCTTGTGCTCAGCGGCGCGTGCCTTGCGTTAGGCCAACCGAATTCGCCGGGGCGGCTGATGCGCTTCCCGGATGTTTATAAAAATCAGATTGTCTTCAGCTATGCCGGGGATTTGTGGCTGGTCCAGGCTGACGGTGGCGTCGCGCGGCGGATTACAACGAGTCCGGGGCTGGAGCTTTTCCCTAAATTTTCGCCCGATGGAACCGCGATCGCATTTACCGGACAATACGATGGCAACTTTAACGTTTATGTCATTCCTTCGCAGGGCGGCGCTCCCCGCCAACTCACATTTAATCCAGGGATGCCGAAGGTTCCTGAGCGCATGGGGGTCGAGAACGAAGTCATCACCTGGTTTCCGGACGGCAAGGGAATACTTTTCCTTTCCCGGCGCAATACATTCAATAGCTGGTTCGGCCGGCTTTTCCGCGTGAGCGCGCAAGGCGGGCTGCCTGAGCAATTCCCGCTTCCGCGCGGCGGCCTCCTGTCCTTCTCACCCAATGGAACCGAAATCGCTTATAACCGAATCTTCCGCACCTTTCGCACCTGGAAGCGCTACACTGGCGGGCTCGCGCAAGATATCTGGATTTACAACCTGAAGACGCACGCGATCCAGCAGATTACGCACTACGCCGGGACAGATACTTTCCCCATGTGGCGCGGCAATACGATTTATTTTGTCTCCGATCGCGGGGCCGATCATCGGGAAAACCTTTACAGTTATAGCCTCGGGACGAAGCAAGTCCGCCAGCTTACTCACTTCGCCGATTTTGATGTGGAATGGCCGAGTCTGGGAACCCATGAGATCGTCTTTGAAAATGGCGGCGATCTCTATATTTACGACCTTAAGTCAGAGAAGAGCCGGAAAGTCACCGTCTCTATGCCGGGCGATTTCAACCAGGCGCGAAGTCACTGGGTGAACGTGGCCAAGCACATCACGGATATGGATCTTTCGCCGGATGGCCGCCGCGCCCTGTTCACGGCGCGCGGCGATGTTTTCACTGTCCCGGCCAAAAACGGCAGCATCCGCGATATTACGGATACAACCGATGTCCGCGAAAAATACGCCACTTGGTCACCGGATGGCCGCTGGATCGCATACGTTTCCGGCCGCTCTGGCGAGGATGAGGTTTACATCAGGCCCGAAGACGGGCTGGGGAAGGAAATCCGCGTGACTTTTGACGACAAAATGTTTCGCCTTCCGCCTGTCTGGTCGCCCGATAGCCAGAAACTGCTCTTTGCGGACAAGGATGTGCGGCTGTTTTACGTGGATATTCATGCCAAAAAGCCGATTTTGATCGACCGCGGCAAGTATGCGGACCTCACGGAATATTCCTGGTCGCCGGATAGCAAGTGGGTGGCCTATGCCAAAGCCGCCGAAAACACGAACTCGGCGATATACCTCTATTCGCTCGCAGATCAGAAAATCACTTCCGTCACGCCGGATTTCTGGAACAGCGTGAATCCCGTATTTGACCCGCAGGGCAGATATCTCTACTTCCGCTCCGACCGGAGCCTGAACGCCGTGCCCGGCAATTTCGATTTCGAAGCCGTTTATCCCCAGACCACGCGTATTTACGCGGTGACATTACGTTCTGATCTTCCCTCGCCATTTGCTCCTGAAAGCGACGAAGTAAAAATCAAAAATCCCAATCCCACGCCGCCCGGGCCTGTTGCGAAGAGCAAGGCAGCTACAAAACCCATCCCCTTCCGCATTGACCTCGACGGGATCGAAGATCGCATCGTAGCCTTGCCAACCCCGCCCGGGCACATTCTGCAATTAGTGGCGGCAAAGGATCGGGTTTACTATTTGACGCGGCCAATTAGCGGACTCTCGGGACCGCTGGCGGGGGTCAAGCCAGCCTTGCACGTTTTCAGCTTGAAAGATCGAAAGGACCACGTGCTGATTTCGGGCGTGGACGGCTATGCGCTCTCTTTCGACGGCAAAAAAGTGCTTTATTCGGTTCCACCGAAGCCTCCCCATCCCGGCGGCATGACGCCGCCGGAAGCGAAGACTTACGGGATCATCGACGCGAAACCCAAAGAACCTCATAAAGCGGGTGAAGGCGAGTTGAACCTTGCGGCGATGCAGATGAAAGTGAATTCGCCCGAGGAGTGGAAGCAGATTTTTAACGAAGCTTCGCGGCAAGAGCGCGATTATTTTTACGAAGCCAGTATGAATGGCGTCAACTGGGCCGCGGTGCGCGATAAATACGCAGCGCTTTTGCCCTACGTGAAAGACCGCTACGACCTGAATTATATCTTGGGCGAAATGATTGGGGAGTTGGCCAATTCGCACACCTACGTGGGCGGAGGCGACTATCCGGATTTGCATCCGGTCAACGATGGCCTGCTGGGTGTGGATTTTGGGTTGGACACGGGGCGCGGGCTTTACAGATTCAAAAAAATTTACCCCGGCGAAAATTGGGAGCCAAGTTTGCGCTCTCCGCTCACCGAGCCGGGCTTGAAGGTGAAAGCGGGCGATTATCTGCTCGCCGTGAACGGACATTCGCTGCGCGCACCGCAAAATCCCTATGAGCTTTTTGTGAACACCGCTAATCAGAACGTCACGCTCACCATCAGCTCACAGCCGGATAGTCCCTCGGCAGGCCGCAATATCACCGTGAAGCCGCTCTCAAGCGAATTTGGCTTGCGCGAGCTGGATTGGATCACTACCAATCGCCGGAGGGTGGAGAAAGCCTCCGGTGGCAAGATCGGTTACGTTTACCTGCCGGATATGGAGGCGGCGGGGCTGAACGAATTTGTGAAGCAGTTTTATCCGCAGATTCGCAAGGAAGGCCTTATCATCGACATCCGTTACAACGGCGGCGGCTTTGTGGACCAGATTATTCTGGAACGCCTGCGGCGCATCCTGGCGGCAATGATGTCCGCCCGGAACTTCAAGAGCGGCACGATTCCGTCCCAGGTTTTCAACGGCTATCTCGCCTGCATTGCGAACCAGTTCACGGCGTCCGACGGCGACTTCTTCTCATACTTCTTCAAAAAGTATAAGCTTGGCCCGGTGATCGGTGAGCGCACCTGGGGCGGCGTGCGCGGCATTCGGGGTTACATTCCGATGATCGATGGCGGCTATATTACGCGCCCTGAGTTTTCACTCTACAATCTGCAGAGTCAATGGATTGTGGAAAATCACGGCGTCCAGCCGGATATCGACGTGCGTAATTCGCCCGGCGAGCTGATGGCCGGCCATGACGCCCAGCTTGAAAAGGCAGTGCAGGTGTTGATGCAGGAAATCAAAGCACATCCCAAGCAGCTGCCACCACGGCCTCCTGATTTGCCCGCTTATCCGCCGGGACCGGCGTAGGGAGCGGGGAATGGCGTTAGCATTAGACCAGCGTGTTGTGGAGGCTGATCGGCATTGATGCGGGAAGATGCGTCCTCGCGGGGGAAGCCAATGACAGAATTTCAGAATGCGCTCGAAGCCAAGAACTTTTTCATCACAAAGATTTCCGAAGAGGCTGTAAGGGAAGGCCACGCCTTATCAGATCTTGAGCTGAAAATGCTGTGGTTTACTGAAACGGGATCCGACAGCAGGCCGGAATCCTTGGACACGGCAGCAGAGTTCTCCGAAAAGTATGATGATGATGAATATGAGAAAAAAGTTTCGCACTTGCTTCGCAAAGCATACCGCCGCGACTTGGAGCTGGCTGGGGATACCAACGTAAGAGAGATCAAGAAAACTTATCAAGCCGCTCGCAATGCATTAGCTAAAGAAGATCACTACGTCATGATTATGTCAGACTGTATTCGGAAGTGGTTTCGCGGGTTGGCTGGCGCTGTTTCGCACCGTGCTAACTGGCCCCAAACATTGACGGAACACCGGATTGTACCTCCGCTTTTATGATGGAACTGGTTCATCTACCCGACGCGGCAAAAGAATTGGGCGTCAGCTACCCGACGCTGAAACAGTGGATTTACCGGCGGAAGATTCGTTCGGTGAAAACGGCGGGCGGCCATCACCGGATTCCGCGTGCTGAAATCGATCGCGTGCTTTTCCAGAAAGCCTCGCGCGGACGAGGCTATCTGAAACGAGCGGCCACGCCCGACGCGGTGCGCACCGTCGCGCAGCACGAAGCCAGCGGCAGCGGGCTGGGGCACATCATCAGCGGGCGGAACCAACTGGTGGGGCGCGTAACGGCTATCCAGACTGTTGGACTACTTGCGAAAGTTACGCTGGATATCGGCGGCCAGAGGGTGACGGCCATCATCACGCGAGACGCCTGTGAGGAATTGAAACTGAAAGTGGGTGAGACCGCGGCGGCGCTGATCAAAGCCACGGAAGTGATGATTATCCGGCCGTCATGAAAACGCGCAGGCTATTCGGTGAGTTTTTGGAGAGCAAGCGCGAAGCCAGGGAAAAGGGGTGAGTCAAGCTGATCGTGCGCGGTAAGGCTGCGTGCAAGTTCGAGTCCCGCATCAACCGCACGGTATATCTCCGCGAAACACGTCACCGGATCGACTATCCAATATTCCCTTACGCCAAAACGCGCGTAAAGCTTGAGTTTAGTGGCGCGGTCGATTTTCTCAGTTGAGTCCGAGAGTACTTCCACAACGAGGTCAGGAGATCCCTGAACGTTGGCCGAGGTCAGGATCCCAGCGCGAGCGTTTGAAACGTACAGCACGTCTGGCTCGACCACATCAAACCGGGAAAAAACCACATCAAAGGGAGCCACGTAAACTTCCCCAAGTTGATGCTTCATCACAAAATCAAGAAGATAGTAAAGAAGCTTTGATACGACTTTCTGGTGCGCGCGGGAAGGTGCAGGGGACACAAAGAGTTCTCCGTCAATAATCTCATAGCGCTTTCCGTCGTTCGGCAGAAGGCAATAGTCTTCGTAAGTCAGGCGGGTATCGACCGGCATGGGATTATTATACATTGTTCGAAAATCGCGCTCCAAGTGGGCTGAAATGCGGGATTTGTGGACAGCGAAATTCAGGGAGGCTAAACTTTCAGCACCAGCAGCAACAGGATGTAAATCCAAAGCCCGTACATAAAATGCCAGTAGAGGGCCGTGGCATCTAAAAGA
>DASUKV010000128.1:0-26250 GCA_036278555.1 Terriglobia bacterium
CGCATGGTAACTTCCGGGTCCGGTGGTTCCGGCGGCTCAGGCGGCATCGGTACACCTGGAACACTCTTTGCAATCTTTTCCAGCATGGTAATGTTTCTGCGTGCCATCGAACCTAAAGACCTCCATAACTGCGCATAATCCGGCCTAAATACGCCCTTTTCCAGATTTGTTTCTAAAACGGTAATTTCGCGCGCGTGTGTGCGTGGTTGGGGCACGGTCTACGCAGCAAGCGCAGAGATTCAAGACACCCCCATCCCTTCTAAATGAAGCTTTGGGGGGCGATCAAAGCTTTTGCGGCCCACGCAACCCAAAGGTCATTCAAGCAGTCCCATGATCTTCAATGACATGCTGGACCGAGTGGTCACAGCTACAAATCACAACCGCGAAACGAGTACAGGATAGGTACAACTTGAGCGTCCTGAAGGTGATTTTCAATAACTTACGGTTGCCAACCGTGCCGCAGAATCAACAACTTGGCCAATTTCTCGAAAATTCCTAAACCGTGGGTCGGGAGTTCGAATCTCCCCAGGCCTACCATGTTTTTGGTTATTCGGGATCTGTGCGAGAGACGCGTTCTTTTGCGTGTTGTTACCGCCCGGGGAGCTCCTCCAAGTGGCTTTGCACCTGGTGGACGTAAGCTTCCGCGCGCTTGTAGCCGCTTTCAATGCCTCGAAACGCGGCGACTTGGTCTTGCAGGGCGTAGTATTTATCCGGCGACTGAGAGGCGTGAGCGTAGCAGGCGGCGTGTTTGCGAGGCGCAAATTCCGTGATGTCCACGTAGCAAGTTGGAGAAAACTGCATCGTATCTTCGCCATCCGAGACCTCATAGTAGTAAAGAGCGAAGCGCTTCTCCATTTTCAACCACGCATTGTACGTCAGCGTCCAGGTGGCGCGGTGATCCGGGTGATTGTCAATCGGCCACTGTGTAAAAACGATGTCCGGATGCTCTGCTTCAAGGATTTTCCGGTAGTCTTCGTAATGGGCGGGGTCCACAATCGCCTTGCCATTGATCTGCCCCGCAAACAGCGGGCGAGCTTTCAAAATCTCGCACGCCTTCCTGGCCTCGGCCATGCGCGTTGAGGCGGGCGCGCCACCCAATTGCGCTGGCCACGCGCCGTTATTCAGATAGAGAAGCGCCACCTCATGACCCAGGCTGCTGTAGCGGGCAATCGTACCGCCGCATCCATATTCCGGATCGCCCGGATGCCCGCCGGTGACGACAATCTTTAACTTGCGTGCAGGAGGCTGCTCGAAAGCGGCTGGCGCGTCGTTAGCATGGGCCAGCGGCAAACCGATGGTCAGCGCTCCTCCGATGTGGCCGGCCCTGGTTAGGATTTCCCGCCGCGTTATGGACTTCACGTGTCCCTAATCCTCCTTACCCCTGCCGTGGCCCTCACCCGGCCTTCGGCCACCCTCTCCCACAGGGAGAGGGCTGAAAACTGAAGGGAATAGTTGCTTACGGGCCCGCCGCTGAGACGAAGTCATACGATCCCGAGCCTACCTCGTAGACGGCATCGCCATGTTCCATGCGCAGGAAGCGAACACCTTCGGACGTTTCTGCGCGGCGCCCGCTCTCCGTGACGGAGTCAGCGCTTTTCGCGGGAAGATAAACCGTCGCGGAAGTGTTCGTCGGCAAAACCACGCGAAGATGAAACCGTTCTCCTGCGACGGACCAGCTTGTGGCAATCTCACCCCGGATGGACTGGTAGCTCGCTTTGCACCAGGTTACATTGCCCACCGGTTGGGGCTTGATGACGATCTTCTTGAATCCTATGCTTCCCGGAGCCTGGCTGATTCCCGCAAGGTCCCGGTAAAACCACTCTTCCAAATGTCCCAGCATAAAGTGGTTCTGCGAAGAGTCGCGGCCCGCATCCCACGCTTCAGTGAGGGCTGTCGCGCCCTGTTTGAGGATGTAGCCGTAGCCGGGAGCGTCCATTTGCGAATCAATATCGTAGATCACGTCCGACCGGCCCGCATTTGCCAGGACCTGCAACAAATAACGGTGGCCGATTTCGCCCGTCGTCATTTTATTTCCATGAGCGCGAATGTCCTGGACGATGTTGCGTACGAGTCCCGCCTGGGTCCCGGCGGGAGCCATGCCCAGCGCCAGCGGCATCGCATCCGACGTCTGGCTGCCCGTGGCGTAACTGTCCGTAGAGGCGTGGAAATACTTTTGGTTGAAAGCGGACCTCACCTCGTCCGCGAGGGCCGCATATTTCTGGGCATCGGCAGAGTGGCGAAGTAAATCTGCGACCTTGCGCAACACGTTCAGGTCGTAATAATAGATTCCGGTGGCGGTGACGGCCTTGGGAGTGAGTTGGGCAAAACCCGGTGGGCGCGGCCCTAAATCGTACCAATCGCCCAAACCGTAAGACAAAATGTGCCCCTGGGTGCGGCCGGTGAGATAGTCCACATACTTCTTAAACCCTTCATAGTTATCCCGCAGAACTTTGACGTTCCCATACCAGCGATAGAGATACCAGGCCACGGCAAGATAGGAGCTGCCCCACTCCGGAGAATCGCGGAAACCGTTCTTAAACACCACGTATTCCGGCGCTGTGTCGGGAACCAGGCCGTTCGAAAGCTGCGCCTCTCGCATGTCGCGGACGATCTTTCGGAAGAGAGAGGAGACATCGAAATTGAACATGACCGACGGCCCCATGAAATTATCCTCTTCGAGCCAGCCCAGCTTTTCGCGGTGGGGACAATCGGTCATGATGCTTTGCATGTTGCTTTCGATGGCTGCTTTGATGATGGCGTGAATATGGTTGAAAAGCGGGTTTGAGCAAGAGAAGCTTCCCACGTCGCCCGCGGAGGAATGCACGAACTGCCCTTCGACCGCAAGTAATAGGGGTTTCCGGCGCACCTGGGCGGGATTCCGCGTGGCGCCCTCGATTTGGAGATAGCGGAAACCGTAGTAGCTGAAGCGCGGATGCCACGTTTCAACGCCGCGGCCGCGCAGAGTGTAACGGAAATACGCCGGGCTGCCGGAGCTTCGTTGCGTGACGAATCCCTGGCCGTCCAGAAGCTCTCCCGGGATGATCTTCACGGTTGCCCCGCGCGGGCCTCGCACCGTGATTCGCGGCCAGCCTGAAAAATTCTGCCCGAGATCGTACACGTAAACGCCCGGCTCCGGCTGCGTGATGCGCACGGGCTTATAAATATGCATCACCCGGATCGGGGGAATGTTCTGCGGGACTAAATGCCCTCCCGGCCCCGCCATCACCGTCGCGTGCTGGAGTTTATTTTCGTCGAGGCCGGGCGTATCCCCGCCGCGCGCGGCGCGGCGGGCGTCGTAATCCTCGCCGCCATAGATCGAATTGAACGTAATGGGCGAAGGAACCACGCGCCAGGAGCCGTCCGTGACCACTCGCCCGGAAGTTCCATCGTCATAAGTGATTTCCAACTGCAGGATCACTTTCGGCGGACCGAACGAGCCTGTAAATTTCACATAACGTCCGCCGCGCACTACGTTGTACATCCCGTTGCCGAGGATCACACCCAAAACATTGGGACCGCGCCGCAGCCGCTGCGTTACATCGTACGTGAGATAGAGGCATGACTTGCGATAGTCCGTCCAGCCCGGTTCAAGAACATCTCTGCCCACTTTCTGGCCGTTCAAGTGCAATTCGAACTGCCCCAGGCCGGAGATATAAACGACGGCTCGCTTCACTTTTTTGGGAATCCGAAATTGGCGCCGCAGCATGGGAGCCGCCAGAGTCTTGTCCGCAGGCTCGTTTAATCCGATCCATTGCGCGGTCCAATCAGAAGGCTTCAAAAGTCCCACGGCCCACATGGCCGGGGCGCTCCAAGGCGAGGAAACCCTTTGCCAGTCCCAGACGCGAACTTTCCAAAAGCAGACCTCTCTAGAGCGAAGAGGCTTACCTTGATACGGAATTTCCAGGGTTTGTGAGGAGCTTACTTTTCCGCTGTTCCACAGGTCACCCGTATTCGCGTCCAGCTTTCGCCGGCTGCTTGCCACAAGAATCTGGTAAGCGTTTTGCCCTTGCGCCCGCTCTTTCGATACCAGCCTCCAACTGAGTCCCGGTACAGTGGAGCCGATGGCGAGCGGGTTCACGCGATATTCACATCGCAGATCAACGGGCCGCACCGTTCCGGCTCGTGTTTTCGCAGCGCGCACCGGCATCACGCCTGTGACGGCAAACAAACACGCACAAAAGAGTGTGAGGATTCGCATGTTTGTTTTTAGGTGATCTTAAAGGCAAAGGCGTAATCGCAGGGCCTTCGCGGAGGAGTGTAAATAATCAGAGCGTCGGGGGTCCGCCGCCATCTCAGACGATTATTCTCGCCAAGCAATCGCACGGCAGAAATCTTCGCGGGCGTATAGGGCGACTTCGATCCCAGCGATCGGATCCTGGCCTCGCGCCCCGGCCAGGCTAGAAAAATCGCGTAAATTGCTCGCCCACGGGTCGTAAAGCGGATGTCCCGCGCCGTAAACTGCGGCAGCGCGGTTTTGCTTTCGTTGAAAGAGCCTCGCTTGAACGTGTTCCGACCCTCGTGCCAGACTTTCCAAGGCCGCGTTCCATAGATTGCCTCGCCGTTGACTTCCATCCAGCGGCCAATCTGCCCCAGCAGTTCAACGGCCTTCTCAGGGATGGTTCCGTCTGATTCTGGGCCGACATTGAGCAGCAGGTTGCCGTTTTTGCTGACAATATCCACAAGCTCGTGAATGATGTCGGATGGCGAGCTATACTCATCATCCTCGATATAGCCCCACGATTTCTTGCTGATGGAGTTTTCGGCCTGCCATGGCAGCGCCCGGGCGGTCCCTGGCGCGCCGCGCTCCATATCGAACACCGCGGCATGGGGAGGAAAACCATTTCCTTTATGAGTGAGCACCACGCCGCGCCGCCACGCTTCCGCGCGATTGTAATAGTAAGCGGCAAGCTGTTTCCGGTAGGGTTCGAAACCGGGGCCCTGAACCCCCCACTCAAGCCAGACGAGGTCCGGTTCATATTTGTTAACAATTTCAATGGTTCTTGCATACCAATCTTGCAGAAAGGTGACAGGAGCGAGCTCGAGAATCTCTCCCGGCCTGTTATCAATGGGCGGAGCGGGCGGGTGGGGTTTCCCATAAAGCCCGGAATAGCGCGGATTCACGGTGTCAAAATCCTTTTCATACGTGTACCAGGACCAGTGCCAGTTGCGGTGCGTCGAAACGCCCAGTTTCAGCCGCTGGTTTCGCACCTCCCGCGCCAACTCGCCCACAACGTCCCGCCGCGGCCCCATTTTGGCGGCGCACCATTTGGTAAGTGAGGAGTCATACATTGGAAAGCCGTCGCAGTGCTCGCCAACGGGCACAATGTATTTCGCGCCCGTTCGCCTGAACAAATCCACCCACTCTTCCGGCTTCCATCGCTCGGCGCGGAACAAGGGGATGAAATCCTTGTAGCCGAACGTGGACTGTGACCCCCAGTGCTGACGATGCCATTCGAACACCGGGCTTTCCCGGCGATACATCAGGCGTGGATACCATTCGGTCAAGTGCGCAGGAACGGAATAAACTCCCCAGTGCAGGAAAATTCCGAACTTCGCATCGCGAAACCATTCCGGCGCCCGGTAGCGGGAAAGGGATTCCCATGTGGGATGGTACTTGCCCGGAAACGGGCTTTTCACCGCCGCCCCAAGCCTGGGAGTCAGCAAGGGGCAGGCGATCGCCGAGGTAGCGAGTGAAATCTGCTTGAGGAATTGCCGGCGTCTCATGTGCCTGCTTTCATTTCCAATCGCCTCAGCGCCTGGAGGGCGCCGCATAGCATTTGGCGTCACGACGATTTGTGATCTTTAACAACTGCCTCGCGCAGAGAGGGCGAGCCAAATTTCCGGATGGCTCTTTGTAGCTCCGGGCGGCCGTCCGCGTAAATCTCGAGCGGCACGCCCTGGAGCGCCGCATCCCAAGCCTGCCGGATCGCTCTGAGGCCATCTGCCGGCCCGCCCGGGTGAGCCATAATTCCACCTCCTGCTAAATACATCAGGTCAACGGTTCCGGCCAGCCGGTAGGTTTCGGGGGCCTGGCCGCCCCACTGCCCAGAGGAAATTACGGGCATGATCGGACAACCCCCCAACAGCGGCTGCAGGCAGGCTTTGACCGACCGGATGACCGATTCATCCGGCTCCCAAAATTTATTTTTCAATCCATTGACGTGGAGATGGTCCACGCCTGCCAGACGCCAGAGTTTCTGATAGGGTGCGAAATCCATCCCCAGCGACGGGCACCGGTTGAGCATGCCCCAACCGTTGCGGTGACCGTGAATGGGAAGCTGGCAGCGCCGCCGCAAGTGTGAAACACCGCCCAGGCCGACGCTATTGAGACTGGCCATGACACAGGTTCCGCCGGCACGGACCACGGCGTCGTGATGGCGCAGCATTGCGTCCAAATCATCGGTGATGTTGAAAGCATACATCACCTTTTTCCCGGTCCGTTCCGCCGCAGAATTGATCTCGCGCATCACGGCCTCCACTCGCTTTTCAAGGGGCGAATGCGGCGGGTTGGCCATCAGTTCGTCGTCCTTGATGAAGTCAATTCCGGCTTGCGCAAATTCCCGGACGAGCTGGGCGGTCTGCTCCGGCGCCAATCCCACGCTCGGCTTGATAATGGTCCCGATGAGGGGCCGCCCCCAGACCGATGCTAGCCTTCGCGTTCCCTCGACGCCAAACTGCGGGCCGGAGTAGCGCTCGCGGAAGGCTTGAGGAATCTCAATATCCATTAGCTTTAGGCCTGATACTTCGCTGAGCTCATATAAATTCCCGGCGACGGTTGAAACCAAGGTGGAGAGGTTGGTTCCCATGTTGTCGAGCGGAAAAGAAACCACCACCTTGGCTCTCGTGTATTCCAGATGACCGGCGCCGGGCGGAACCCGCGAGCCGGGCAGGCTTGGCGCATCCCGAGTTTCAAGGACTTTGATGCTTTCGACTTGCGCGCGGTGACGGGCGCGCAGTTCGCCGGTTTCGCCCGCCACGCGCGCGAACGTGCCGCAGGACTGTTCGCCTGCGATAACTTCCGCCGCGTGCTCAACCGCGAGGGGAGTCTCAATGAGATATGTGGCGGCGACGTGATCTTTCATGCTGCACCGATGGTACAACGAAACGGCCGTCTATTTCGTCACGTTTGTTTTTAACGCGCCCACTGCCCCGAGCCTCTCGTCGCGGCCGTCGAGCGGATAGACCAAATCCACGTTCTTGGGCGTAATGAGCTGATGCTTAACGAATACCGCCGATGAAACAGGTTTTTTCTGAAGAATGTCCAAAGCCAAGGGAATAATCTGATCCCCATACCGTTCCGGGAAATAGGCCACCGACCCCACAAGCCGCGTGCGCGGGCGGCGCAATTCATTGCGGGCTTCCTTGATGGCATTTTGTCCCATCACCGCGCACAGTTGAATGGCGCCCGCTTCTTCGAACGCCCGCAGCGCGGCGAGCGCGCACATATCGTTGATCGCGCCCGCCAGGGTCCTCTGTGGCTGCGTACGGCGCAGGTAACGCCGCACCGCCTCGAGGTTCTGCTCAAAACCACCCTTGCCGTCCAGGTGAAAGACCGGTTTCTTCTCCATGGCAGGGAGCGCTTCTTTCAGCCCCGCGATCATGCCGCTGATCCGCAACTGAGGAAGAGGACCCGCGATCGGCAATTCGAGGAGCAGGACTTGGCCGGCCATGCCCTCCCAATTTTGTTTCGCCCAATATCCCAGCGCCCTTCCCCCGATCAGTCCAGCCTGGTAGTTGTTAGCTCCGAAATAAGTAGCCCCGGGATGCGGAATCTCAATGGCAATCACCGGAATCCTGGCCTCCAGGAATTTGGCGGCAATGGTGGGAGCGACCCGCTCATAAGTCTGAAACTCGAGAACGATATCGACGCGCTCCCGGATCAGCAGGTCGGCGTTTCGAAGGGCTTCTTTCGCGCTGTACTTATTATTGACGACGATCAGGTGAATGTTTTCCCGCGCCGCGGCGCGCCGGAGGCTTTCGGTCACCTCGCGGCAAAATTCCGAATCCGTCTGAACGGCAAAGCCCAGGCGGACGGCGGGATGCGAAAGCAACTTCACCTGGCTGCGGTAAACTCCCTTGCCGACTCGTTCCAAAATTCCGCCCCGCACAAGACTCTGAAGCAGCCGGAACGCGGTCGTCTTTCTCAGTTGGGTGCGTTCCACAAGCTCGGACAGCGAAAGCACTTCGCCCTCGTACTTAAAGGCTTTTACAACGCCGCAAGCCTTGATGACGGATTTCACTTCTCCGGAAGTTCGTATCATGAGAAACTCTAGCCTGTTCCCTAGCGCGGAACACAGGGCCGCGAGAGGCTTTGAATGTAAAGGTATAACTCATTGAAAAGGGAATTTCCAGTGTTCCGTGGAGCGGAACAGGAATAGGTTTGTGCCCATTCCGTTGAACGCATTCTCCCGCTCGCCCTAAGTTACGATAGAAGATGGCAAACGGCAATGACCGGCGAAACAAAGATCTCACGGCGCGGCTTTCTGCAAGGCGCGGTGGCTATGGCCGGGCTGGCGGGCCTCCCGTCATCGTGTGGCGCCGCCGTCCAGAGTCCTAGGGCAAAGCTGGCTGAATTCAATTATTCCGCAATCAAGATCACCGGCGGCCCTCTCAAGGAGCAGTTTGACCGCATCCATGCCGCTTATCTCGCGCTCGACAACGACCGGCTGCTGAAGGTATACCGCCAGCGTGCCGGGCTGCCCGCGCCAGGCGAAGACATGGGCGGCTGGTACGATGCGGACGGATTTGCTCCCGGGCATAGCCTCGGGCAGTACATCTCAGGCCTTTCGCGTTTTGCCGATGCGATGGGGGGTGCGGCGACTTATGCCAAGGTCCACGATTTAGTAACCGGCTTTGCGGCCACTCTGGGGCCGGACAATTACCCCTACGCGAGCGCCAACGCCTCCACCACCTGGCCGTGCTACATCCTGGATAAGTTTGAAATCGGGCTTCTGGATGCGTACAACTTGGGCCGAATTCCCTCGGCGCGGGATTTGCTCGCCCGCGTTATTCGGGGCGCCACGCCATACCTGCCAACCCGCGTTCATGATCGGAG
This sequence comes from Terriglobia bacterium, assembly GCA_036278555.1. Taxonomy (GTDB): domain Bacteria; phylum Acidobacteriota; class Terriglobia; order UBA7540; family UBA7540; genus RH2-MAG17b. Next base: position 9,056 of record DASUKV010000128.1, read on the forward strand.
AGGTGTTACGAATCCTCCGTATGATGAGCCGTACATCCTCCCGGAGAATTTGTACAACTCCTACACCGTGACGGGAGAGAAGACTTTCCTGGTGATGGCGCGCAAGTACCTTTTGACCAAAGGCTACTTTGATCCGCTCGCGCAAGGCATCAACGTGCTTCCCGGAAAGCACGCCTACAGCCACACCCTCGCGCTGAGCTCTGCCGCCAAGGCTTTCCTGGTTGATGGAGAACCGTGCTACCTTAACGCCCTTCGCCACGCCTGGGAGATCCTTGAGCAAACCCAGGAATACCGCTCAGGAGGATCGGGGCCGAATGAGATGTTTGTTGAGCCGCACGAGGGCAAGTTGGGCAAGAGCTTGACTTCCACGCACGATCATTTTGAAACGCCGTGCGGCTGCTACGCGCATTTCAAATTGGCGCGCTACCTGCTGCGGTTCACCGGCGAAGCCCGCTATGGCGATGGTCTTGAGCGCGTTCTGTACAATACAATCCTGGGAGCGAAAGACCCGAGCGGAGATGGGCATTTCTTCTACTACTCGGACTATCATCCCCGCGCGCAGAAGTCGTACTACCCGCAAAAATGGCCTTGCTGCTCGGGGACGCTGGTGCAGGACGTTGCGGATTACTTACTCGGAATTTATTTCCAAAGCCGCGATGGAATCTATGTGAACCTTTTCGTTCCTTCCGAATTGCGTGCGCGATTGGGCGGCGTTCCGGTGCAGATCACTCAAACCACTCGTTATCCTGAGCGCGGCGAAGTTGAGCTTCGCATTGAGAGTCCGGCTCAAGTGGAATTTACGATTTACGTCCGGATACCCGGCTGGCTTGAGGAACCGGCAACATTGTCGATTAATGATAAGTCGCTCGATTTGCCGGTTGAGCATCAAACCTTCGCCGCGATCCGGCGTCGATGGAAGAAAAATGACACGATTCAGATTACGTTTCCCCTTCATCTTCGAGCCGAGGCCGTTGACAAGCATCACCCGAAAAGGGTTGCAGTGATGAGGGGTCCGATGATGCTGGTTGCTCTCGATCCTCCGCCGGGACTCTCCAATGAGCCGCTTCCGCTTCCGCAAGGTCTTCGGCCGGTTCCCTACCGTTCGATGGTTTTCGAGATAAATCGGGCTGGCCGGAAGCTGCGCTTTGCGCCATTTTTTTCCGTGGGAGACGAGACTTATACCAACTACCTTCTTGCGACCTGAGGCTGCTTCGCAGGAAAGGCGGTGGCTCTGGCTCGCCACCATCATGGAAATCAGTAAAGCACGCTGTAGCGGCGCTATCCCTTTACTCCGTTCGGGGCATGCTCTCAACGCGGAAATTACCGGTGGGGACACCGGCGTCACAGTATTTTCGCGGCGGAAACACGCTAAAAATGGAAAGGCGAACTCATGTCTAAAACTCTCGCTCTCCTCCACACAAGTCACGTGCTTATTCCCACGTTTTCAGAGTTGTGCCAGGAGAACCTTCCCCAATGCCGTATTTTCCATATGGTGGATGAGAGCCTTATCAAGAACACGATCGCGGCGGGGGTGCTCACCAAGCCGACCATCCAGCGCATGGCCACCCTCGTAGCGTCCGCCCACGAAGGCGGGGCGGACGCGGTCATGGTAACTTGTTCATCGGTCGGCCCAGGGGTGAACGTGCTGCGGGCGCTCTTTGACTTCCCCATTCTGCGCATTGACGAGGCAATGGCGGAAGAAGCGGTCCGCACAGGCAAGCGGATCGGCGTTTTGGCAACGCTTGAAACCACGCTCAGGCCGACGGTCGACCTGTTGCGCGACACCGCCTGCGCCCAATCGCGTGAGGCGACAATTCTTCCCTGCCTATGCCGCGGAGCCTTTGACGCCATTCTCTCCGGCGATGCTGAGAAGCACCATCAAATCGTGGCGGAGAACCTGAAGGAACTCGTGCAGCAGGCTGACGTGATCGTACTCGCGCAGGCATCGATGGCGGGGGCAATCCGCGAGCTTCCCTCAGAATTGAAGAAGACACCCGTACTGAGCAGCCCGGAGCTTGCCATTAAGCGCGCCCGGCAGGTTCTCATGGCTGCGGAGAAGTCATACTGATGTCTCCCCTTACCCGTTCTGCAATGGGAAGCACTGCTTCCCCGCGTGAGTTATAACGAACTCATGAGATACACCTTTAGTTTTTTCAGGCTCCCTTGAAAAACCGCCATATCGTCCTTCTATTCTTGTCTCTGTTATCCGTCATCACCTTTCTGGACCGCCTCGCCATCGCCGTGGCGGGGCCACAAATGCAAAACAATCTAAGAATTTCACCCGCTCAATGGGGTTGGGTGCTTGGCGCATTCGTTCTTGCTTATGGAATTTTCGAAATCCCTAGCGGCGGGTTGGGCGACCGGCTCGGTCAGCGGAAGGTTTTAACCCGCATCGCCCTCTGGTGGTCCGCCTTCACATCGCTCACCGGCATGGCTTCGGGATTTGCCACCCTGCTTGTCACGCAGTTCTTTTTTGGCGCGGGTGAAGCGGGAGCGTATCCCAACATTTCAGGAAGCATCAAGCGCTGGTTTCCGCCGGAGGAAGGCGCACGGGCCCAGGGGTTTGTGTGGGGAGCCAGCCGTCTGGGCGGCGCGCTGGCGCCTTTGCTCGTGGTCCCGATTCTGACTCTTTGGGGATGGCGGGCGTCCTTCTGGATATTCGGACTTGCCGGTTTTGTGTGGGCGGGCGTCTGGTATTCCTGGTACAGAGACCCCGCGGATAAACTCGGCACGGTCTCCGTCAACTCTGAAGTGGACCACACAACGCCTGGCGGACCGGAGCAGATTCACATTCCTTGGAGAACCCTCTACCGCAGCCGCACCATGCGGTTGATCGCAGCCATGTATTTTTGCTATGCTTGGGGATCTTGGTTTTTTCTTTCCTGGTTTCCAACTTATTTGGTCCGAGGCCGCGGTCTCACCATTAAGGAGATGGGCTTTTTTGCGTCCTTCCCCTTTTTTCTTGGAGCCGCCGGGAATCTCGCCGGCGGATATCTCAGCGATTTCCTCATGAACAGTTATGGCCTGAAATTTGGGCGTCGTCTCCTCGGGGCAGCGTCCTTAGCCGTGGCCGCATCGCTGATCTTCGCCACGGCGATGACTCACAGCAAAGCGGCCGGCGTCACCCTTCTGTCAGTTGCTTTTGGGATTATGGACCTGATGCTGCCTTCGGCGTGGGCTATTTGCCTGGACGTTGGAGGGCCGCACGCCGGGGCCGTGAGCGGCGCGATGAACACGGCGGGGCTGTGCGGAGGTTTTGTCTGTACGATTGTGTTCGGCTACATGGTGAAAATGATGGGAAGCTACAACCTGCCACTGCTCATCATTGCGGCGATGTTGTTGGCCAGCACGGTTCTCTTTACCCAAATCGACGCGACGCAGCAACTCAAATACGTAAAATAAGCGGCGCGTCAGCAAGCCCGGCCATCCCGGAGGCGTCCAAAACAATCTTCGGGGCCGGCCTGTCCTCCTTTGAACACCACCTCCAAGCCATCCAGATCAGGAACGGAAGAATGGGTGCGGCAAAGCGGCGCGCCGGGAATCAGCAGGCTTGCCATCGTAAGCGCCTCAATGCGAAGCTGCCCGCCCACTGCGCTCGACGTGTCCCCTCCGGCGACCAGAAACCGCCGGACCCCGGAGCGGAGCATGATCTCCCCCAAGAGCACGCCCAGTTGTTCGCCCAGCTTCAATCCGAAGGTGGACTCACTCTCCGCCGCGGCCCGCGCGCGCTCCGAATCTTCACTGCCAAGCGCCGTATAAAGAATAATGCTGCGGCATTGCGCCAGGTTTTCCAGCGCTTGATTCAGCAACGCGGCGCGAGCATTCGTTCTGTCATCGTCAGAAACCAGCCGTTGCGCTTCAACCGGAATTCCAGCGAAACCATTTTTCAATGCCCAGCGAATCTGTTTTTCGGTGCTCAGCGAACAACTCCCTGACACAATGACAACACGGTCCGCCGGGCGCGGCGTCTCAAATTGGGGCTGGGGCGGAAGCTGGCCCGTTGCTCGCCAGTACTCGATCAGCGCATATTCCACCCCGGAAGACCCCACCACAAAGCTTGTCCCCGGCGGCCGTCGCGACCAGAGAATCCGGCCAATTTGCGCGAGCGATGGCTCATCGAATACGTCAAAGAGGATAACCTCGCAGCCCTCGCCGAGCGCCGCGGCAAACGTCTCTTCCACATCCGGCCGCTCGAGGGCGAGAAGGTCGATAAGGCCGATCCTCTTTCGCGTCTGTCGCGAGAGATGCAGGATGAGATCGCTTTCCGTCATCGGCGTCACAGGATGGGACCTCATCGCGGGATGCCGGTCAATCCGGTAAATGCGGCCGTCGAAACTTGCAAAGAGTTGCCCGAACACGATGTACCGGCCCATCCCGGGAGCGCCGACGACCACCGGGACGTATGGCGTGACAAAAACCTCCTGGCCGACATCGATCGCCCTGCCGATACTGCCAATCTCTGGGGAGCTATCGAATGTGGAGCACACTTTGTAATGGCAGACCGGCGATCCAAGTTGTTTGAGCCGCATGAAGACTGGAGGGAGTTCCGAAGACATCCACTCCGGCGAGCGGCTCCGGCTGACTCCCGCGACGCCGATGGCGCGGCAATCCGGGAAGCGTGCGATTTGGTCGTCACTGGGAGGCTTTAAAAAGAGGACGGGCGAGAATCCGTTCGCGCCCAATGCTTCGAGCGCGTCCGTGGACCCGGTAAAATCGTCTCCGTAGTAGCAAAGAATGAGCCTGTTTTCGAAGAGGGATGCGAGAGTTGGTTGAGGCAATCGGTGAATCCGATTTGTCGCGCCCTGAAAGGGCGTCAGAAAATAGCCGGGGGCAACGCCCCCGGAAACGAAACCTGCCCTCACCCCCAACCCTCTCCCCGCAGGCGAGGAGAGGGTGGCGAGCGGAGCGAGCCGGGTGAGGGGGCACGATCCGCCGTTCTGACGGGAAGCGCTAGAAATAGAACTTCAAGCCAAACTGAATCTGCCGGGGCCGGTTGGCAATGCTCGTGACTTTTCCGAAATTCGCGTCGCCCACCGTGCTGTCCGGGGTTCCCCATACCACATTGTTAAAGGTATTGAAGAATTCCGCGCGAAACTCCAGAGTTTTGCTCTCGGTAATCGGGAACTCACGAAATAGGGAGAAATCCTCATTGTGGTACCAGTTGGACCGCAGCGTGTTCCGGCCAACCGTCCCGAACGTTAAGGGAGCGGGTTTCGCAAAGGCTGCTGTATTGAACCACTCGAGCGCAGTGGGATTTGCGATCTGAGGATTGCCCACGAGGTCCGCCCGCTCGCTGTAAACGTTGCCGATCTTGGCGATGTCTCCGCCCGCGGCGCTCACCGTGAACGGCGTTCCGGAGGTCAGCATCGTGATGCTATTCAGTTGCCAATGTCCCAGGATTTCATCAATCGGACGGCTGCCGGTTTTGAACCGTGCTCCGCTTCCGATCGGAAGCTGATAATCAAAGCTTGCCGAAAAAATATGCGTCAGATCGTAGGCGGAGACGCTGTGGTCAAGCCGCAGGTCGTTTGGGTTATTCACGGAACATCCCTCCGCGCCATAGAGCCCAGAGCAGCCGTAGTCCATCGACTTCGACCACGTGTAAGAAATTAGGTAAGTGAGGCCGTGCGACGTGTGCCGGTCGAGCGAAGTCTGCAAGCCGTTGTAATTGGATGTGCTGATGCTCCGGTCGTAAAGCTCAGACCGGATGTAGGGGAAGGGCCGGTCATTCTGGCCCGGTGTGAGCGCGGTGTTATAAATTCCGCCGTGGTCAACGCGCGTGTCCTCGGAGCCCACATAGTTCACGGTTAGAACGGTGTTCGCGCCCAACTGCCGCTGGACGCCCAGGTTCCACTGTAGCGAATAGGGATTCTGAAGCAAGGGATCTACCGACCGCTGGAAGAGCGCGAACGGGTTCGCCGCCGGCACGGGTATGGAAGTCCCCAGGCTGAGCGGGTCGAGCAGCGAAGCCGTTGGGGTGGGAGCGCTGGCGGTAGGTGTGTTGAGGCTCAAATCCGCGAGACTGGCCAGCGTCGGCCAAGTGCCGTTGTAACCCTGAAGGGTCTCGGTGACTCCCGCCCAGTTGTCAAAGAACCTCCCGAAAGTGCCGCGCAAAACGGTTTTCGAGCCGAGCCGGTAAGCAAGTCCTAGGCGAGGCTGCCAATTGTCGTAAGTGTTGTGATAAATCGCGTGGTTCGAGAAAGGCGTCGCCACAACATGATCGGGCAGCGTTCCGCCAGGAATGCAGGGCGCTCCCTGCGTCGCCGAGCAACCAGGAGGGACGCGCGCCAGGATGTAGGTGCCGTTGTTCAAATCAAACGCGCCCACGTACTGGTTATTGTCCGCCAGGCTGCCATAAATCGGCAGCAGCGTCACGTCGTAACGCAGGCCCAGGTTCACGGTGAGCTTGTTTGTAGCCTTCCACTGGTCCTGAATATAGCCCCCATCCACCCAACCGCCGTGCATCGTCTCATTCACTCCGCGCCTTTGCGCGCTGATGGGCACTCCTAACAGGAAGGAAGCCAAGGGGCTGCCCGTCACAGCGGTGCTCTCCAGATTCGCTGTCTGTGCGTTGTTGAATCCCTCCCACAGGTTGAACACCGGAAGCGCGATGTTATTGCTGTTAAAATCCGCGCCCATCTGAAGCAGGTGATGGCCATGAATGAGCGTGTAATCCCCTCTCATCTCGTAGATGTTCGAAGCTTGCAGGTTATTCACGTAGCTGCCGGTAAATCCTACGAAACCACCGCCAATATTCATGCCGGGCAGGAAGTTTTGCGAAGACGAGAGTCCGCTGATGAAATTAGGGGAAAAACCGAGTTGTGACGCGAGGTTTCCGGGGACCTTCGGAAGGGTTTGTATCAGATTGTCTTGAACGCTGACCCGGCCGAATTCGAGGGTCACGAGAGAGCCGCTTCCCAGCGACCGTGTATAGCTGGCGCCGAGATTATACCCGTGATAGTAAGTGCCCTGGATCAGACCGGGAAAGCCGCCAGAGGAAGTTTGCGGCTGTGTGATTCCGGTGTAGCGCACCCACAAGGAATTCTTTTCGTTGATCTGCTCATCAAACCGCAGGTTCGCTTCGTCCTGCGGCGTAATCAGCGGAGTGCTGTCAACCCCGTTCACGCCGAGGCCGTTAAGGGCGAACTGCGGCGCGGGGAAAACGGCTTTCGCATAGCCGGTCGCTACCGGAGAAAGCATGCTCTGCGGAATCTTGTTGCAGGGCGCGCCGGCGGGCTGAATCCCGCTTGCCGAGGCGGTCAGGGAATTACCGGCTGCATCGCACATAAACGGGTCGCGGATGAACGAGCCGGGGTTGTTGGAGTCAGGGCGCGTGCTGAAGGGGTTGTAAATCTGAGCCGGAATATCGCTCAGGTCTCCGGAAAGCTCCGCCGGCGTGGGCGTTCTGAACAAAGTCTCCGCGGTAGTATGGTTCCGGTAGCCCTCGTACCCCGCGAAAAAGAAGGTCCGGTTCCGGCCATTGTAGCCGGGCAGGAACACCGGCCCGCCAATCGTGCCTCCGAATTGATTTTGCTTGAACGGCGTCACGTTCGGCAAAAATGAATTGCGCGCGTCGAGCGCGTTGTTGCGGAGGAATTCCCAAGCGTCGCCGTGGAACTCGTTGGTCCCATTTTTGGTGACGACGTTCACAATTCCCCCAAGAACGCCGCCATAGCTTGCCTGGTCATTGTGGGACTGCACCTTGAATTCCTGCACTGAATCCAAGATCGGCGCCACGCCGTACGTGCTCACGAACGAGCCCTGGTCGTCCACGCCATCCAGCAAGAAGAAGTTGCCGCGATTGCTCTGGCCATTCACCGCCGGAAAAGTGAACGTGCCAACGGGATTCGCGCTAAAGCCGCCGGAATTCTGGGCAACGCTGATCGGGCTTACTCCCGGCGTAAGGGTCAAAAGCTGGGTGAAATTCCTGCCGTTGAGCGGCAGATTGTTAACCTGCGAGCCGGTGATTGCGGTCCCCAGTTCAGAAGTTGAAGCCTCGAGGTGCGCCGCTGAAGCTTGGACGGTGACCGTTTGCACCGCGGAGCCGACCGCCAAGGTGAAATCAAACGTCACGGTCTGATTCACATAAAGCGTGAAGCCCTTTTGAGTTTGGGCCACAAAGCCCGTTTTGGCGGCGGTTAAAGAGTAAGTTCCCGGAATAACGTTCGGAATGGAGTAAATTCCGGAGTTATTGGTCGTAACAGACCGTTTAACGCCTGTGGCGATATTCTCAAGCGATAGCACCGCACCGGGAATAACAGCGCCGCTTGCGTCCTTGACCGTGCCATTGATCGCAGCCGTCGACTGAGCCACCGTCCAACCGGGGAAGGCCATCACCACGCAGAACACCGCCGGAATAATAACGCCGACTCTGCGCGCAGATGGGTTTAGCGTAACTCTTCTGCTGCCTGAACGGTCTTTCATTTGAACCCCTCCCTTCCAAATCTCTCGATCGGGGGCCGATGCGGCGGATGATAGGTCCGCAAGAAGGCGGGCGCAATATCAAAGAGGATCGGACTTGCTTCGTTCCGTGTTGTGGAACATGAGGCTGTCATAATCATCGACGTGCAGCGCCAAAAGGACTTGGATCAAATTGGCGTGAATTCCGCAATGCAGAACACTTCTTGAACGATTAGCTTCTGTAGCGGCGGCCTCTGAATCAGCTCGGGTAAGGCGCGTTTGGTTTTACGATGCGGATGAAGTGGTCGGTAAATTTGTGGTAGACGCCGGGGACTTCTACTTTCGGCATGTGGCAGGTGATACAGTTCTTGGCGGCAACCGGACAGCCGGGCGCTCGCCGGAGGGTGTCGCCATGGTCCCGCGCGTGGCAGGCAAGGCACTTTGCATCGTAGTACGCCGCGCGCGTCACCACGGCCTGGTGCGGGTCATGGCAGGCGGTGCAGCGGATGCGGCGGTCCTTTGGGTTATAGCAGCGGCTGCGCTCTAACCGGTAACCCTGAAATCGAACGTTTTCGACGCCGCGAATCCCCAGCCGCTTCTCTTGCGCGGTTGTCCGGTGGCAGGAGCCGCAGAAGCGGGTCTCGCCTCCGGTCGGGAGCCGCCCGGGGTTAAATATTTTTAGATTTTTGAGATCGCCGGAGCGGACCGCAGCGATGTGCCGTGTTCCGGGACCGTGGCAGGATTCGCAACTCACGCCGGGAATCATTTTATTCAGTTCCAGGCGGTCGCCGCTCACCGCTCCCGTGGCATGACAGCCAAAACATTTCCTGACCGCAGCGTCCGAGAGAGGATTACCCAGCGCCCGGCCAAGCGATTCAGGCGGATATAAAACATGCCCCATCGTGATCGCGAGCCGCTGAATGCCGTCGTAAAAGCTGACCTGGCTTTCGAAGTAGTAGCCGCCGTAGCGGAAGACATAGGTTTGGCCCACGCCGCCCACGCCATAGCCGAACGCCCAAAGGACCGGGACGGCAATTTCACGCCGGCCGTCGGTCACTTCAAACATGGTCCGGTCCGCTTCAGTCCGGATGTGGTAGACGTAAGGTCCGTTCGTGAACGTCATCGTGGGATGCTCGCGGAGCACGGAACAGTCTCCGGGAGACTCGAGGGCACGCGCCATCGGCGTAAGCGCCTGAGCCGCTGCTTCACTCGGGTGGCATTGCGCGCACGCCTTGCTTCCGGCATATCGTGCGCCCGGCGGGACTAACGTAGGCAGCCAGTTGGGATTTGAGAGGGAGCCGTCCCCCCGCTTTTGAGCACGCGCCGGGCACGGCAGGATGAGCAGAATCAGCGCCAATGCCGGTAGCCACTCCAGTCCTCCTTGGGTGCTGCCTGCCCGAAGCAAGGGATTTGGAACTCCTTTTACTCGTCACTCGCCGCTCATCACTGTTCACTTATCAATGGGCGGAATGCTGGCCCTGCTGCACTTCTTGTTGTGCAAGATTGTGGTTCTCTTCCCGCATTTCCTTGATTGTCTGAAGCTCCTGCTTGGCCGCATCGGCGTTCCCGAGACCTTTATAGGCCAAGGCCAACCGGTAATGCGTATCGGTCTGGGTAGGATCGAGCGCGACCGCCTTCCGCAATTCGGCGACAGCAGCGCCGTAGCGCTTCTGGTCCGTGTCAATAATTCCAAGGTCCAGATAAAGTAAGCGGATACGAACGCCTTCCTGGCGGGCCTTCTCTAAGAGCTGCCGGGCGTTGTGCAAATCCCCATGCCGGTAGCTGATATCTCCCAAGTACGCCCGCGACTCGCCATTCCCGGGGTTCCGCGCGAGGTCCTTCTGGAATTCTGCCGCTGCGGGGTCAAACTTCCGCTGCTTCCAGTAAAGATACCCCAGAACGAAGTGAACGTTAGGTGCGTCGGGAGCGGCGGCGGCCGCCTTTTGGAATTCCTCAGTCGCCTGGACGTAGCGGCCCAGCCCATCCAACGCTTGCCCAAAAAGCATATACGCCTCGGCGGAGTTCGGCTCTTCCTGCTCAATTTTTTGAAAAGCCTGAAGTGTCTTTTCCGACTGATGGCTCAAGAGGTAGCATTCAGCGAGCACAAACTGGAGCTTTACGTTTTGTGGCTGTGCCGCGGCGACTTTCGCCAACTCATTCCCGGCGCCGGCGTAGTTTCGCATTCCGTAGAGGGACATACCCAGCAGCGTCCGCGTCTGCAGATTTGAAGGGCGACGGCGGAGTGCTTGGCGGAGCACCGGAGCCGCCCTCTTGAAATCCCCCATCCTGAAATAGGCGATGCCCAGATTGGTTTCTACCTGCGGGAGCCCGGAACCGGCGGCGAGAGCCAGGTGGTAGGTGGCAACCGCCTCCGAATACATCTTCCTCCGTGCCAGAAAAACGCCAAGGTCATTCAGGGCCTTTGGATTGCTTGGACTCTGACGAAGCTCGCGGCAGGCGCGCACGGCATCATTGCCAGGGTCAGGTTGCGCCAACGCATGGTCGCACAGTTCAGCGGTGGAGGGCTGGCGAAACCCCGCGGCCGCTATGGACACTGCTCCCGCCCAAGTCAGCACAAGGATCGCCGCCAGGAGTTCCCGGCGCAAACACACACCTCCGCGCAGTCCGAAACGCATTTGGGGAAGTATATCACCCGAACAAGCAGGGAGTGCATGCCTCTCTGTTCTCTTTGCGTTTCCCGCCCTCGTTCCTTGGGAGAGGGTAGCCGAAGGCCAGGTGAGGGGCGGGCCAGAGTTCCGCTCGGCTCATTTATCTCAAAGTCTTCGGTGCAGGCCTCTCACGAAAAATACTTGACATGGCCAAGTCAGAGTGATAAACAAATGGAACCGGTTCCATTCAGAAGGGGAGGAGGACGTATGAAATCGAAAAGAGAAAGGTTCTTTCAGGTAACGGGCGTGCTGGCGGGAATCCTGGCTGTGTTGCTCGCAGCGGGAGTGAATGCCGAAGCTCAAATCCGCACGCAAGCTTCGCTGACAGGTTACGTGAGCGATCCCTCGGGCGCGATGGTTCCTGGCGCGACCGTGCGGATCACGAACACGGATACGGGCGTCACCAGCGATGGCAAGACCAATTCCAGCGGCTACTATTACTTCCCGGCCCTCACCGCGGGCACTTACCAGATTGAAGCCAGCGCCTCCGGTTTCAAGAGCGTCGTGCAGACGCAGTTTGAAATCAACGTGGGCGACCATGCCGCTTTGAACTTCCATCTGCAGGTGGGCGCCACAACCCAGTCGCTCACCGTCGCAGCGCAAATCTCCCACCTTCAGACGGAGACGGCCCAGGTGAGCGACGTAATCTCAGGGAAACAGATCCAACAATTGGCCGTGAACGGACGTAATTTCATGACCATGGCGAAGCTCGTGCCGGGCGCCGCGGCGAATCCCGGGAACGCCGGCCTCGGCCACCTGGCGAATGACATTGCGTTCAACGGCGGCCGGACCGAGGCGACAACCTATTACGTTGACGGCGCCTGGGACAACGACCCCGGCAGCAAGACCAGCCTCGACACCTCGCCCGCGCTTGCCGCGGTGGGCGAATTCAAAGTGGTCACGAGCAATTACAGCGCGGAATACGGGGGCGCGGGCGCGGCGGTGATCAACGTGAACATCAAGAGCGGCACCAATCAGTTTCACGGCGAAGGCTACGAGTTTGTGCGCAATGACGCCTTCGACGCGCGGAATTTCTTTGTCAAGAATACGCCTCCCCTCAAGCTGAACGACTTTGGCTTTACCATCGGCGGTCCCATTAAGAAGAACAAGCTCTTTTTCTTTTACAGTTCTGAATGGCGGCGGCAAAGGGCAGGGACGGTCTTCAGCACGCATACGCCCACCACGGCAGAATTGAGCGGAGACTTCAGCCAATTCTCGCAAGTGCTCCCGAAGAGCGGCAGTCTCAACGTTCCCACCGGAATTTCACCCTCGTGCATTTCCGGAACGCAGGTGAACCCTGCCTGCTTTGATCCGCAAGCGGTGAAGCTCGCGCAGTCCGGCATCTTCCCTGCCCCGACGGACCCGTCATCGTTTCAGGACTATAACGCGGCGCCCTCGCTCCCCACCAATTTTAATCAGGAGCTTGTGCGCATGGACTACAGCCTGAGCAGCAAACTGAAGCTGATGGGCCACTTCATCCGCGAGGGTTATGATCTGAATCCGGGGCTTACGCAGTGGTCGAATGATGATTTTCCGACGGTCTCGACGAATTTCCAGGTACCGAGCAAAAATCTGGTGGTCCAACTGACGCAGTTCATCAGTCCGAAAATATTCAACGAGACGGAGTTCGGATACTCCAACGATTCGGATATCGGGAATCCCGTAGGAGTCTACAAGCGGCCGGACGGGTTCAACGTCTCCGAGTTTTATCCCGAGAACCCGGAAAACCGCATTCCCACCCTGATTTTTTCGCAAGGTTACGGCAGCTACGATGTGGCCTACTGGCCTTACAGCCTCACTTCGCCGGTGCGCACGTATCAGGATACGCTCACGCAGGTTGTGGGAAAGCACACCTTGAAATACGGCGCGGTGTACCAATACGACATGAAGAACCAGCCCGCGCAGATCAGAACCCAGGGCCAGTTTAATTACAACGGAGAATTTACCGGAAATTCGCTGGCGGATTTTCTGCTGGGACTGCCCGAAAGCTATTCGGAAACGAACCTGATGCTCACCGGCTTCTGGCGCTATCACCAGCTTGAGGCTTTCGTCCAGGACGATTTCAAAGCCACGCCCCGGCTGAGCCTCAACCTGGGGCTGCGCTACTTCTACATTCCCCATCTCTATACCACAAACAATCAGATTACGAACTTTGTGCCTTCCGCCTGGAACGCAGCCCAGGCGCCGCAGCTTGACAGCAAAGGAAACATCGTGCCGGGCACCGGAAATCTGACGAATGGCCTGCTGCAGGCAGGTCAGGGTATTTCCCGCTCCTTGGTGAAAACCTATCACAACGATTTGGGCCCGCGCTTCGGCTTTTCTTGGGACCCGTTCGGCCACGGAAACACCGTCTTGCGCGGCGGCTATGGCATCACTTATTTCAGGGTCCAGGGCAACGACAGCTACAATATTCTCGGCAACCCGCCGTTCGCCACAACGGCCAGCGTCACTGCTCCGCCATTCGATAACCCGGCGGGCGGCGCGGCGGCTCCGATCACACCCTCCAGCCTTCTGGCGCTCGATCAAAATTATTTCATCCCGATGATCCAGCAATACAGCTTTGGGGTGCAAAGGTTGCTGCCCGCTGACAGCATGCTGACGGTCAGCTACGTCGGCTCGCACGGCGAACACCTGCAGAGCGAACTCAACATCAATCAGCCGCTCCCCTTCCAGGACTTCCAGTTCAATCCCATTCTCAATGCGACGGGGACGCCCACAAATCTTTATCGCCCGTACCCCGGCTGGAGCACCATCAGCTTCATTCAGCCTGGCGCGAACAGCGTCTACAATTCCTTGCAGGTGAATTTCGAAAAGCAGATGGCCCGCAACCTTCGGTTCCAGGTAGCCTACACCTGGTCGAAATCCATGGACGACGCTTCAAGTTACAACAACAATCCTCAGAACCCTTACAACCGCAACGCCGAATGGGCGTACTCGGATTACGACCGGCCGCAGATGCTGGTGTTCAATTACATTTACAACCTCCCCTTCTATATCAATCAGAGTGGCTTCCGCGGAGAAGTGCTGGGCGGCTGGCAGCTTGCCGGAATCACCTCGTACGAAAGCGGTACGCCACATTCAATCGGCCTGACGGGTCCGAATCATGGCCTCGCCAATCGGGCGAACGCCAATGGCGCGATAGGCCTTCCGAAGAACATTGGCGAATGGTTTGACACGTCAATTTATTCCGTCCCGGTCCCCGGCTTCTATGGGAGTGGAGGCCGGAACACCATCCGCGGGCCGGCGCTTGAGGAATGGGACATCTCGGTATACAAACAGTTTGCCTTCGGCGAACGCGCGCACCTGCAATTGCGCTTCGAGAGCTTTAACGCGTTCAACCATACGAACTTTTCGGGCCTGAGCACCTCGCTCGGGTCCGGCAACTTCGGCCATGTTACAAGCGCGCTCTCGCCCCGTATCTTGCAACTCGGAGCGCGATTGATTTTCTGAGCCCTTTCATTTCGGGGCGCGAGCGCCGCAGCATCTCTCGCGCCCTGCCCTACCTTCAAAGGTGATGCAGGAGCCAGTCGCCTCTGGTTCCGTCCTCGCAAGCAGCGCAGCGGCTAAAGCCGGCAAGTTGCGCGCCCTGCTGCGGCGCGACTAAAGTCATGCCCTGATACACGGCGCCGCACGTGACCGGCGCTTATTGTGGACTGGTTGCGGCAGGACTGCGGTGCTTCAGATGCCGTCCGTTCCTCGGCGCTTTGCCCGGACTTTTGTCATAGCGTTTTGTCCGCGAAAAGGCGAGCATAATAGTGCGTATGAAGGTGAGAAGCTGATGCGCGCCACATCACGTGCAATCTTGCTGGTTGCGGTTTTAGGGTCGACGGGCACGATTGGCGTCGCCCAGGGGCGCTTTGAGCTTGTCACGGGTAAACTGCTTAGCGCCGCGGTGCCCGGAGATTTTTATATGGAGGGAAACGCGATTCCCGTAGAAAAGCGGAACGCGGCGCTGATCAAAACACCGGCTGGTAGAAGGGCTTTGTTTGCCTTGATCGTAACCAGCGGCTTCGCCTCTGAGATCCAGCAAAAATATTCAGGGATGCTCATTTCAGAGGGCCCTGTTTCGATGTGTGGAAAGAGGGTGGCCGCCGCAAGCTACGGCTTTGGTATTCGCCGTCCGCACGCCCAAGCGCATCACGCCGAGTTTCTTCTTTACAACCAGGCCGGCGAGAGGGTTATGGCGTGTAGAATGGAGCGTGATTTGCGGATGCTCGAACCAAGGCCACTGCAAGTCGTCATCGAGTCTTCGCATTCGGCCAGACTTTATGTGGGTCGTTACTGGCTGGCGCTTGGCCCATGAGGAAGTTACAGAGGATTGCCATTAAAAGGAGTACATAACATGGAGATTGACGCAAGTAAAACCGTGAAGGAAATTGCTGCCGGAATACCGTCGTCACTGAGCGTATTTGAGGCGTTGGGCATCGACTACTGCTGCGGCGGCGAGAAGAGACTCGATGAGGCCTGCCGGGCCGCTGGGTTGCAGGTGGAGACGGTAGTGCAGACTCTCGATGCGGCGGCAGGCGCTGCGCAAGCCGGCGAAGAAACCGTTGATTGGAAAGCGCGATCCCTGGCGAGCTTGATGGATCACATCGTAGAAAAGCATCACGCCTTTTGCCGGGCGGAAGTGTCCCGGATTGGGCCGCTCGTCGAAAAGGTCGTGCAGGCGCATGGGGCCGCGCATCCTGAACTGCGCCGCATCAAATCGCTTTTTTCGGAACTCTGCCAGGAACTGCTGATGCATTTGACGAAGGAAGAGCAAACGCTGTTTCCCTATATTTCGCGGATGGAAGCGTTAGTGACACAAGGCCTTTCTTTCCCGCGGCCCGCATTCGGGACAGTCCAGAATCCGGTGCGGATGATGATCATGGAACACGATCACGCCGGGGCGGCGCTCCAGGAGATGCGAAGCCTGAGCACCAATTACCAACTTCCGCCGGACGCTTGCAATAGCTACCGGGCGCTCTACGACGGTTTGAAGTCCTTTGAGCGCGACATGCATCAGCACGTGCACCTGGAAAACAATATTCTGTTTCCGCGCGCGGTGACGATGGAAGACGCGGCGGTGGCGGGAGAACACGCGGTCCCGCATCAGGCGGCGCGCTGAGCGCCGGGCGCGCCGGCAGGATTCGAGATCAACAGGACCAGAGGCTGGAGGCGACGGAATGGTTGAGTCACGCTCGAAGAGCGCCTCCCGGCTGGCGCTGCTGGATCCTGCCGCCGCGCGCGGCTTCATGGTGCGGCTTCGGCTCACTCACTTGCTCGGCCGCTTTCCGGAGCGCCCCATCTGGGCGCTCTTCATGCTCATCAATGGTTTCATTACGATTGCCATTCTCGCCGGGGTGGCGATGGTTTCCCACTCGCCTTTCGTTTTCCCTTCGCTAGGACCGACGGCCATCCTGCTGTTTTACACACCGCTTTCTCCAACCGCTTCGCCTCGCCACACCTTGTATGGCCACGCCATCGGCATCCTGTGCGGGTACGGGTCGCTTCTGCTGATGGGGTTGCATCACGCCCCTTCCGCACTCGGAACGAGCGTCGATGAGCGCCGCATCATGGCTGCCGCGCTGTCGCTGGCGTTGACGGCCAGCCTGATGATCCTGCTGAAGGCGGCGCACCCGCCGGCTGGCGCCACCACTCTGATCGTTTCGTTGGGTGTCGTGACGAGGCCAAGTTATCTGCTGATTATCGAAATCGCTGTGGCGCTGCTGGTAGGACAGGCCATTGTGATCAATCGCCTCGCCGGGCTGGACTATCCGCTCTGGGCAAAGCGTCTTGAAGCTGCTCCGGCTTCCGAAGCGCCGCCATCGGCCTGAGACTTTTCAAAAAGCGCATCACCGTTGGGTAGGAGCCGCATCCGGCAGGCCAAGCTCGCGAACCAATTTGCGAGGGTCGAACTGCGAGCAATGAAACGTGCGGCCATCCACCTTAAAGGTAGGCGTCCGCCGCTTCCCCTCGTTCACGCTCTTTACAAACTCTAAAGCTGCTTGATCCTGGTCGATGTCCACTTCCTCAAAGGGTATGTGACGCTCGATCAAGAATTGCCGAGCCGCATCGGAATCCTCGCAATCTGCCCGGGTGTACATCACAATATGTTGCGGTCTCATGGCATGCCTTCCTTTCTCT
>DASUKV010000129.1:0-2851 GCA_036278555.1 Terriglobia bacterium
GTCTTTTCCGGCATGGCGACTACCTCCTCACCGAGAATTCCAGCCGCACCTGCTGGCCGCTTGAAGTCTTTATGACTTCGCGCTTCTTGAGGATGTATCCCTTGGCGCGGGCGGCAGCCAAGGTTTGCTTTTCCTTGTAAAGCTGCTGGACATGCCCCAGCCACCGCGCCCCGTATTGGTAGTCCAGTTCGTCACCGATCTTGCTCAACTGGCCGTCCGCCTGCCGCACAAAACCGATGTCACCGAATGCTCCCGGCAACTCTCGGCGCCGGATGATGACATGAGCGACCTTGCCTTCCTGCTCCGAGTAATAGGAGTTCAGTGTGGCGCCCTCATCATGCACTTCCGGCTTGTAGCCCATGTCGCGAAGCGCGTCGACAAGATATCTCTCATCGCGCAAAACCGTTTCAATCTGGCAATATTTCGACACCGAAATATCTCCTTCCTAAATGTTTACGAAAGGACTTGAAGCAAAACGAGCTAATTCAAAGAAACTGAACCCACAGCCATTCATGATTCACATGCTAAAGATATGGGGAGGGGCGTTCGTGGTAGGGATAATACGCGGCCAAGGGCGACGGGTTAGGGTGCTATAGCCTCACGCAACAGCGCCCTGAAGCCAGCCTGCTGGAAATGCTCATCTGTGGTGAGAGCCTCTGTCACATCGTGCGCCTTCATAACCGCAAACGAGACGCAATCGGTGAGGCCCCATTCTTTGTCGGGACGTTCGGAGTAGAGCTTTAGCCCCCGCCCTAAAACTTGGTCTGAAAGCGCGATGACTTCCACATTCGGGTCCCCGCGGAGAGACGAAAGTAGTTGTACCGCAGCCGGGCGATACGCCCCTCTGGAAAGCGCGTTTCCAATTTCCAGCAGCACGGCCCAGGTGGTCAGTAGTCGAGTCCCGCGCGCTTCCAATTCCTCGGCCAGCGTCAGAGCCTGAGGATGGAACTCATCGGTGGCAGAGGCAAGCGCGATGGCGTATGCCGTATCCAGAAAAACGCTACTGCTCAGGATGAGTCTTCCGGCCATGCAGGTAATCCTCGACGTTGGCTGACCAATCGCGCGGGCCGGACAGCGCTAGCGCACGGGCGGTACGCAAAAACGATCCGGGCGTATCAGGAGTTTGCGGGCTTTCAATGGTCAGGCGTACGCGAGTATTTGGAGGTAAATCAGGCGCTTCCTCTGGGCGGAATGTCACGCCGTCAAAAATAGCCTCGATGACCTTTGTCATGATTCCTCCTTACTCCACGTAGTATAGCCGAAGCGCGGCCCGATAAGTACGGATGCGACCTCCACGGTGTCGTCAAGCATGCCTTGGCCCTACCCTGTCGCAAACTGCACAGGACACGAGGATCCCAAGGGGGTCGTGGCCTTTCTTAAACCGGCTGCTGCAGGATGCCGCTGGTCTTCACAGTTCGACCGCGAGAGATCGCAAACGCAAATCAAGGTCCTGCAGCATGGAAAGCGCCAAGTTGACGCAGTGCCTGGCTTGGTGAAGGTGATCGTCGCGCTGCTCGGCGGTGGGAGCTCGCACCGCAAACCTCAAAAGATCCTGCGCAAGCTCAAGCTGCTGCTGGATGTCCTTGGTCATTGTTTTTCTCGTGGGCATGCAATGAATGTTCAGGGCGCCCGCGGTACGCGTCCCGCGGGCCGTGCGAAACGCACAATCCGATCATAACCTTCTGCGTTTGGCCACTCAAACGCCGATCCGTCTGGGGCCCGGACGATCGCCTTGACTATCAAACCGGTCTCCCATGCGAAGGGCTTCATCCGAAGGGTAGGCTGTCGTCACCCTGAACCTCGTCCTCATCCTTATCATCGCCCCGGTTCGGAAACGTACAGACACGCGGCGCCGCGAATTCACCCATCTTGAACGTACTGACCTCACATCTTGAAAAGCGCCAGTCCCGGCGGGCGTCGCGGCATACGGTCTCTCATCGCGCAAATACGCAGTTTCGGGCCGTTTTCGCAGACGAGCCGCGTCCGAGCCATCGGCTTTCCACACAATAGGGACGCCTCAGTTAGAGCGAGGATTTACACGCGGCGGCTTGGCAGCGCGCGGCCGACGAGGCGCCGTGCTTTTGGGCAAACCTCTGCACGATTCTACAGAAATAAGAAATGCGGAAACCGCGTCGTGGCGCCTAAACTACTCTCAACCGTTTATCCATATCGAGCGGCTGGAGGACCATCCAAGCGCCGCCAACCCGAGGGAGTCCGCAGTCGCTCGGAATTGACTCAGTTCTCACAGCCGCATAGGCATCAAAACATAGCGGTAATGGCAGGGGTCCGCATCGACCGGTCTGAACTCGGCGGCGCTTTGATCATCTTTCAAGGCAATCTCCACCTGCCCGGTTTTCACAGCACTGAAGAAATCGAGCAAGTAGAGGCAGTTGAATGCAACCCGTAAAGGTTCCCCCTGATAGCTGGCATCCACGGACTCGGTGGCCTCGCCCGCATCGCTATTCGTGGTCGAGAGCGTCACTCGCCCGGGGTCCAACATCAAAGAAATGCCGTGGCTGTGCTCGGATGCCAGCAGTGACACTCGTTCAAGCGCCTGGCGAATGACGTCAGCCTCCACCGTCACATTGATCCCGTTGGAGCGCGGGAGAATCGCCTCATAATTAGGAAACTGCCCTGAAATCATCCGGCTGATGAGGACCCTATCCCCAGCACTAAAGAATAGGTGGCTGTCATCCTTCGCGATGGCGACCGGCGTGTCGCTTTCGTGAGCGCCCGCCAGCCGCCGCAGCAACCCCAGCGCCCGCCTGGGAATCAGCAGCCGCTCTTCGCCTTTCAAACCATCCGCCGCGACACCCTGCCCCGCCAGTGACAGCCGCGAGCCGTCTGTGGC
>DASUKV010000130.1:0-4603 GCA_036278555.1 Terriglobia bacterium
TAATGGGCGTCCCCCCGAACCGCCGGGCAAGCTCCAGATTCTTCTCCCGGAGGTCGCTGACCAGGATCAGCCCTTCGAAGCCCTTCACGTTACGCAGGTACTCGAGAAAGAGCAGGCCCGCGGGTCCCGCGCCGCAAATCAAAACGTTGCGGATGGGATCGGGGCCTTCAAACGTATAGCGCCCGGCTGAGCGCTCCACGCGATCGCTCGAATGCAGCACGCAGCCCAGCGGCTCGACGAGCGCTCCCACCTCCGCAGTCATGTCGTCCGGAAGCTCAACGCAGTTTACCGCTGGGATCGCGATGTACTCGGCAAGCGCACCTTGCAAGCCGGTGATCCCGTGCTCGCCATAGAACTGGCATTGGTGCGAGTCCCCGGAGGCGCAGTAGGAGCAAAGGGGCTGGCGTGCCTGGCTGTGACAATTCATGCCCTGATCGCAAAGAACGCGGCTGCCGGGCCTGAGATGTTTCACGTCGCGGCCGGCTTCGATCACTTCTCCGCTGAACTCGTGCCCCAGAATCTGGGGCTCGACCGTCAGCGGAATCTGGCGGCCCTTGGAATCGAGATTGTAGTTGCCTTGCCCCCGAAACAGGTGGAGGTCCGTTCCGCACACCCCCACCGCCTGCACCCGGATCAGCACTTCGCGCGGAGATACAGAGGGGTCCGCCACCTGGCGAACAGTCATTTTTTCAACGTCTTCAAGAACGGCAGCTTTCATATTAGAAACTTCTCAGCAAGTTTGGCGATGAGTCTAGGACGGCGCAGGTTCAAAAATCCACAAGTGTTAGGCGCGCGCAATGGGAGCAGCAAGCAGCGCCCCTACCATGCTTGTCCGCTAGCTCTCCAGGTCCGACGTGTCCAGGCGGCCTTCGCTCTTGAGCTTTTCGAAAATACTCATCGTTTCACGAATGCCGTCTTCAAGGGAAGTCCTCGGGACTTCGCCTAGGTCACGCACCAGAGCGCTATCATCCAGGTCCGCCGCGATGGGAAGCTGCTTGCCTTCGGCGCGAATTAATCTGCGCGCTCCTGGCGAAACCCTTTCCAAAGCATCAAGGAGATCATCGACTTGAATCACAGAGCCGCGAAGCGAATAAACCTTTGCGCCCGTTAAATCCTTCTCAGCGCACTCGAGGAAGATGTGGGCCGTATCGTTTACGTATTGCATATCCACCCCTCCTGTGAACCGGATGGTGTAAGGCCGGCGGAGAACGATGGACTTGATCGCTTTGGTCGGAGCGGAGGTCAGGCCCTGGTCGCGGCCCACTCCGTAAACCGCCCATGGTCGAAGGCCCACGCTCGTAATACCATCGGAAGCGAAATAGACGCGAGCATTACCTTCATTGCACTCCTTGAAAACACCATAGTGCGAAAGCGGGTGCAGCACAGCACTTTCTGAGACGGTCTCACCTCCGTAAAACTCTTCCGGGCCAAATACCGCTGCGGAACTTGCATAGACGATCCGCTTCACCTGGTTGAGATTGCGGCGCGCAACCTCAAACACATTTACCGTGCCGACCACATTCACCAGCGCGCCCTGAATAGGATTCGCCGCACACGCCGGGACCTGCAAAGCCGCCAAATGGATGATGTAGGAGATACCCTGATCCGCCACGGCGCGCTCCAGGTCCTCCAGGCGTGTCACATCTCCCTGAATGAAACCCACTTGCTGAAGTTGCTCCTCGGATAGCAGCGCGCGCAAGCGATGCGAGTTCTGATCCGTGTCAAAAACCCAAGGCCGCGCCTCTCGCTCAATGAGGTTCTTAACGATCCAGGCGCCGATAAAGCCTTTAGCGCCGGTAATCAGGAAGCGCGAATCGGCGTCCCGTTTTCGCCGGATTTCTTTGTCTTGTGCGTTGCTTTTCATGCGAGGCATTATATGCGTCTGTATTCGAAAACTCAAAATAATTTCAAAGTGTATAAACCAGTTTCAGACTGAGAAATGATCGAGAAGAGGGCCGGGTTATTTAAGCGCTGTAGGATCTGCTCCGCGAGTGGCTTCCTGGACCATGTGTTCACCTAGAAGATCCCAGCTTAGGAAATGACCCCCAGCCGCGGGAGCGCCGGTTTCGGGATTATAGCACTCGTTCATTCCTCCTGTCCGGCGGAGATCATCGACCAACAGGCGAACCGTCTTATGAGCCAGATCCACCGCCTGTTGATGGTAACCGTAGTTCATCAGGCCGTGCATCAGAAGGTAGTTTGAGATCACCCACACCGGCCCCCGCCAGTAGCCGGAAACAGGATTATAAAGCGGCTCGTCCGGCGCCAGCGTGCGGATGCCGTGAGCGGACCAAAATTCTCTGGGATTCAAGAGGTGACGTTCGATCGTCGCATGGGCTTGTTCCGGTGTTGCGATGCCCGCCCAAAGCGGGACGAAATTCGTCCACGTTTTCACGCGAATGAATTTCCCGGTTCGAGAATCGATATCCCAAAACATGCCGTCGGCTTCGGACCACATCCGCTTCTGGATAAGCTGGCGCAAAGCGTCAGCCTTGTGGTTGTAATGCGCTTCATCCTGGGTTTTTCCTAACCGGGCGGCGATCAGCGCCATCGCCTGGTATTCGCGGTCGATATAGCAGGCCAAGTCTACTCCCTCGGTGGTCGCTGCGGGGCGATCTGACACCGCGGGATTGTTGTCTACACCGCTTTCGACTCCGTTGTACCAGCGGAAGAGGCCGTCCGGCGATTGCCGCGCGTCCTCCCAGAAGTGGAGAGTATCCGCCAGCTTACCGTAGTAAGGCGTGAGCCATTGAAAATTGTGCATCGTCAGCGATGCGCGCACTGCGGCTTGCGCCAGGAAAGGTTTGCACATTTCCGGCAAGGCCCAGAAACCTTCCGGAGCGATTTCGCGGGGAACGTAGCCGCGGTCGTTCGCGTTGCGGTTCACAAAATATAAAAAGTTTTCAACAGAGGTCGCCAAGGGCTGGCCGACGCCGTCGTGGCTGAGCGCCACGCCCATAAAATACATGTCCCAATCGAAAAGCTGGAAATAGGGGCCGCTGGGTACGAGGTAGGGATATTTCAGAATCCCCTTGGGAGGCTTGACGATGGTTTGCTTGAAGTGATGTTCTTTGAAAAGGCGCTGGATCTCGGTCTCATTTTGCGCAGCGCGGGCAAGGCCGGCGAAGCTCGTGAAGACCAGGAGGCAAAAAACGTAAATCCCCAGGTGGCGCGGAGAGGTCATAACACGGAGATGCTCTCCGGCTCATCTTGCGCTGCCGGCGAAATGGCCTGGCGCAGGTCCGGATGGTACTGGCGGAATTCGTTTTCGTTCGTCGAGAGCCGGATTTCCGTGCCCGTCAAATTGCCGTCCTGCGTTTCCCAAACCTCCGTCAGCAGAAGGTTCTCGTGCTTCCGCAAGTCACGATACTCCACTTTGAGCTGAGGGCCCTCGAAAATCAGATTCACGTAGCCGTTATGGCCCACGGGCATGCCGGAGACGCGCCGGTACTCGCGGTTATCGTAGATCACCAGAGGGCCTTGTTTGGCCTTGTGTTTGGGACGGGCCTGGATTGTTACCGGCATCCCTCCGTGGCCGATACATCGCCCATAAGCCTCAATGCCGCGCTTGGCCTGGTACTGCCCATAGACGGCCATCCGGTGCTCGTGGCCCCAAAACCAGAGGACGGGCTTCGAGATGAACTCCGCCAACTGACGTCCTGCGCCGGGGAAGCAGTCCTCAAACGAAGAATAGTACTGATGGTGGGTCAAAAGAACCACGCCGCGGCCTTCTAATTCCGGCTGAACATCTTCCCGAAGCCACCGTAAAATCGCCGGGGGCAGGCTGCAATTACCCCCGAGGTGAGGGATCTTCTTCAAGTAACAAATCCGCTCAAAGATCGGCAGCCCGATCGAATTATAACCGGTGTCCAGCGCCAGGACGAGCCAGTGCTCATTCTTAAGACAGAAATAACTGGCGCGCTGGCCGGCAGCCCTCATTCCCGGACCCGGCCGCATTCCCAGCCGCGGGAGAAGGTGATCGAAGTAGGCGTGGCCGTTGGCGTACATCTCATGATTGCCGTTTAACGCGAAGCTTCCGTTTGATCCCAGCGGCCATGTGACCGCGCGAATCCTCCGGCCCTGCGGGTTTCCCAGGCAATTCTGTTCCACCTCGCTCGACTCACCAACGAAATAAATGTCACCGAGATGAATGGTATAGTGCGGCTTGAATTTCCGGATATGGTCCGCGATCGTGCTGGATTCCGAAGTCCCGGTCGCCCAGTCCCCGGCGAGGCTCATGCGAATTTCGCCTGCCGTATGGCGATGACCGTTGACGGGGAGTTTAGAGACCAGAGGATAAATGCCGTGTGTAGGATCGCCGGTATAATCTAGAAAAGGATGCCTCCGCCCAAAGCGGTATTTCAAATAGATCAGAACCCACGTCATGGTATTGATAAAGGATTTTATTTGACGGCCGAGGGGCTTGTGAGCCTGCCGCCAGGAAAAGCTCTCCAGCTTGGCGGCCCTGAAGTAGCTGTGCCATGCGGAGCGGCGGAGGTTGAGCAAGTCTTCCAGGCTGCGCTTGTACTGGATGGAGTGATTGTGATTGTGGTTCATCATCCCCCTTCTACTGAACTTCGAGCGTGACGGCATTTCAACCGGG
>DASUKV010000131.1:0-5367 GCA_036278555.1 Terriglobia bacterium
GACCCCGCAGGAATTCGACGCCCGCGCTGCGGCTCTCCGGTCGCCTACGGCTCCCTCCGAGCCGCAGCGCGGGGAGGGAGAAAGGCCAAACCCACCCCTGGAACTCACATTATGACTGGTACAGAAAACGGGGGCAGGTCAATCTCTTGTGGACCGCGTGAAGCTCTCTACGTGCTTGACGGCCTGCTCGAAAACAACACGATTCTGCGCTTGCGGGAGCACACCACGGATACGCACGGCTTCACCGAACACGTCTTCGCACTCTCGTATTTATTGGGCTATTCGTTCATGCCCAGACTGCGGGATCTTGCCGACCAACAACTTTACAAGCCTGTGCGGGGGATGAGTTACGGATGCCTGGACCCGCTGCTCGACCACACAGCCGACATGGATTTGATTCGTGAACAGTGGGATACCATCGCGAGGGTCGCGGCCTCTCTGAGAAATCGGACGGCGCCAGCGAACGTCGTCGTCCAGCGGCTGGCAAACGCCTCGTCCTCGGATCGTTTGGCGAGGGCCCTCACCACCTTGGGGCAAATCGTTAAATCGATTTTCATTCTCCGCTATCTTGATGACGAAAAGATGCGCGATACCGTGCAACTCCAACTCAACCATGGCGAACATCGTCACGACTTGACGCGCCGCTGCCTCTTCTTCGCCAACCGGGGCGAGTTCCGCAGCGGCGACCTGGACGAGATTATGAATAAGGCGAGCTGCCTGGGCCTGCTATCGAACGCAGTGCTGGTCCGGAACACCGTGCGTATTGCCGCTATCGTCGACCGTTTGCGGGCATCCGGAGAAGAGATCCTCGATGTCGACTTGGCCCGGTGCTCTCCGTTGCGCCGCCCGCATATCATCCCCACAGGAACGTATTCGTTTGACCCGGAGATGCCGGGGGTCGATTCTGCGCACAATACGCTACCGTAAATTTTCGCACCGCTGCTGCCGGGACCCCAAGCAGCACAGATGGGAAAGGGGATGGCAAGGCAATGGGAATCAGCGGGCCAGTAGGAATGCTCGTCGGCGGAACTCTGGTGGATGCACAGGGATGAATCCGCGATGGCTACGACTAACGGTGACGGCGGGCGCCGGTTTTGCAGCATGCACACGTCAAGAGGGCGGGTCGTGGGGCGCGAGAAGAGAGGCGAAAGGGTCACCGGCAAGCGAAGCGTGTTCCATCCGCGCAAACTGCTAACGCGCCGGGCATGGCAGACGTACCGATCCTCAGCTTCCCGCCAGGGAAAACGGACCGTCAGCGCCTGGAAATTGGGCCAGCCCTGAGCTTCGGCGTCCGAGTGGGCCGGGCAAATAACAGTACGTCCGAATAAGGTAAGATTGCGTCATGTGTGGTCGTTGCAGGCTGTCAGCGGCAGAACGGATCGAGGAGCGTTTCGAGGCCGGAGGCAATGGTGGAATTGGGCCCGCGGTATAACATTGCGCCCTTCCAGCCGGTCCCGAGCATTCAGCAAGGCGATGGCCAGCGAACCATAGCTCTCATACGGTGGGGGCTGGTGCCGTCCCGGACTAAGGACATGTCGATTGACTATAAGATTGATCAACGCCCGGAGCGAAACCCGATACCCGGGCCAGTTCAGACTCCGCGTGAAATCATTGTCATTTGGCACCCCAATAGGCTATCGCAACCTTATCAATTCAAGCCCCTTCACAGGTTCCGGCGCAGAGCCGACGACACGTATTCTGATGAATTCCACCTCGTGGTTTAGGGGCCACGCTGAACTTTGCGGCCGAAAACTCTAAGAGCGGCTCTGATCGCTAGAGCAATAGCTCGCCACTGCATGCCGGGTTCGGAGACGGCTTGCTGCACGCGACTGGTTGTTTTACTCGCATCCTCGATGAAATCGCTCACCGATTGCTCCACACGCGCAAATCGGGAACGGAGATCGGCAATTCCCTCATTAACTGAACGGCCCATCTCTGCCGATTCGCGCATGGCTGTCTCCAGGTATTCCAGCAGCCGGCGAGCCCTTGCGGACAGATCGTAGAGATCGATCCCGCTTTCGCGGAGCTTGCGGTCAGCCTCCCATACTTTGGAGAACAAACCTCGCAGCGTCAGGAGCAGTACCCCGAGGATAGCAACTTGAATCAGTACCAATAGCGAAATGGCCGCCGCAAGCCAGATCAACACAATGAGTAATCCACGATCCATAAGACGATCCTGCCTTTCACTGCGTTTTCCGCGACTTGAGAAATGCGACGAGATCGTTTAGTTCCTTGGCGCTGAGGATGCCGCCGAAAGCGGGCATATTCGTTGCGCCATTCACGATGCGAATCGTAATCTCGTCGCCGGTAAGCCGGTCTCCGACCGTCGTAAGGTCCGGACCTCGATGGCCGCCATAGCCTGCGATGTTGTGACAAGCCTCGCAACCGGCGGAATGGAATAGCTGCCCGCCGCGGTAAACCGGGCCGCTCGACGCGCGGATGACGCTGGCCGGCAGCGGCTTCGCCGCAAATGCCGGCGACCACGGCGCCTTTTTACCCTGAATCCACAGCGTGACGATCATCGTCCAGAAGAGGATCACGACGCCAATGGCCCACGGACGCCGCCATGCGCTCCGCTCCCCCTTATTCGCCAAAAGCGGCAGCAGGATCAATAGCAGCCCGAAGCCCAGCGGACCCAGCACCATCACATAGGGCTCAATCCCGTGAGGAAGCAGGGCGAGCAGCGCGTAGTACCAAAGTAAATACCAATCAGGCCGCGGCTCAGCTTTGAGGATGGTCGGGTCCGGAGGCCTGGAGAGGTGAGGTGCGCCAATAAACCAGGCCAGGATGACCAATACCGTAATCATGCCCACGCCAAACGTTACGTCCCGCCAAGCCGCGCTCGGCCAGAACGGATGGCCCTCCCGTTTCACCATTTTTTCGTACCATGCGCGGTATGTTCTGGTATCGACGGGACGGCCAGGTTTCGGGGGTTCCGAGATGCCATTGCGTATGACCAGATACAGGTGGATGCCGATGAAACCGAAAATCAGCGCTGGAATGAAGAAGACGTGGAATGCGAAAAAGCGCGTGAGCGTTGCGCCCCCCACCTGGTCGCCCGCCAGAATAAAATGGGCAAGCGCCTTGCCCACAAAGGGCACCCGCCCCGCCTGTTCCGCTGCGATATAAACTGACCAGACGGCAATCTGGTCCCACCGCAGTAGCTGCCCGGTGAATCCCATGACCACCACGAGCACCAGCAGGACCGCCCCGGTGAGCCAGTTCAGTTCTCTCGGGTATTTGTACGAACCCATCAGATAAGTTCGCGATACGTGAATGCCGATGAGTAAGATCATCGCGGAGGCGCCGAAATAATGAAGCCCGCGCAGCAGGTGGCCCCATGCCGCCTGCTGGCTGATGAACTGAAGCGTGCTGTAGGCGCTCTCAGTGGAAGGCGTATAGACGCTGGCCAGCGCAATTCCGGTGACAACCTGAACGATGAATGCCGCCAGCGTGGCGCTGCCAAAGACGTACCACCAGCCGGTGCCTGGCGGCACCAGGTGGCCCGCGGTGCGCTTCCAGACTTCGGAAGCGCCCGTCCGGTCGTCGAAGAGTTCCCAGATGTATCTCAGAACGTCCATAAAAAACGGAGATAAGAGACGACATGAGAGACGTGTCTATCGTCTCTCATCTCTGGTCGCTCGTATTTAAGTGATCGGCGCCGGGCTGGTCAGAATCTCGACGTTCCCGTTCTGGACCCTCACTGGAAATCGGGTCAGCCCTCGCGGGGGTGGGCCGGCGGCGACGTTGCCGTTGGCGTAATAGATGCCGCCATGGCACGGACACATGAAAAGGTGAGCCGTCGGCACCCAGCGCACGGGACAGCCGAGATGGCTACAGTTGACGGAGAACGCCACGAATTCCTGATCGCTCTTGCGACGCAGCCACGCCGCGGTTTTGCCGGTAACTCCGGCCCAAAGCAGCGCCGAGGTGTCCTCATAAGTCACCTCGACCGTGTCGCCCACTTTGAATTTGCTCACGGGCCCGACCGAGCGCCATAGCCGTGGAGGCTCCTTAAAAATGGGCGCCACCAGAAAGCCAATTATCGGGACACCGACAATGAAAGCAGCCCAGCCGCACAGACCAAGGCTGATTCCGCTCAGAAACGTGCGACGGAGCATCGCACCCGGCTCAGACCGGTGCGCGGGATTCTCTGTTTCGTTGGATTGCGCATTATCATCGCTCATGACGAAGGTCTCCGATCCAGGCGGCCAAGCCCATTACAAACAGCACCGCGCCGATCAACGAGATGATCGGCGTTGTCACAAGGCCCCACAGGAGGCAAGCGATTCCAAGGGCCACGGTTGCCGGGGCGTAGGTAGGATGAGGGATTTTTCCGGGCCGCGGCTTGTGCCATCCCTCCGGGAGGGGCGCCGGAACAGAGGGCGCCGCGGTGTGCTCTGTCACTGGTTGAGGCGCGACGGCGGCGCTCGTCGCTCCGGAGACGTCCGGGGAAGTCTCCCGCGCCGCTGTTCCGCGGCAGGCGGGAGGTCCGTCGCGTGAAGCGCGAGGGCTCACGCTCCGAATGTTGCTTAGCAGGGCGCGCCAGCCGCTCCGCACCACGCCAGCGGCTAACGGAGATAGGACGATCCCCAGCGCCGCAATCCTGCCCAGGGACGCCTTTCGAGGCTGCTCTTGTGGTCCGCCGGCAGGTGACTGGATTTCGGAACGTTTGTCAGCCATGCGACATTTCTCCAACCGCGTCCGGATCCGGGCTCCGATACCAACGCGCCATGGTCAGCAGGATGAACGTCAGGTAAACCAAGCACGCCGGAATCCACATCAGGAGGCCGCCCCATTGCTGATCCACCGCCGGCGTCAAGCCCCACTGGTTGCGCAGCAGCGGCAGGATTTGGAACGGGTCCGCCGGATGCAAGTAGGCGGGATAATCGCCCACGGGCGCGAACGTCAATACAATGGCCAGCACGGTGTGCGCCGAGCAGGCCGCGAAGGTGTAGACGACGGCGGCAAGCGGGGGCAGGCGCAACTTCTCGATGGGACTAATGATCGGCCACCAAAAAACCGTGGCGCCCACCAAGAACGACAAGTGCTCGAAGATATGAATGCCTTGGCTGGCCAAAGCGGCGTTGTAGAGCGGCGGCCAATGCCAAATCCACATCGTGCCAATACCCGCCGTCCAGGCCAGAAAAGGGTTGCTGAGCGCATCTTCCGCCTTCCGCAGGAAGGGAGCCGTAAGAGCCCTTCGCGTCACATCTTCCGGTATGCCCAACAGCAGCAGCGGCGGCACCGCGAGAATCAGCAGCATATGCTGGAGCATGTGAGCGCTGAAAAGATAGGTGTCGCCTAGCGTATCAATGGGCGAAACGAGCGCTAGCAGCAAGACCGCAACGCCCGCCACGTAAAACC
>DASUKV010000132.1:0-4834 GCA_036278555.1 Terriglobia bacterium
CAAAATGCTGCAATCCGATACGCGGTGAGGAAATCGTCGGGTACGTTACGCGAGGAAAGGGCATTGCAGTCCACTCGCGATCCTGCCCCAACGTGCAGAACCTGCTCTATGACGCCGAGCGCCGCATGGAGGTGGAATGGGCGGGCCCGAAGCAAGGGCTCTATCCTGTGAAGCTGACCTTGGATACGGCGGACCGTCAGGGGCTTCTCGCGGAAGTTACGTCCATGATCAGCGGCGTTGATTCAAACATCCTGAATATCGAAGCTCGCACGGGCGATGAGCGCGCCTCGATCGACGTGACGCTGAATATCGTGGATATGCAGCACCTCAACCGAATCGTATCCTCCTTGCGCAGAATCGACGGTGTTTACCAGGTGCGGCGTGTCATGAACCCGTAACAGGCTGCTCGCACCCTGCTGTAGCGGAAAACACCGATTGGGCTCCCTCTGCTTCAACCAGTTCAGCGCTCCCAGCCCCAAGAACCAAGTCCCATATTTATGATTCGCTGTAACCCTTTGGGCCCTCACCGGGGCCATCTATTTCTTTCTTGCCTTAAAAGCGGGGCTAAAGGTATTCTTCGCAATCTCACGATTTGTGCTTGGTTGCCCGCAACGCGCGTTGTAGCGGCGGCCTCTGGCCAACTAAGTTCCGATTTTGTGAGTGCAATCCGCGGCTTTGCCGCCTGACTTGCGGAAGGGCTTCGCCCTTCCGGGAGCTTGCAACCGGATCTAACCTGTTCTGGCTGGGCGCGAAGGCTTCGCCTTCGCGCCCAGCCAGAACACTAAAATATCGACATTTGGCCGGAAAGCCAGAGGCTTTCCGCAAGTCAGGCGGCAAAGCCGTCCTCTGCACAGTTAAATTGGACAGCCATGATCTCTGGCCGCCGCTACAAAGTTGCTGTTACGATAATTCGTAATTTCCCATAGGATCAAGATTCACTATGCCTGAGCAGCGTTGGTTTCGAGTGATCTCGGTGGCGTTCATCATGTACACCATCGCGTTCATCGACCGGACCAACATCTCGCTCGCCCTTCCCAGCATGATCCGGGACTTGCATCTGACCCCTACCGAAGCGGGCAATGCGACGGGCGTCTTCTTCTGGGGATACCTAGTCTTGCAGATCCCCGGCGGGTACCTGGCTGAGCACTGGAGCGCCAAGCGCTTTGTAAGCATTCTGCTGGCCGCCTGGGGGCTCTGCGCGATTCTGACGGCCTTTGTCCGCACGGGGGAAGGTTTCTGGTGGATGCGGCTGCTGCTGGGCGTGGCGGAGGGTGGGGTTTGGCCCGCCGTCCTGATCCTGCTCTCGCATTGGTTCCCCAGCCGGGAGCGCGCCCGCGCCAACGCCTATTGGATGCTCTGCCTGCCCGTCGCCGTGGTGCTTTCTTCCCCCCTTTCCGGATGGATTCTCGCGCGGTGGGACTGGCGTGTGTTGCTCGTGGTGGAGGGGCTATTTCCCATCATCTGGCTGCTGGTCTGGTGGAGCTTTATTGACGATACCCCGCGCGAGGCAGGATGGATTTCCCCCGAAGAGCGCGAATACCTTGAGCGCACGCTCGCCCGCGAAAAAACCGAGATGCGGCCCGCCGCTCATGAGCCTTACCTGCGCGCCTTACTGCGCCCCCAGGTGCTGCTGATGGTGGCGATTTATTTTCTGGTGAATTGCGGCAACTACGGCTATCTTTTCTGGCTTCCGAGCGCTCTCGAACACGCCCGCAAACTCGGCAGCATTCAAGTGGGATTCCTTTTCGCCATTCCTTTCGCCATCACCGCCGTCGGCATGGTGCTGATCTCAAAGCATTCCGACAAAAACCACGAACGCCGGAAGCACGTGGCTTTCGGTATGGCCTGGGGCGGCGTGTTCCTGATGGCCAGCGTCCTCACCAGCGGCACCACGCCCAGCCTCTCATTTATCCTGATTGCCGTCGTCGGAGCGGGCTCCTATGGCATGCTGGGTCCCTTTTGGGCGATTCCCACTGAAACGCTTCCTGAAAGCGTAGCGGGTTCCGCGATGGGCCTGGTGAACGCCCTCGGCAACCTGGGAGGCTTCTTCGGTCCGCTCGCGGTGGGCTATTTCGAGCAGCGCACCGGAGGTTTTGTTTTTCCCTTCGCCTTGCTGAGTGTGGGTTATCTCGCCGGAGCCGCTCTGGCGTTTTTCTTCCTTCCGCACCGGAAGCCGAAAATCGCGTAAAGGACCTTTACTCCGCCACAGGCGTATCATTACAATCCAGAATGGCGGGATGAAGGGTCTGTGTGACAACTGCGGCTGTAGCGGCGGTCTGCGACCGCCGGTCTTTATTTTTCAATAGATTCGGCGCTCCCTTACAGGGCAGGCTTCGAGCGCCGCTACAGCGCGAAATCCGCCGTCATCACACAGACTCTGAACCACTACCGGCTGAAAGCCGGTAGGTTCTGTGGCGACTGAAATTCGCCTAAAGCTATTGCCCAAAGCTGATTCCAGTTCCCAGTTCGAAACCGGACGCTTTACAAAGCCCCCACGGTCTTTTCAAAAGGGCCGCTGGAAGCTGACCGCCTGGAAGGCGGTTGGATTAGACCCGGCACGGCGAATCTAAAGCCGCTACAAGTTTTGGCGAAAGAAGATTCAGGAGGCCCATCGCATGTTTCACCAGCTTGATCCGGGACGGCATTTTCCAGAAGTCGTCCGCATGGTGGTTGAAATTCCCAAGAATTCCAGGAACAAGTACGAATATGACACCAAACTCGGCGTTTTTCACCTGGATCGGACTCTCTATTCGCCCATGCACTATCCCGGCGACTATGGATTTGTGCCCGGCACCTACGCCGCGGACGGCGATCCCATGGATGTTCTCGCCCTCACAGATGAGCCAACGTTCACCGGCTGCGTGCTCGACGCGCGTCCCATCGGCCTGCTCCGCATGGCGGATGAAAAGGGAGCCGACGAAAAGATCCTGGCGGTGCCGGAACGCAATCCGAGATTCGACGAAATGCGAACGGTGGACGAAGTTCCTCCCCACGTGAAGCTTGAAATCGAGCACTTCTTCGATATTTATAAAGAGCTGGAAGGCAAG
Organism: Terriglobia bacterium; assembly: GCA_036278555.1. Taxonomy (GTDB): domain Bacteria; phylum Acidobacteriota; class Terriglobia; order UBA7540; family UBA7540; genus RH2-MAG17b. Next base: position 3,048 of record DASUKV010000132.1, read on the forward strand.
AAAACCGAGATCAAAGGTTGGCTCGGTCTAAAAGAAGTTCGGCAATATCTCCGCGAGGCCCGTAAACGTTACCTCGAACGCCACCCTCCCGCCAAAGCGAAATAGCAGCATGCCCGGAGAGAAAAGGCCGGAAATGAAGCGACCTTTTGGCAAAAGGCTAGAGAGTTAAAGAGATTCGTACATTCAGGATAACAGCCCTCGCCCTCCGGGAGAGGGTGGCCGAAGGCCGGGTGAGGGAACCGCAGCGAATTAACTCGACATCGCCGCCCGTCTACGGGCTTTCAAAGCCCGATCTTCAATGGTAGAGTCCCGCCACGAGCGCCAGTGCGCCCGCAAGACCGGTCCCAATGAAATTTACGATGCTGTTTGTTATCAAGCCTCTTCGCTCAAGCGTGGCGCCGATGAAGCTATCCGCCAGGTTTCCCGCGAAAGCAGCCAGGAGTACGGCGAGAACTCGCCATCCAGCATACATGCCGAGTCCGTAGCCCAAAGCCACCACCAGAGCGGACGCTGCAAATCCGCTTGCCGTCCCGGCGAGCGAGATGCCGCCCTCTTCGCCCGCGGGCACCGCCTTGAAGGTGGTAATCAACCGGGCTTGGGATGAAACCCACTTGCCGGTCTCACTCGCCACCGTATCGCCCGCCGCTTCGGCCAGCGCCGCCACGAGCGCCATCAGGAAGGCGCCTTGATAGGGTGTTGTGATAACCAGAATGGAGAAGAAAGCCGGAGCGAGGATGTTCCCCACCGCCTCGCGCCAGCCGCGCGCCCCGCGGCGCCGCTCCGCAATACCGCGCTGGCGCTTCTTTTCATACCCCAACCGTGTTGCTGCGGTTCCGAGCACAAAGAAGCTCAGGAGAATTAGAAAACTCTTGTAGCCGTACCCCAGGTAAACCGCGACGCAGAGAAAAGAGCCCGCGACAGCCCCCGAAAGCGTAATCTGCCGCAGGCCCCAGGCGGCGAGCGCAAATGCCAAGCTCACGGAAATCGCCAGAATGGTCCGAATGCCCAGGTAAGGCAGGTTGTAATCGAAAGAAGCGCGCGTGATAAGGCCGGCGCAGAAGATGAAACATCCGCAAATGACCGGCACGGTGATGTTGTCATCCAGCCGGATCGGCAGGCTCTCGACAAGCGCCCCCGCCACGCCCGCCGCGGCACAAAGGAGGAAGGCTTTCAGATTCAGGCGCGAAGACTGTACCCATAAGAGCAAAAGGAGCGCAGCCGCGCCGCCAAATACAATAAAAGCTGCAAAGCCCTCCCAGCTCTTTCGCGGATTGAAGGGCAGCGCATGAATTCCCCAAGCCTCGCCGGCGGCGCCCGCCATGACGTCTCCTACCGTGAATAACGCCCATGCCGCGGCTACCACGTCCAGATTCCGCCGGAAGATTAGAACAAGCACAAGAAGGGCGAAAGAGCAAAGAAGAACGCTGCTTTCGATCTGGCCAGTCTCTTCACCTCGTCGCAGCCCAACTCCTGTCTGCGGCAGGACGAACAATTCGAGGCACAAAATCAGAAGGGCAAGGCCCGCGGCCTCCTTCCAAGTGATAGAAAACAAAAGGAAAGCAACGATCGCCAGCGAGAGCTGCAGCGTCCGGCGCGGCGTCCAGACGCGGCGCATGGCAATCCAATTACTGAACTTAGGGGAACCAACCCAAGAAGGCATCAGGAGTTTTAATGAATCAAAATCAGGAGGTACGCTCCTGCCAGGCCAAGGTGACCGACCATCATCATCCAGTACATCTGTTTCCAGCCAGGATGATTTTCCCCCTGATGAGCCAGGCTTCGGGGCT
>DASUKV010000133.1:0-5982 GCA_036278555.1 Terriglobia bacterium
TGGGGCAAGCCTGCGATGCAGATCCTTCAGCAATGGTATCTGCACGGCGGCAGATAGCAGCGAACCATTACCCCTCACCCGACCTTCGGCCACCCTCTCCCCCGGGGAGAGGGCTGTTATCTTTATTTTTTCGTCGCCCGTCCCTAGTTATCGTCATTCCGTCATTGCCTGTCCCGAAAAGAGGCCGCGGCCGCTTCGGTTTTCAGCCCTCTCCCCGGGGGAGAGGGTGGCCGAAGGCCGGGTGAGGGGTGCAGGCGTCATCACTCTGAGGTGAAGTGCCGCGAGCCAGCTACACCGAAAGCTTCCAGGGTTCGCGATAGTCGCGGGTAAGATACTGCCGGGCGCTCGAATCATTTTTCTCCTGAAGCTGCTGTTTCTCGACATCCCATTCGATTCGCTGCTTGCTGCGAAAGGCGACGTTCCCCAGCAGGCAAACGCTGGTCGAGCGGTGGCCGATCTCAATATCGCTAATGGGCCGCTGGCGTGACTTGACGCAATCCAGGAAGTTGCGGATGTGATCGAAATGGGCATCATTCACGCGCTCCATTTTCATCGAGGGCGAGCGATCGACCGATTTTTTCCCTTCCCGCCGTTTTTCCGGAATGACCTCAAAACCTGACCGGTCGATAAACAATGTGGCATCCGTCCCGTGGAATTCCATGCCGTAACCTTTGTCATACATGGAGTTCGCATTGTCCCAGCGGTTCTCGTAGACGGCCACAAAGCCGGGATATTCGTAGGTCACCTGCAAGGTGTCCGGCGTATCGGCGTTGTCTTGAATATAGAATCTTCCGCCCAAGGCGGTGATCACATCAGGGCCGTCCACGTTCATCGCCCACTGCACGATGTCCATCAGGTGCACGCCCCAGTCCGTCATGAATCCGCCGGCGTAATCCCAGAAATAGCGGAAGGTGGACCAGGCGTCCGGCTTCACGCCAAAGCGGTTGGGGTTGAACTGCACTTTGGGCGCGGGTCCGAGCCAGAAGTTCCAATCGAGTGTGGACGGCGGAGCGGAGTCCGGCGGATTTCCGATGCCCTCCGGGTACTGGTTGCCATAGTTCCAGGTGCGCACAAAGCTGACTTTGCCGATAAATCCTTGCCGGATCAACCGCACCGCCTCCTGGAAGTGCTTGCCGGAGCGTTGCTGCGTGCCCACCTGGACCACTCGATTGTACTTCCGCGCCGCCTCCACCATCAGCTTTCCTTCATCAATGGTGTGTGAAATAGGCTTTTCCACGTAAACATCTTTGCCCGCTTTGCACGCTTCGACCATCACAAGCGGATGCCAGTGGTCGGGCGTGCCCACGATCACCACATCGATATCTTTACGTTCGAGAACCTGACGGAAGTCCTTGTAAGTCTGGGCCTTGCCGTGCGTCACGCGCAAGCCGTTCTGGAGGTTCGGCTCATACACATCACAGACGGCAGCGATCTCCACATCCGGCTGGCGCTGGAAATCCTCCATATCGCCCGTGCCTTGGCGGCCCGCGCCCACGAGGCCCACCATCACGCGATCATTCGCGCCGAGGATTCTGCCGGAAGCTCCCGAAAGCGCCACTCCCGCGCCCGCCACGCCGATGCTCGCCCGTTTGATAAAATCCCGCCGGTTTAATTCCCGATTCAATCCGTTCTCCATGGAAACGCCTCCCTGCGCCGTTTTGAGCGCTGGCCGGTTATTCTACAACGCAGGAGAGCAGGAATCCACGCTTTTTGCGCCCGGGTGACTCTCATGCGGTATCGTCTACCGCTTCGCCTCGCCGCGCCATTGGAACTGCTCGTCTTGCGGCAGATCAAGATGGGCGAGCACGCGGCAGCAAAACTGGGTTGCGAGGTCGTCAATAGTCTGAGGATGGTGGTAAAACGAGGGGATTATCGGGAAGATCTCGGCGCCAGCTTCCTGCGCCGCCAGCATATTCTTAAGATGAATACGGCTGAAGGGGGTGTCGCGGACCGCCAGGATCAACCGGCGCTTCTCCTTGAGGCAAACATCCGCCGCTCGCTCAATCAGCGTGGAAGAGATGCCGTGAGCGATCTGCGCCAGGCAGCCCGTGCTGCACGGAATCACCAGCATGCCATCCACAGGATAAGAGCCACTGGCAATGCTGGCGCCGATGTCCGAATCGTGCAGATAAACTGTCTTGCGACCCGGGCGGCCTAGCAGCTTGGCGGGAACGTCGGTGCTTTTCGAAATATCCAACCTTAGCTCTTCCCGCAGCACTTTCAGCCCGCTGCCGGAAATCACCAGGTGGATTTTGCCCACCCGTCCGTCAGACTCAAGCATTTGAAGCGCACAGCGGGCGAAAAGCGCTCCGCTCGCGCCAGTGACACCGATGATAAGGCTCTTTGCCTCTGTGGAACCCTTGCGCGTCATTCAGCCGAGATGTTAGCCGCCACACCCCACAAAGTCAATCAATGCAGCTGGCTCGCGGCCGTTCGGATGATCTCGGCTTCCCGATTGAGAGTCTGAGCGGCCGCCTCGATTTGCTGATTGGCCAGGTTCCATTGCTTCTGCTCGACCGCCTCCCGTACCGCCGGAAGCGTTTTGGCGGCGTAGCCCGTATACATGCCCGGCGCATAAAGCTCGTGCTTGTACCAGGGCCGACCGGGCAGGCCGTCCGGCCGGGTCAGCATTCGCTCAGTCTTCAGAAGGGTTTGGTTCGCTCGCGCCAGAGGTGCTTGAGAGAGCGCCAGAGCGCCCTGTGATTCGGCCTTCTGCAACGCCTTGTGGTATTCCTCGGCGCTGCGCCGCAAATCCGCAACGCTGTTCTGAAGCGGCGCAAAATTCAGGAACGGAGGGACAGGTTCAGACTGAGGCAATCTAATGTGCTCGTTAGGGTCTGCCGCCGCCCGGAAGACGCCCTCCTCGATTTCCTGGTTCTGCTCCTGGATCGACTTGCGTTGGTTGGCTGCGAAATTTTTGATCTGGTCCACGTATCTTCCGGCCGCGTCCGCGAGGTCCGTAAAGTTAAAGGGAAGGAGATCGGCGTCGGCCAGGCGCATTACGGCGGTCCCGGCGGTTTGCGCGAGGGCCTTGCCGTATGCAAAGGTCGGATCGCCGAAATGCGAGTACCAGTAGAAATCATCGTAAATCGAGTGATAGATTCCCCCCTTGCTCTCGCCGCCGTAACCCAGATCGAGCGACGCGATCCCCAGGTGATCGATGAATGCGGAATAATCGGATCCCGACCCCAGCGCGCCGATCTTCAACTCATGACCCGGCGCGAGCGCCTGCCGGTCCGCATCGGTCTTCGCGTGGGCCAGGCGATAAAAGCGCAGCCTTTTCTCAACCGGAATGTTCTTTTCGGGGTCCTGAATGTCTTTCGCAACGCCATCAATGAAGTGCTCAAGTGATTGTGAACCCGCGGCGCCCAGAACCCCCCGGTCATTCAAATCAGAATTGATATAAACCGCAGCGTGCTGGCGTAACTCGTCCGCGTGCTCTTCCGCCCATTCCGTCGATCCGAGCAGGCCTTCTTCCTCGCCGTCCCAGGCGCAGTAAATGATCGTGCGTTTGGGCTTCCAGCCCTGTTTCAGGATTTCACCCAAAGCGCGAGCTTCCTCGAGCATTGGCGTGAGCCCTGAAACCGGGTCTTCCGAGCCGTTTACCCACGCATCATGATGGTTGCCGCGAATGATCCACTCATTTGGGTCTGTGGAGCCTGGAATTTTGGCGATAACGTCGTAAAGCGGCCTGATCGTCCAATTCGACGCCAGCTTCAGGCGCACCTTCGCGGGCCCGGGCCCCACATGGTACGTGATGGGAAGAGCGCCTCGCCAAGCGGCGGGCGCCACCGGTCCTGCCAGCGCCGCGAGCAGCGGTTGAGCGTCGCCATAAGAGATCGGCAAGACCGGTATTTTGGTGATTGTTTTGGCCTCTTTGATGGGTAATCGCCGGGCGTCTTTCACCGCGCCAACTCCGGGTGTGAGGGGATCACCGGGATAAATCACCATATCCATCACGCTTCCCCGCTGCACGCCTCCGCGCGGCCGCCATGGCCCCTGGGGGAAGACATCGCCTTGCCAATAGCCGTCGTCGCGGGGATCAGAATAGATGAGACACCCCACCGCTCCGTGTTCCGCCGCAAGCTTCGGCTTCAAGCCGCGCCATCCCGCTCCATACCGCGCAATCACCAGGGCGCCCTTCACGGAAACGCCCAGGCGCTCAAGCTCTTTGTAATCCGATTCCATCCCGTAATTCACATAGACCAAGGGCGCAGTCACGTCGCCATCGGTGGAATACATGTTATAGGTGGGAAGCTGCGTGGAATGCTGGCCGGAGGTTGGATCAACCGCAATCGTCGGCTCCTCCAGCTTCGCCGTAAACTTTTTGGGCGCGACGAGCTCAACCAAACGCTCTTTGGGCGAAGGTAGCAACACATAGAAGGTCTCAATATGCGCGTCCCAGCCCCACTGCTTGAACTTCGACAGAATCCACTCGGCGTTTTCCTTGTCGCGCGGCGATCCGGCGTTGTGGGGATATGCCGAAAGATACTTGTTATCATCACGAATCTTTTCCGCGTCTGGAATGGCGCGAAACTTCGCCTCCCATTGCCGCTCCGCCTGCCCGCTTGAGACGGTATAACCGGCAAGCGCCGCAGGCGTTTGGGCCGAAATACCGGGCACGACACCCAGCAAACTGAGACAGAGGAACAGTCCCCATGCACGCATCAAGAGCCTCCAAGCTTTTCAGTAGCCAGCGTTCCACTGGCTTTTAACTCTGCCGCCGGGATATCGGCGCTACATGCTGTCAAAAGCGAGCATAGATCATAGCGGCTGTGTCCAAAGGACGCAAGAAGGAGTGGAACCGCAGCGGAGAACGGTTTCTTGAGTTGGCATCCGCCGGGCTACGCCTTGGGATGTGCTTTATCGTAGACCTCAATCAATTGCCGGATCGAGATCTGAGTGTATCTTTGAGTGGTGGAAAGGCTGGCATGGCCCAGCATTTCCTGAATCGATCGCAGGTCCGCGCCCTCGCCGAGCAGGTGAGAGGCGAAAGCGTGGCGCAAGGAATGAGGACTGACCCGGATGTTTGGCCCTAGCGAGAGAACGTATTTTTTTACAATCCGATGCACCGAGCGTACCGTCAGCCGCCGGCCCTTCGCATTCAGGAACAAGGCGGTGTTGGAACGGCGGCCTTGCTGCAGAATCTTCTCGCGGACGGGCAGATAATTCACTAAAGCGTTGCGGGCTTTCGAGCCAAAAGGCACGATCCGCTCCTTGTTTCCTTTTCCCCTTACTAGAACCACGCCCTCGCCCATCGTGATGCTGCGCAGGTCAAGTCCCGTTAGCTCGCTCACCCGCAGCCCTGAAGCGTAAAGCAATTCGAGGATGGCCCGGTCACGGAGGATCGCTGGATCACCGCTTTCTGCCTCGCCCGCGATGCGGTCAAGAAAGAGATTCATTTCCTCCTCCGTCATGATGCGCGGGAGTTTCTTGGGCCGCTTCGGGGTGGAAACGGCTGCCGCCGGACTCGCCTGGAGCGTTCCTTCCCGGCAGAGGAATTTGAAGAACGATCGCAATGATGCGAGCTTCCGGGCGGCGGAGGTTTTCTCCCGGTGATGCTCGATGAGGAAAGCCAGGAAGTCCCGAATATCAAGATCGCTGATGGCGGCAACCGGCGGAGCCGCGCCGTTCTGCTTCTTGCGCAGGAAATCGCGAAACTGATAAAGGTCGCTGTGATAATTCCGCACGGTATGAGGCGAGGCGTTACGCTCAACCGCAAGATAATTGATGAACGCTTCGATTTGATCGTCCATTGGTAGATTCGATTCTCTCACACCGAGCCCTTCGCCAGTCATTCTGAGGAGTTGACATGCCGCTTTGCGGCACCCGCAAAGCATGAAAAGATGCCCTCACCCGCCCTCGTTCCTCGGGCACCCTCTCCCAAAGGGAGAGGGCTAAGTCACGGTTTTTTCTGCCCTCTCCCTCCGGGAGAGGGTGGCGAGCGGAGCGAGCCGGGTGAGGGCATGCCAGTCGAACTTT
>DASUKV010000134.1:0-12860 GCA_036278555.1 Terriglobia bacterium
CCTGCGGCCGCCAGCTCGGCCACGGTCGACGCGCCGGACCGGCAAATCACAAGGTCCGCCTGCTCTAGCGCCCGTGGAATGTCGTCAATAAAGGCGTGCACTTCGGCGTTCAGCCCTGTTCCCACATAGGCTTGCCGCACCCGCTCATGCCATCTTTCGCCAGCCTGATGAACCATCCTGAACTCATCCGTCCGCTTAGCAAAAAGCGGCAGCGCTCCGATGACGGCATTATTGATCGCCAGCGAGCCCTGGCTGCCGCCGAGAATCAGAATAACAACCGGCGAGGCGATTTGCTTCGCGCCAATGCGGTTAAAGGCGCTGCGCACCGGATGGCCGGTTACCCGCGCCTTCTTGCCATAGACCGGCGCTGCTTCCTCGAACCCGAGCGCCGCCAGGCGAACAAAAGGCGCTAGCGCGCGGTTCGTGAAACCCGGCGCGGCGTTCGGCTCAATCAGCAATGTGGGGATGCCGGCGAGCGCCGCCGCGAGCATCACCGGCCCCGCCACGTATCCGCCTGCTCCTACCACCACGTCCGGCCGGAGTCGGTAGAGGAGCCTCGCGGTATCCCAGAAACTGCGCGGTAAAACCAGAAAATTGCGAAGCTTTCTGAATCCGCCGATTCCCTTCAATCCCGCTGCCGCAAGCTGGTGCAACGGAAAACCTGCCGCGGGAATTACCCTCGCCTCAAGCCCGCGGCCCGTTCCCGCGAATTCGATGCGGCATGCGCCGAATGCTTCCCTCGATGACTCGGCGGTCTGCCATCGCGCCCTCAACTCCTGAGCGACCGCCAGAGCAGGGAAGATGTGCCCTCCCGTGCCGCCGGCGGCCATCAGGACGCGCAGGGCCTTCTTCTGAATGACGGGCGCGCCGGCCATAACTAGTGGTCGCTTAGCATTCACCTAAACCCCTCACCCCCAGACCCTCTCCCCGCGTGCGGGGAGAGGGTGGCGAGCGGGAAGCGGTGCTTCCCATCGCGAGCCGGGTGAAGGGCCCCGATCCGTGTTGCAGAACCTCCCCAGCTTCTCAATTCCTAAAGCACCGCTCCGCCGTTGGCATGTTGCGAGATGTTCAGCAGAATGCCGGCGGCAATCAAGTTCATCAGCAGCGCCGATCCGCCATAGCTGACAAACGGCAGTGGGATGCCTTTGGTTGGCAGGAGGCCGATGACCACGCTCATATTCACAAAGGCCTGGCCCACCAGAAGGACCGTAATGCCGATGGCCAGCAATTTTCCAAAACGGTCGGAGCAATAGGCCGCGGCCCTCAGCCCGCGCCAGAGGATGACGGCAAAAACCAGCAGCACCAGGACGGCGCCGATAAACCCCCATTCTTCACCGATCACCGCGTAGATAAAGTCCGTCTGCGGCTCAGGCAGGAAGAAAAGCTTTTGGTGTCCTTCCATTAAGCCTGCGCCCAAGATGCCGCCCGAACCGACGGCGATGAGCGACTGAAGCATCTGAAAGCCCTTGCCGAGCGGGTCTCTTTCAGGGTGAAGGAAGCCCATCAGGCGGTTCAGCCTGTAAGTCACGTGAAAGATGACAAAGTATAGAATTGGCACGGCAGCAACCGCCGCGCCCGCAAAGTACCGCAAATTGAGCCCTGCGGCGAAGAGCATGGCCGCGCAGATGAAGCAAATCGCAAGCGACGTGCCCAAGTCCGGCTCCTTGAGAATCAGGAGCACCACGATTCCGGTTACAACTCCCAGGGGCAGCAGAGTGTGCCGCACGTCATTCACCGAATTCTTCCGCCGGTCGAGAAAATAGGCGAAGAAGACCACCAGCAGAATCTTTGCCAGCTCCGAAGGCTGAAAACTGAGAGGACCGGTGTAGAACCAGCGATGCGTGTCGTGGCGGCTGGGCATCAGGTAGACGGCGATCAGCAGGATTAATTGGAACGCGATGGCCGGAAAGATAAATCGCGGATTGCGCAGGTTGCGATAATCAAAATTCATCACCGCCACCATCGCCAGGATGCCCAGCGACGCCCAGATTCCCTGGCGAATGAGGAAATGATAGCTTGACCCGTAGCGCTCCGAAGCCATCACCGCTGAGGCGCTGAACACCATCACCAGGCCAAACACCACTAGCACGATAACCGCGCTGAACAAAATCAGGTCGGATTCGAGTTTTCGCGCCACGCGCTCTTACGTCCCTTTCTTCAAACGCGATCTTTCATAATCCGGGGACAAAAGCTCCGGCTGCCCGCGCTCCCCTGGCGATTCGTTGGCGCCCCGGGTTGGCTCGTTTGCCTCGGCCGGGGACCCTGCGGAGCCATTCTCTTCCTCTTCTTCCGAATCCGGTCTAACTTCATACGGAGACAAGGGTCCAGAGTCGTGGTCGAGCGGCCGCAGCGCCGCAGCGGCATCGTCTTCGCCGTCGAATTCCAGCCGGATGCGATCCTCTTCCATAGTGGGTGTATCCTCGCGGCTCACTTCGTACACGTAAGCCCGTTCCGCAGGCGGGGAAAGGTCAATGCTGGTGGCCGCGTCGGCTTCCGGCCCGGGCTCAGGCTTCTTCTCCGGCGATTCGCTGGCCGCGGGGGCTTCAGGTTCCGGGGCCTGAGATGTGGGCGCCGAAAGATTTGTTCCCGTGCGGACGGTCGCGGCGGCCGCCGCCGCTCCCGGCTCTGGCTCCGTAGGCGGCTCAATCCGGTCAAGGGCGATCGTGCCGTGCGCGATGGGCGCCTCCGCCAGTTGTGCGACAACTTCTTTGAAGAGCCGTCCGCGCTGCTCGAAATTCTCGAATTGGTCATAACTGGCGCAGGCGGGCGAGAGCAGGACGGCGTCTCCCGGGATTGCGTCCGAATACGCCATGTTCACTGCGGTGGCCAGGTTTCCGGCGTGTCGCAGGTCGGCGCCTTCGAGGTCTGCGGCAATCTTTTCAGCCGCGCTTCCGATCAGATAAATCGATTTCACCCGCCCTTCGAGCAGAGGCTTCAGGGGCGTATACGGCGCGCCCTTGTCCTTGCCGCCCAGGATAAGCCGGACGCCCTGTTCGAAGGTGGATAGGGCTTTGGCGGCGGCATCCACGCTGGTAGCTTTAGAATCGTTATAGAAATCGATCCCCCCGACCGTCCGCACGTATTCGAGGCGATGCTCGACCCCGGTAAATTCCCTCACCGCCGCCCGTATAGCCCTGAAATCCGCGCCCAAGACGCAGGCGGCGGCGCAGGCGGCCATCACGTTCTGCACGTTGAAGGCTCCGCGCAGCTTGATTTCCCTCTGTTCCAGCAGCGTCCTCTCCAAGTTGCCCACGCGGTAAAGAATCTTCCCGTGCGAGAGCAGCACCCCGTCCGGGAGGTCCTGCTCCATGCTGAAGAAGACCTTCCGGCTGGCGATGGCCGACGCGAGGCTCATCACCGTAGGATCGTCGGCGTTCAGAACGGCATAATCCTCCGCTTGCTGGTTTCTGAAAATCTGCGCCTTCGCGCTGACGTAGGCGTCGAAGGTGTGATGCCGGTCGAGGTGGTTTTCCGTGATGTTCAGCAGCACGGCAACCTGAGGATGAAACGTCTGGATCGCTTCAAGCTGAAAGCTGCTAAGTTCCGCGACCACCATCGAATCCGGAGAAAAAAGCTCCACCGCAGAAATTAGCGGCACTCCGATGTTCCCGGCGACAAAAGTTGAGAATTCTGAAGCTTCGAGCATTTTGCCCAGCAGCGTCGCCGTGGTGGTTTTGCCGTTAGTCCCGGTGATGCCGACCAGCGTTCCCTGGAAAAACCAGCTTGCCGCCTCCACTTCCGGAACCACCATCATCCGGTGTTCCCGGGCGGCCTCAAGCGCCGGCAAATCCCACGGAACCCCGGGGCTTACCACGATCAGATCCTGGTTCAGGAACGTCTCTTCGCGGTGAACGCCCAGCTCCAGGCCGATCTTCTGCTCCATCAAGTCGTGGAGGATCGGGGCAAAGGAAGCAGGCGCTCGCTGGTCCGTAACCGTCACCACCGCGCCTTCGCGCACCAGGCGGGAAGCCACCGCCCGGCCGCTGCGGGCCAGCCCCACCACCAGAACGCGCTTGTTGCGAAGCTCCATCATGAAGAATTTCGCTTCGGGGAGTGCCCGTTCTTGCGGAAATAGCCGTCAAGAATCTCCGAGATCACTTCGGAAAGGGACCGGCGGTTTTCGCGCGCCAGGCGCCGGGCTGAAATCACGGTTTCGCGGTTCAGCGTCAAGCTCACTCGTGTCGGGTTGCGAAAGGATTTAGGCCTGGCCATGAGTTAAGATTTGCTGCGCTTCCTCAGTAGGTGAACGGCACGGATTGGCTGCCGCCCGTTAGTGCGTATTTTATGCACAGAAATCGGCAGAGTGTCAAAGAGTTTCTTCGCCCGGTATAGCTTTGCTTTCTCAGCGCCTGGGCCCTCACCCGGCCTTCGGCCACCCTCTCCCGGAGGGCGAGGGCCGGAATCGGCCATTGCCCGCACGGAAATCCGGCATCGAGAAGCCGTTACCGCAGCTTCAGCGTGGTCAGCGCAAACAAGGCAAACACCAGAGCCGCAATCCAGAAGCGGGCGATCACCTTCGATTCTTTCCAGCCGAGCAGCTCAAAGTGGTGATGGATGGGCGCCATCTTGAAGATGCGCTTGTGCCGCAGCTTGTAAGAGCCCACCTGAAGGATGACGGAAAGCGCCTCAATCACGAAAATCCCGCCGATAAACGGCAGAAGAAGCTCCTGCTTGATAATCACCGCGACCGCCGCGATGGCCCCGCCGAGTGAGAGCGATCCCACGTCGCCCATGAAAATCTCCGCCGGGTAGGCGTTGTACCAGAGAAATCCGAGGCTCGATCCCACCATGGCCCCGCAGAAAATCGTCAACTCGGCGGATTTGGGCAGGCGTTCGAGGTCGAGATAGGTCGCCAAGGCCGCGTTGCTCGTCACATAGGTGAGTACGGTCAGCGCGGAGGCCGCAACCACGACGCAGCCGATTGCCAGGCCGTCCAGTCCATCGGTCAGGTTCACGGCGTTCGAGGATCCCACAACTACCAGGATCACCAAGCCGGCGAAGGGCAAAAAGGCCAGCGGATAAAGCCACGGGTGGCGCAGGAAAGCGCTGATGAGAAAATCCGGGTGAAGATTTTTGAAGAAGGGAAAAGTAAGCTTGGTGGAATAAAGGCCCGCGCCCGAAAGGACTGCCAGCGCCGCCGCCAGGAGCACGCTCACCAGAATCTGAAGTGAGAATTTGGACCGCGCCCTCAGGCCTAAGTTGTGACGCCGCCGCAACTTCAGGTAATCATCCCAGAATCCAATGGCGCCGAAAGCCACCATGACTCCCATCGCGAGCCACACAAACACGTTGCGAAGGTCGGACCACAATAAAGTGGGAATCACAACGCAAAGAATAATCAGCACGCCTCCCATTGTGGGCGTGCCGGCCTTGGCGACATGGGACTTGGGGCCTTCCTCCCGGATATATTGCCCGATCTGAAATTTCTTGAGCCTTCTGATTAGCCAGGGGCCTAAAACGAGTGAAAGAAGAAGGGCAGTAAGGCTGGCGTAAGCCGTCCGGAAAGTAATGTAGCGGAAAAGGTTAAAGAAATGGATCTGAGTGTGGAACCAAAGGTACAGATAATAAAACATTTAGCAGCCGTTTGGATCAAAGATATAAAGATAGATGTAGGGGCGCTGCTTGCCGCGCCCTTTGCAAAACTCGTAGCGGCGGCTTCATGCCGCCATTCTGGTATTTCGATGCAGTTCTGTGGCGACGTAAAGTCGCCGCTACAACATCAGGGCGCGGCAAGCAGCGCCCCTACGCGATCCTGAGAATCTCCGTAGCCCTTTCCAGATGCACCCCGCGCGAGCCCTTCACCAGGATGACATCTCCCGGCTCAACGATGCCCAGGCAGAAGCGGCCTGCTTCCTCAGCCGTGGCAAAAAAGGAGCATTTGTCCCCGGGCAATCCCGCCTCTTCGGCGCCCTCCAGAAAGAATCGCGCATCCCCTTGCACCGCCAGAAGCCAATCGATTCCGGCCTGGGCGCATTCCCGGCCCACCCGGCGATGCCAGTCGGGCGCGGATGGGCCAAGCTCCAGCATTTCACCCGCAATCACGATTCGCCTTTTCGCATGTGGCCAGCAGGCCAGAGTTTCGAGCATGCGCTCCATCGCGCGGGGATTTGAATTGTAGACGTCGTTGATAAGCACCACGCCGCCTGGAAGCCTGATAATTTCCGTCCGCTGGCCGGGAGCCCGGAAATGCGCAAGGCCCTCCCTTACGTCTTCCAAGCGTAGATCAAACAAACTGGCTGCTGCAATTGCCGCCAGCGCATTTTCAGCATTATGGCGTCCGGGAAGCGGCACAAAAAAGCTTCCGGAATAGGTCCCGCCCCGGAGTTCGAATTCCGAGCCTTCGGTTCCATTCCTGCTCGCGGCGCGAACCCCCAGGGCGCGGTAATCTGCGCCTTCCGTGAAACCGAACGTCACCACGCGCCCGCGGAAACCCGCCGCGAAGCCGCGAACGCGCTCGTCATCCTGGTTCAGCACAGCAATGCCGGTAGGTGGAAGGCTTTCAATCAGCTCGCGCTTGGCGCGGGCAATAGAATCCACGGAGTCAAAAAATGCGAGGTGCGCCGCCGAGACGTTTGTGACGACCCCAATCCCGGGTTCCGCCCAGGAGGCGAGCCGGGCAATCTCGCCGGGTCCTGACATCGCCATCTCGACCACCGCGGCGTCGTCCGAAGGCTCAAGACGAAGGAGCGTCAGAGGCACGCCATAGTGATTATTCAAGTTCCCGGACGACTTCAGCACTCGGAAGCGCCGCTCAAGGAGAGCCGCGGTCATTTCCTTGACGGTCGTCTTGCCCGCGCTCCCTGTGATGCCGATCAGCCGGCCGGGCCACTTCCTGCGCACGGCATGCGCGAGTGTCTGCAAAGCCAGGGTCGTATCGGGGACGCTGATCAGGAACGGCTGCCAACTGGGCGCATCAGCAGGGTGATAGCTGCCCCGGACAATCGCGGCAATGGCGCCTGATCCGAAGGCTTGCCCGATGAACCCGTGACCGTCATTCCTGGGACCCTGAATCGCAAAAAAAAGGTCGCCGGGCTGGACGGAGCGGGAATCGATCGAATAGCCGCTGGCAAGCCTCGGCGTTCCCTCCCACCGGGAGTCCAGAATCGAGGCAATTTCCGTGGTGGATAGTTGCATGAAAGAGCAGCCCTCACCCGGCCTTCGGCCACCCTCTCCCGTCGCGGCGGGAGAGGGCTGAAATCCCGTACGTTCCTACCCTCGCTGCCAAAAGGGAAGGGGCTACGATCACGAATCACTGCCCTCTCCCTGCGGGAGAGGGTGGCCGAAGGCCGGGTGAGGGGCCGAAGCCCATCTCACGGAGAATTTTTCTTGCCACCTCGCGGTCATCGAAGGGAACGGGACCATCTTTCAGCACCTGATAAGTTTCGTGGCCCTTTCCCGCGATCAGCACAACATCGCCCTCGTGGGCCAGCTCTAACGCGGTGCGAATCGCTTTCCGCCGGTCCACTTCGGTCCAATAGGGTTTCGGTGATTTTTGCAGCCCTACGATGGCGTCATTCATAATCGTGATCGGATCCTCGTTCCGCGGATTGTCTGAAGTCAGCACCACCTGATCGCTCAGGTTTCCGGCGGCTTCGCCCATCAGCGGACGCTTGGTACGGTCGCGGTCGCCGCCGCAGCCGAAAACCACGATGAGCTGGTTTCGCGTGATCTCGCGCGCGATGGCCAGCGCGTTCCGTAGGGCGTCGTGAGTGTGGGCATAGTCCACGAGAACAACGAACGGCTGGCCCTCGTCGATCCGCTCAAACCGGCCTGGCACCTGCCGCAAGGCAGTGATTCCTTGCTGAATTTTCTCGCTTGCAATTCCCCATCCTTGGGCCACGGCTACCGCGGCGAGGATGTTTTCGAGGTTGGCCCGGCCCATCAGCGGCGATTCAATTTCGAGCTTGCCTTCCGCCGTCGAAAGCGACGCGCGGATTCCTCCCGGTCCGTGGGTGAAGTGCCTCACTTTCACCTGGGCGTTTGAATTCAGGCCGTAAGTGATCTGCCGGGGTTGCTTTGTCTCAAGCAGGCGCGCGCCCCACGGGTCATCCATGTTGATCACGCCGACGTCCGGCGGCGCGGTCCCCACCCCCTCGAAGAGTCTCCGCTTGGCCGCGAAGTAATTTTCCATATTCTTGTGATAATCGAGGTGGTCGCCGGTGAGGTTCGTGAAGACCCCCGAGACGAAATGAAAACCCCACACCCGCTCCTGCGCGAGGGCGTGGGAGGAAACTTCCATGACGGCGGCCTCGCCGCCCTGTTCGACCCACTCCGCCAGGTAGCGCGCCAGATCGAGTGATTCGGGCGTGGTATGCGGCGCCGGAATCGCGCGCGCGCCCAGGCGGTACTCAATGGTACCGAACAGCGCCGTCTTGACACCGGCGGCCTCGAAGATGGACCGAATCAGGTACGCCGTGGTCGTTTTGCCGTTGGTGCCGGTAACGCCCGCCAGCTTCAGCCGTGACTCCGGGCGCCGGTAGAAGGCCCGGCTGACGTCTGACAGCGCGCGCCGGATGCGGGGGACGAACACCCAGACGGCCGGAAAATCCGGGGGCACCGGCCTCTCGCTCACGACGCCCGCCGCGCCCTTTTCGAGCGCTTGCCCGATGAAGCGGTGGCCATCCGCCTGTTCGCCCTCAATGGCGAAGAAAAGCGAGCCCGGCTGCGCCTGGCGAGAATCGTAGGCTAGAGACAGAACCTCCTGCCTGGCGTCCCCCCGCAGCTCCCGAACTATCGTATCCCGCAGCAACTCCCCAAGGTTCATGCGCTGTCTTCAGTATACCGCCGCCCGATTCCGGCATTCGTCCGGTTCAGGACTGTCCGCTTTGGGTATGTGGCCCCTCACCCGGCCTTCGGCCACCCTCTCCCGGAGGGAGAGGGCTGTTATCTTTGATTTCCGCCCTTTCTCTTTTCAAACGCGGGGGCAGAAATTACAGGAATTCACGCCTCTCTTTATAGACGCGCGGGCAGAAAATTACGGAAAGTCAGCCCTCTCCCTCCGGGAGAGGGTGGCCGAAGGCCGGGTGAGGGGTCACGCCTGCTTGCCCTCACCGCGCAAAAGCGACGCCCACCTGGGATCCCTCCGGCACTTTAGAACCTGACGGAGGATCCTGCTCGACCGCGAGCCCGGTACCCGACAAGCTCAGGTCAAGACCCAGCTTCTGGCATTCCTCCGCCACTCTTCTTTCGTCGAGGCCCGTAAAATCAGGAACCGTGACCATCGGCCGGTCATTGATAATTACCGCGTCCGGGCCGGGCTGGCCTTGCCCCGGAACGAAAGAAACGGATTTTACGCTGGGCCGGACGATAGGCAGTGGGGGCGCCGCGGCGGGCGCGGGCGACAGATGGTCTTGAAGATTTGACTCCAATTGATGATCACGCTTTTTGTTTGATGCCATCTCGAAAGGCGATGGCAGCGGCTCATCGCGGGGCACGTTGAGGTAATCGAGCGTCTCTTGAGCAATTTCCTTCCAGGCGGGCGCTGCCACTTCGGCTCCATAAATACCACCCGACGGCGTATCAATCGCAACCAGAATGGTGATGGCGGGATGGCTGACCGGCGCGATCCCGATGAAGGAGGCCACGTAGTGCGTATGCGAGTAGCGCCCGTTTTCCACCTTCTGCGCCGTGCCGGTTTTGCCTCCCGCTGAGTAGCCTTCGAGCTTCGCAGCTTTGCCCGTCCCGAACTCTACCACTCCGGCAAGCATCTGCCGCATGGCGGCGGCGGTTGCGGGGCTGAGCACGCGCTGCTCGACCCGGGGCGAAGGAGGTTCGGCGGCGCCGTGCCGGAAGATCTTTTGAATGATACGGGGTTCAATCAGCATTCCGCCGTTAGCGATGGCGGAATAGGCGTTCGTCAACTGCAAGGGCGTGACACCAATTCCTTGCCCAATCGCGATTTCTCCAATCGAAACGCCCGACCACCGTTGGGGCGGCATTAAGAGTCCTTGTTCCTCTCCCGGCAGCCCCACGCCCGTCTTCGAGCCAAACCCAAACCTGACAATATCCTGGTAAAAGCGGTCTTCGCCGAGCCTCAGCGCCACCTTGACGGCCCCCACGTCGCTCGAATACGCCAGAACCTGCTTCACCGTCAGCGGTTCTGTTTCGTGGCGGATTGCCTCCCGGACATCGTGAATTGTGCGGCCGCCGAGAACAATGGCTCCCATCTGGCAGTCAATCAAATCGGTGGGCTTGTCAACGCCTTCGTTGAGCGCGGATGAAATCGTGACCGATTTGAAGGTTGATCCCGGCTCGTAGATCCATGCCACGCCACGGTCGATGCGGTCTTCGGGCGGACTCGCCGCATAATTGTTTGGGTCGAAAGTCGGAGAGCTCGCCATCGCCAGAATCGCGCCCGTCGAGGGATTCTGAACCACCACCACTCCACCCTTGGCGTGCCACTTTCGAACGTCAGCGTCCAGCACGCGCTCGGCGATATATTGCACTCCGGCATCCAGCGTCAGTTGCACGTTCATGCCCGGCTGGCCGGGATCGTCGCGCGAGCCGAAAGTCTGCCGCCGCGCGTCTTCCATCACCAGCGCGTGCCCGGGTTTCCCTTCGATCTGGGAGTTCAGAGAATATTCGAGTCCTCCCAGCCCGCGGTCATCCATCCCCACGTAGCCCAGGATGCTTGCCGCCAGGTCACCCAAGGGATAAAACCTTTTCATCTCCTTCTCGAAATAAACGCCCTTCAGGTCCATCGCTTTCACGCGCGAAAATTCTGCTGCGGAGACCTTGCGCTTGACCCAGCAAAACGTGCGTGAAGCTTCAAACCGAGCCTCGAGATCACGCGGGCTCATGCCGAGCGCTCCGGCGAGCCGGCGCGCCGCGGCGTCCGGATTTTCGAGATGCGATGGAACGGCGTAGACGGAGTTTACCGGCAGGCTCATCGCCAGGGGGCGGAAGTGGCGGTCATAGATGGAGCCGCGCTGCGGCGCCAGCTCAATCGTTCGTTGCTGTTGCCGGTCAGCGCGGTCAAGCCAGCGGACATACTGGATGATCTGGAGATAGTAAAGACGGCCGGCGATCACGAGCATCCAGCAAACGAAAATCGCCGCGAGCGCCACGCCGCGGCGGAGCATGGAAGATTCGCGATGGGATTTGGCGGGCGGGGAAGGGGACGCGGATCGGGGCATCTAAGGCTCCCGCGGAATTCCTCGGCGGGTGGGAGCGAGCGCCGCGAAATTGCGGGCGAAGACCGGAGCTCCGGGCTGCGCTGCCGCAGGTGAAGCGCCGTCCAGGCGAATCGTTTGATGCGGGTCCGACGGCACAAGTCCTAAGTCGGCGCGGGCCAGCCGGTCAATGCGCTGCGGGTCAGCCAAGAGCGCCTGTTCCAGGCGCAACTTTTGGTTTGACTCCTTGAGCTTCGAACGCTGGGATTTCAATTGCTCGATCTCATAGCCGTACTTGACGCACTCGAAATGCTGCCAGGCAAAGCCAAAAATAAAGATGAAGGCCAACACGCTCGCGCCCAGCAATGAATAACACTGCCGCCGCCGTTCCGGGTCCACCTCGCGGACGACGCGCGAATTATCAATCCGCTTCTCGAAAAAAACTTCGGGAAGATGAGACCGGCCCGCCACCCGGATCGCTGTCCGGCGCGGGCGCTGCTTGGGTTCTGGGAAGATGACCGGCGCGGTTGCCATAATTTTCCTCTGGATAACGGATGAGATGACTCCGGGTTTTTCATCTCTCTCGCCGTGGGAGAGAACCCTCACCCACCGCTTCGCGGTCCCCCCTCTCCCGGAGGGAGAGGGCTTGTATCGATGTTTTCTCCCGGCGGATATCTCCGCAAGTGGCCGCTACTCACTCCATTTTTTCAGCCCTCTTGCCGTGGGAGAGTACCGCCTTCTGCCGGAAACAGCCCTCCTTTTGGGAAGGACCATTTTGATTTCTCAGCCCTCTCCCTTCGGGAGAGGGTGGCCGAAGGCCGGGTGAGGGCCTTTCGCTTCGAGTCTCGGCATCCCTTCGCCGGATCCAGGCGCTGGAGGCAAACGCCGCAGGGGCGGCGCCTCACGCCGCGGTTTTCTCAGCAGCGCGCAGCTTCGCGCTTCTGGATCGCGGATTCGCCCGCACTTCTTCTTCGCTGGGTCGAATCACTTTGCGCGTTAAAACCTGCGCGCGGCTTTCCTGCTGCCATTGTTTCATCGCCTGCTTCACCCTGCGATCTTCGAGCGAATGAAAGCTGAGAATCACCAGGCGGCCCTTCGGCGCGAGAACCGCCAGGGCCCGAAGGAGAAAGCTTTCCAGATTTTCAAGCTCCTGATTCACCGCAAGGCGCAGCGCCATAAACGTGCGCGTGGCGGGATGGAGGTGGTGAAAGCCCGTCCGGGATGGAATTGCTCGCATAACCACCAGCGCCAGTTTGGCGGTTGTTCGAATCGGACGGGCTTTCATAATGGCTCGCGCAATGCGGCGCGAGTGGCGCTCTTCCCCGAATTGAAAAATTAAATCGGCCAGGTCCCGCTCCGGGGTGCGGTTCACTAGCTCCTCGGCGGTGAGCGGATTCGTCAGGTCCATGCGCATATCCAGCGGGCCTTCGCGGTCAAAGCTGAATCCGCGCTCAGCGCTCTCAAGCTGCCAGGAGCTGATTCCGAGATCGGCCAAGAGGCCGTCCGCGGGCGGCAAGCCGCTTGTTGCGTGCAAGGAGTCAATTTCTGCGAAGTTTCCCCGCATGAGAATCAGCTTTCCGTTGAACTCCCGGAGCCGCTCGCGCGCCCGGTCCAGCGCTTCCTGATCCCGGTCAATTCCCAGAAGTCTTCCGCTTTCGAGCTTTCGCAAAATGGCTTCGGTGTGCCCGCCGCCTCCGAGTGTTGCGTCGATGTAGACGCCCTCGGGCCGGACGTTCAAAAACTCGATAG
>DASUKV010000135.1:0-2812 GCA_036278555.1 Terriglobia bacterium
GTGCAGAGGCTGTCCCGGACCTCCGCTAGCGCCAGACCGCCGCGCGCCTTGCGGAGTTTCTCATAGAGCGCCAGAGTGTCCGCGCCAACACCTTCCGCCAGCGATTCGCGCCGGCGGAGCAATTCATCCCGCTCCCGCTCCGCTTGCTGCCGCGCCGCTTCAAGCTGCTTGATGCCGCCATCCACCCGCGCCTTTTCGGATTCCAGGCGCTGCGCGGCTTCCCGGATCGCGTGGTCGATTTGCTCGGCCTCAACCATTTTCTCGAGGATCCGGTCCTCCGCTTTTCGGACGTTTCCTTCTTCGCCTTCAATCTCGTGCAGCATCGCCCGGTATTGCTCGTTGGTCTTCACCTGATAAAGCTGGTCTTTGTGCTTCGAAATTTTCGCCTTAATCGCCTGAACGTCGCTTTCAAGATCGCGCCGCTCTTTCTGGCCGGAAGCTTGCTGTGACTTGCGGGCTTCGTGCGCGCGGGTAAATTCCTCCAATTGCTTTTTCAGGGCTTGCGCTTCGAGGGGAAAAGCATTGATCTTTGAGGTGAGTTCAGAAACGCTCAGGTCAACCTGCTGAAGCTCGATTAGGATTTTAACGTCAGAGTGCACCGTTTCTCCCGCATCAGGTTTGCAGGGCGCGACAATGGCCGCCCGATGTGTCTCTCCTGCTTTCCTGCTATTTTGTCACATCCCGGAGTGAGCGACAAGGAGTAGATGCGGGCTGTCTCGGCGGCGCCCTCACCGCCCGCGAAGCCGAAGTTGCCGCCCTCGCCCTCTGAAAAGGGTGAGAGGGTGTCCCGCGGGGAAGCAGTGCTTCCCATCGCGGGACGGGTGAGGGGGCGACATCGAGGGCGGAGTTTTTGCTGGCCAGAGGCCGCCGCAGCGTATTTTCCCGGCACCAAGAAAAGAATCCTCCGCCCGCCAACAACCTTTCTACCCAGCTTTTCATCTGGTATAATCGAGCCACAGATGATCCTGCTCCAACCTTTGCGGATCACCCGGGGAAGGAGAACCCCCATGAAAAAAGTATTCCTCAGCGCTGGCATCGGCTTGCTTTTTGCCATGATGCTGGCTTTGCCGGCGTCCGTGGCTGGGAAAGAAGAAGGCTATTCGCACGTGCGAGTGGTGCGGCTCAGCTTTGTGGAAGGCGCCGTTTTGGTGAAGAGGCCGGGGTCATCCACATGGGCAAAGGCTGCGGTCAATACTCCGATACAACAAGGGTTCTCCGTGTCGACTTCGACCGGCAGCTTTGCGGAAGTGCAGTTTGAAAATGGCTCAACGGCGCGGCTGGGGCAGCTTTCCCAGCTTGATTTCAACGAGCTTGCGCTCGATCCGAAGGGAGCTAAAATCAACCAAATGGCTCTCGCGCAGGGCTATGCCACGTTTCACCTCAATCCGAAGCATGGCGATCTCTACACGGTGAAAGCGGCGGACACCACTTTGACGCCGCACGGGAAAACCGAGTTCCGCACCGATCTCACCCAGGGCGAATTGCGCGTTGAGGTTTTCGACGGATCGGTGCAGGCCGCAAGTCCCACCAAATCTGCGAAGGTCACCAAGGGCAAGATTCTCGAAACGAACACAGCGCCCCAGGAAACGGCCTTCAACATCTCACACGACATCAAGAAGGACGCCTGGGATAACTGGGTGCATGAGCGCGATCAACAGGCTGAATTGGCCCTGAACGAAGGGGCAGTGGGCATCCGGTCGAATGTCTACGGTTGGAGCGATCTTGATACTTATGGCGAATGGGCCTATTTCCCGGGCTTCGGCTATGGCTGGTCGCCTTTCGTGCCGGCCGGATGGGCGCCCTTCTCCGCCGGCCAGTGGAGCTGGTATTCCGGCCTTGGCTACACCTGGATTTCATCGGAACCTTGGGGCTGGCTGCCGTTCCATTACGGGTTCTGGAACTACGCTCCGGGCTTCGGGTACTTCTGGATGCCGCCTTCGCACTTTAACGCCTGGAATCCCGGGATCGTCTCCTGGTATTCGGGCCCCGGATATGTGGGCTGGGCGGCGCGAAACGCCTCCGGCGCACCCGTCTGCAGATCATCGATTGGGTGCGTCACGGCTGTGAAAACGACGGCGTTCCAAAATGGCGTGCCGGTCAATAGCACAAGCCGGGTGGCTGTGAATAGCAACCAGTTGAGCCGGGTGGCCACACCACCCGTCTCCGCGCTGGCCGGGGCGAGACTCTCAGGAACTCCGGCGGCGCACGGAGTTGTTTACCCTGGAATGCCCGGCGGAATGACGCCGCAGCAATACTCCGCCGCAACCCACGCCCGGATAACAGCGTCGCACGCGGTTCCATCCGCAGCGGTACAAGCTCCGGTCGCGCATGCCCGCCGGGCAGCGAACCCCCGCGCCTTCACGGCCGCGGCCCGCGCGGCCACTCCGGCGCCGAATATCGTCCTGATGGGGCAATCGCGGCAAGCAGGGGCGCGAAACGCCTCCGCTCACGAATCTTTTCTGGGCCGGACGTTTGGGTCGCACGGCGCTGAGGCGCTTCGCCCGCAGCTTGGGAATACTTTGGGCGGGCAGTATCGCGTGGGGCCGAACGCGTCTCGAATGCCTTCCGCGCTCGAAAACCAGGCAATGCGTCAGGGCGCCGTGCGGGGCGTTCAGCCGCGCTTTGGAGCGTCACCCACGGGGCGCAGCAGCAACCCTGTATTTCTCAACCGCCGCAACAGTCCTGGATTTTCGGGCGCCGCTCCTCGCATGGGAAATCGCGGCATTCAAATGCAACGTGGCAGGACGAGCGCGCCCCCTCCGAACGCCGCCGGTAGTGTGCGAAGCGCTCCGAGGATGAGCGCGCCGCCGCG
>DASUKV010000136.1:0-10086 GCA_036278555.1 Terriglobia bacterium
GAATGAATTGGTAGGTCGCCTTCCATGATCCTACGTTTATGTGAACGAGCGAAGTCTCTAGGCCCCCTCACCCACCGCTTCGCGGTCCCCCTCTCCCGAAGGGAGAGGGCTGAAAACTAGAGCGGATAACAACTCCTTTTCGAAAGGAGTGCCGACAAAACTAAGACTGCAGCCCTCTCCCTTGGGGAGAGGGTGGCCGAAGGCCGGGTGAGGGGCACGCGGAAACACTAGTAATCCGTAATCTCCCCACCCTTGATTCTGCGCACTTGCCCGGGCAGATCAAACGGGTGGTCCATCCCCGGTTGGATATTTCCGCCCTGGGTGTAATAGGGCCAGGTGTCCGCCACGATTCCTTCGCCGCCGTGGTTCGTGAACGTTATTTTCGTGATGAGCTTCACGTATTTGTAGCCATACTTCCAGGGCATTACCAGGCGCAGCGGCGCGCCGTGCTCAGGCGTCAGCGGCTCGCCATTCATTCCGACTGCCAGCAGCACGCGCGGGTTCAGCATGTCCGTAAGAGAATCGAAATCGAAATACTTATCGCCACAATCGAAGCGCACGTGCGTTGCGGACTTCAAAGGCGCGGCAAGGCGAAACAATTCCTCGCAGCGAAAGCCTTCCCACTCGATTCGGGTGGACCAGCATTGCACGCACTTCATCCGGCTGCTTTGTTTGATCCGGCGCAAAGTCTTCAGGTCCGCCAGCTTCAGCTTCAGAGGTTTGTGGACGAGTCCGCCCACTTCCAATTCCCAGGTGGCCGGATTAAGCCCCGGTACCGGGTTGAATTCCATAATCTTGGCGTGGAAACGATCCGGTTTATCGGTGGGAATAATGAGTTTTTCGGAAGAACTGGACGGAGGGCCACTGCGCGGCTTGGGACATCCAGGGTCAGGAGCTCCCAGCATTTTACCCCCTCTGGCCAAGGTAGCCGCCGCGCCGCCACCCGCTGCCAGGCCCATAAAACGCCGGCGATTCATTCCCAAACCCCGCATATCTGGCGCTCAAAATATATCGCACGGAGGAGCGAGTGTCAATTAACATTGGGTTTTAGCAAGGTAGGGGCGCTGCTTGCTGCGCCCTGTTCAGGGGCTAGCGCGGCCCTACAAGTGTCCTGATACGCCCAAGAGAATTGTTCCGCAGCCTGTGGGCCATCTTCAGTTCATGTAAAATGCTGTCGTGCTGGGCAGGGGAGGAACTGTTAATTGGGAAGCTGGCTTCGCAGAATTTGGCGGCTCCATCTTTCGCGCCGCCAATTTTTAAGCTGGTGCGGATATGCGCTCGCCGCCCCTGTCGCCGCGGGATTCCCGCGAAGGGGCGTGGACCGCGCGCTTCTTCCTGAAGCGCCGCAGCCGAGCCATCCGCAATCGGATTATTTTGTCCCCCATTACCGCTCGACGCCGCCACTCGATGAAATCCTGAAGAAAGTTGATCCTGCCAAAGACGTCTTTCCAACGGAAACGCTGGCGCTTGAAATAAATAAAGTTCTTGAAAAATGGCGCGCGGCGCTGGTTGAAGGCAATTCCAGCGCAGGCGAGATCGGCCGGTGCTTCAGCCCGCGGTTTAAGGGAGGCTCGCTTCGCGGCGCTGAAAGGCTTCTACCCCGGTCGGATTCAAACCTGAAAATTTGGAAGCGCAATTTCAACGGGGCTTCGGCCGCTTTGGACGCTCCTGCTTTTCTCCGCGAATTGCAGAATTACCTTGGCAGCGGCAAATTTACGTGCGTTGAATTCAAGATCGTTGGTGTCTCGGCGCCCTCAACATCCACTGCCCCAACTCACAGTCCTGGTCACTCCGGCGCGAAAAATGCTTCCGAAGGAGCCGGTCGCCTCCCACAGGCGATCCACACCCGCGTTCGATACGACCTGGTAGACGCCGGCCCCGGCTATTACCGCGAGCAGCGCGCTGGAATCTGGAATCTGGAGTGGGAGCGAGGCTCCTCCGATACGCTGCAACTGACCGGCTGGCAGCCAACTGTCGAAACATGCGGCCGCGCGTTCGCCCCAGCCTTCCAGGACGTCACCGAAGAAGCCTTGGGAAGCAACGCTTCTTACCACGAGCAGTTGCTACGCGGCACGGATTACTGGCGGACGGTTTTGGACGGAGCTTGCGGGATCGACATTTACGGGAATCAAGGCGTTGCCGTGGGTGACATCGACAATGACGGTTTTGATGAAATTTACGTTTGCCAGCCCTCCGGTCTCCCCAACCGGCTCTACCGCAATCGCGGTGACGGAACATTTGAGGATATCACCCGGTATGCGGGCGTCGGCGTCCTGGATAGCAGCCCGTTCGCGCTGTTTGCGGATATAAATAATGACGGCTTCGAAGATCTGATCGTCGTGTGCGGCACGGCTCCGCTGCTGTTTCTGAATCAGGGGAATGGTAAATTCCGGCTGCAGGAAAAGGCTTTCCAGTTCGCGCAGCCCGCACAAGGCACGTTCACCGGCGCGGCGCTCGCCGACTATGACCGCGACGGCTGGCTCGACGTTTATTTCTGTCTCTATTCCTATTACCAGGGGCCGGATCGCTATCGCTATCCTGTGCCTTACTTCAACGCCCGAAATGGGCCGCCGAATTTTCTCTTTCGTAATAATCGCGACGGGACTTTTACGGATGTAACGCACACCGCCAAGTTGGACGAAAACAATCATCGGTTCAGCTTCGCCTGCGGCTGGACGGATTACAACCAGGACGGTTGGCCGGATTTATACGTCGCCAACGATTTTGGCCAGAAGAATCTTTACCGCAACAATGGTGATGGAACTTTCACCGATGTGGCCCAGGAATCGGGCGTGCTCGATACGGGCGCGGGCATGAGCGTTTGCTGGCTGGATTACGATAACGACGGCCAGCAGGACCTCTACGTCGCGGATATGTGGACCGCCGCTGGCCTTCGCGTTACTGATCTTGAAAATTTCATGCCGGACGCGCCCTCCAGCGTCCGCGCGCTTTACCGCAAACACGCGATGGGGAATTCGCTGTTTCGCAACCAGGGCCAGGGCGCGTTCAAAAATCAGACTTCCGAAGCAGACGTTGGGATCGGACGATGGGCGTGGTCAAGCGACGCCTGGGATTTCGACCACGATGGCTACCCCGATCTTTATATTGCCAACGGCATGATTTCCGGGCCGAAAGCCCACGACCTTTCAAGCTTTTTCTGGCGGCAAGTGGTGGCGCGCTCGCCACAAGGCTCCGCTCCGACGGAAGAATATGAACAGGGCTGGAACGCCATCAATGAGCTCATTCGCTCCGGCGGCACGTGGAGCGGCTATGAGCGGAACGTCTTCTACGCCAACAATCGCGATGGGACGTTTTCCGATGTTTCGGGCGCCCTGGGATTGGACTTTATTGATGACAGCCGCTCGTTCGCTCTCACAGATATTGACCATGATGGCCGCCTGGAAGTGATCCTTAAGAATCGCACCGGGCCGCAGGTTCGCATCCTGCGCAACGCGATGCCGCACCTGGGCGAATCGATTGCCTTCCGGCTTCGAGGCCACACCAGCAACCGAGACGCGGTTGGCGCTTCGGTCACGATTACGAGGGCTCGCGGTCAGCAAACCAAATTTCTCCAGGCGGGCTCGGGGTTTCTCTCACAGCACACAAAGGAGCTTTTTTTCGGCCTCGGCGACTCCGGCGAGCCGGTTCAGGTGACGGTCCGCTGGCCAAACGGGCAGGTGCAACACCTTGCAGACGCTCCCGCCGGGCATCGTATCGAAATTGAGGAAGGCGTTGAGCATTTCAAAGCGGCGCCTTTCGCTGTAGTGGCGCTCGAAGCCCGCCCTGGAGGGGTCCGCCGGTCGCTACATTCGACGCAGCTTACCTCCGGCTCTTCCCGCAAGCCTCAGGACTCGCAGCTTAGCTCTTCCCTTCCCGCCGATTTCGCCACCTGGCTGATCGCCCCCCTTGCGCCGCCCGGCTTCTCTCTTCCCGACCTCGCCGGGCGCGTCCACACGCTCGCGAGCTATCGCGGCAAGCCAGCCCTCCTGAACTTCTGGGAGACTCAGACGCCGGCCTGTTCAGAACAATTGCGGGATTTCCAAACTCACTACGACCGCTGGCAGATACGCGGAGTTCATCTGCTGGCGCTGAACCTTGACGCTCCCACACGGGCCACGAAGGTTCGTGAATTTTCAGACCGGCTCGGCCTTCGGTTTCCTGTCCTGCTGGCCACTCCCGATGTGGCAGCAATATATAACCTCCTCTATCGTTATCTCTTTGACCGCCGCCGGGACCTGACGATTCCGACTTCATTCGTGCTGGACGCTAGCGGAATGATCGTCCGTATTTATCAAGGGCGCTTCGATCCCGCGGAGCTGCTGGAGGATGTGCGCCGCTTCCCGCGCACCCCATCGGAACGCCAGGCTTTGGCTTTGCCCTTTCCGGGGAAATTCTATGGCGGGAGCTTTGCGCGCAATTACTTCACCTACGGGGTCGCCTTCGCCCGGCACGGGTATGCTGCGGCCGCAGAATCGGCTTTTCTTCGCGCCATCCACGAAGAACCAGATTCCGCTGACGCCTATTACGACCTCGGAACGCTTTATATGCAGCAGCGAAAGTGGGACCTTGCTGATGAGCAGTTGCGGCAGGCGGTGAAATTAAAGCCTGACGATCTCCTCGGGCTGAACAATCTCGGCGTGATTGCCGCGCAGCAGGGCCGCACGGATGAGGCCGCCGCATGGTTCACAAAGGGCCTGCAGGCGGATTCCCGGAACACGCTGGCCTTGCAGAACCTTGCCGATCTCGATCGGACGCAGGGAAAATACGCAGCGGCCCAGGCGCTCCTTGAGCGGGCGCTAAGCATTGAGCCTCACAATCCGGAGCTGAACTACAAGCTGGGAATGGTTTTTGCGGATGCACGGCAGAACGGCCGCGCCAAGGAATATCTGGAAAAAGCCGTCGCGCTTCGGCCCGATTATGCGGAGGCGCTGAATAATCTGGGCGTGTTGTATCTCATGATGGGGGATTCGGCGCGGGCGCGCGCCGAATTTTTGGAATCGATCCAAAGAGCGCCGAAATTCGATCAGGCCTATCTCAACCTTGCTCGTGTGGATATCCGCCTCGGCAAAACCCAGGCGGCGCGCTCCGTTTTGCAGAAACTTCTTGAAGAAATCCCGAATCATCCTCTCGCGCGCAAATACCTTGAGAAGCTGGACCGCCGGGCTGGCGGCCGTGATTAATGCCGGAGTTGCTGTCATTCCGAGGGCCTGATGTTTTGGATTGGCCCGCGGAATCTGCTTTGTTTTCAGTTCTCCAATCAAAAGCAGATTCCTCGCTACACTCGGAATGACAGCCCGGAATGGAGCGAAATTTGCGGGCCAGAATGCAGGAGCTCCGGCCCAGAACGACTCCCCGGCGCTTCGCTTTTCTGCGAGAATATGAACGGCAGCCTCACGCTCGGGAGGCAGTAAAGATCATCCGATGACCGCTTCAGGGACAGTGCGATGGTTGCAAGCGGGCGGCAGCATCCTGTTGGCTTGCTGCGCCGCCCTTGCCGCCCCTCGGCCTGCGTCGCTTGGGGGACAGGTCACGAATTCGCGCGGGGCCGCTCTTGCCGGCGCACACGTGACCGCCACGGATTCTCTCGGCAAAATCTTCTCAGCCACCTCGGACGCGCATGGAACGTATCGTATTGCCGTGATTCCCGCCGGCGCGTACACGCTCCGCGTGCAATGCGGGGGATACGCAGAGTCGGTGAAGTCGAATGTTCGCGTCCGCTCCGGAAACCCCGTGCAATTGAATTTCGTGCTCCATCGCAATCCGGGAATTAAACCGCCTCCCAATGCTGCGCTCGGCGCTGTGAGCTTTTATGAAAACTCTGGCCTCCGGTCCGGCCAGCTCAAAGACCCATCCGCAGGGGGCGGCTACAGCGACCAGGCCGCCGTTCATAGCCGCACGATGGTGGACCAGTACCTCGCGAATCCGCCTGCGCGCGGCGCCAGCATAGGGAATCACCTGGGCGGGGATGCTGCCAACGTGGGCTCTGTAGATGCAGGCTCGGCGTGGCTCGCCAAGCGAGATTTCGCGCGGGCTGTGCAAGCGTTCCGGCGCGCTTTGATCCGTGATCCCGCCTCCGCGCGGCTTAAGATGGGCCTTGGCATCGCGCTCTATGGCCAAGGCCAATATGACCAAGCCGTTGAGGCATTCTCGAAGGCAGTACGGCTTAACCCGGGCGACCCCCGCGCCTATCTGCTGCTTTCTGAGGCGGATCGCGCCACGGGTCATCGGAATCCCGAGGTTCGCAAGCTTCTTAAACAATTTGTTGAGGATTATCCTCTAAGCGCCAAAGCACATTACGCTTATGGAATGGACCTATTGAAAGTTCCGAACCCTGCTATGCGGATTCACGCCCGATCAGAGCTTGAAAAAGCCGCCGCGCTTGACCCTGGCGATGCGGCGGCGCACTTACAGCTTGGCATCATTTATGATCACGAGAAATTGACACGCCGGGCCATCCGGGAATACCAAAGTGCAGTTCGCTTGAACCCCACGCTGGCTTCCGCGCACTACCGCCTGGCCCAGGATTATTTCCGCTCCGGAGCAGAGGAAAAAGGTCAAGCTGAGTTACGAGCCTATGAGAAATTGCGGCACTCCAAACCAGACGGAGACGCTCCTGAATAGGCTAGCCCGCAGGTACGGACTCGCACTTGCCGCGGCGCTGCTCCTGGTTTCGCTGAGCCTCACTATGGGCGCGGCACCCGGCTTTCCCAGGTCTCAAGCTGCCACCCCGTCGCCATCCCCTGCAACGCAGCTCCATCTGATCGAGGCGTACCTCCAGACACGCCAGACGGCTAAGGCGCTCGCCCTGGCGCGGTCTCTTTCCCAAAAAGCGCCGCAGGACGCCCGGCTGCACTTTTCACTCGGCACGCTGCTCGCTTCAGCGAAACAGTACAAGGCGGCCATCCATGAGCTTGAAACGGCGGACGCTTTGCAACCCGGCACGTTCGAGATCCTGCACAACCTGGGTGAGGCGTATCTCAGCGGCGGCAACAACGCCAAAGCCGATGCGACGCTCCATCACGCCCTGGCCCTCAAACCCGATTCGGTCAGCACGATGTATTTAGAAGCGCAAGCTTTGACGCGCGAAAAGAAGGCGCTCGACGCTTTCCAACTGCTGTTTCACGCGCGCAAACTGGCGCCAAAGAACACGGATATTATTCTGCTGCTGGCCCGCCTCAGCATGCAGCAATCCTACTACGAGGACGCGATTCCCCTGCTCGAAGAAGGAATCAAATTGGCCCCGCGGCGCCCTGATCTTCGCGCGGCGCTGGGGGAAAGCTATTACAGCGCCGGGAAGGCCCAGAAAGCCTATCAGCAGTTCAAGGCTTTGCTCGAACTCGACCCTTCCGTCACCTCTTACGCTTTTATGGGGCTGTACTACCGGCATCAAGGGCAGTTTGATGAAGCCAGTAAATACTTCAAGGAAGGGTTGCAAAAAGACCCGCGAAATGCCGATTGTCTTTACAACCTCGGCTTGATTGCGGACAAACAGGGCCATTACCTTGAAGCCGGAAAGTTCCTCACCCAAGCGCTCAAATCAAATCCCAACCACGGCGACGCCTTGTTCGAGCTGGCGACGGTAAGGATGGAACAGAAGAAGTTTGCCGAGGCGATTCCCCTGCTGCGCCGGTGCGTCCAACTCGATCCCGACCAATCAAAAGCCTATTACAAGCTGGCGGTAGCGGAGCGGAACCTCGGCCAGAACCAAGCCGCAGAGGCGGATATGAAAGTCTTTGAGACCTTGGCCAAGAACCCGTCTCCGGGACCGATGCCCTTCCGCCATTTCATGAAGAGCGCCAGCCACAAGGCCAGCCTGCCGCCCGCGCAGCAGGCCCAGCTTGATCTCGAAGAGCTGGCACGGGAAATTAAGCAGCACCCGGACCGCCCGCGGTCGTTTTACCTTGAGGCTGAGGCTTATCTCAAACTGGGGCAAATTCCGCAGGCGCGGCAAGCCTTGATGCACCTGCGCCAGATCAGCAGCGGCGACGTCCGCACCATGACGGGCGCAGGAGTTTTGCTCGCGCGCTATAAACTCTACCCGGACGCCATCCAGTATTTCGAGCTCGCCCTGAAAGCCGATTCGGACTCGGACGATGCGAAGTATGACCTGGCCGATGCTTACTTCGAGACACGGAACTACACCCGGGCCTTGCAGTGGCTCGACGCGATCTCGCCGCGAGGCCAGAATGACGCCGCCACGCTGGCGTTGCGGGGCGATACGGAAGCGCACGTGGGAAATCTTGCGGGCGCGGCTTCATCCTTCGAAAAAGCCGTCCAGAAAAGTCCCGATGATGACCGCTACTATCTTTCTCTTGCCTTTGTCGAGATGCGCGCCGGCAACCTGGCCGCGGCCGGGGGAACGCTTCGCCGGGGGCTGACCCGCATCCCTGACTCGGGGCGAATCCTGTGGGGAATGGGTGTTCTCGCGGTGGCCCGGGCGGACAACCAGCACGCCGAGGGCGACTTCCGCCGGGCGCTCGACCTGCTGCCCGAATGGGAAAACTGCTATTCCGCGCTCGGAACTTTTTATTTTGATACGGGACAGATTAACAAGGCTCAGGAAACGCTAGAGCGCTATGCGAAAATTTTCCCGCATGGCGATCTCAACGTGAACGGCTTACGGCAGGTGCTCTCCAGGGCTTCCCAGGAACAGACTGCCGGGCCTGCCCCGCTCTCGCAGCAGGCCCGGCTGCAGTTTGTGGGAATGGCGCTGGCGCTCGCGGAACGCCACCCGTAGAGAACGGAAGGTGACAAGGATGTAGGGGCGCCGCTTGCCGCGCCCCTGTTCTCCTCTGTAGCGCCAGAACCACCCTTAATCCCCTCCTTATTAAGGAGGGGAGCCGCAGGCGGGGTGGTGTGGTGGGGGACACCGCCGCTATAGCAGGGCCTTGTCGGCGCTCCGACATCTAAAGTAAAACTTTAGGTTAAGTAGCCCGGAGTCATTCTTCGACTCCGCGGCTTTTCCATCTAAAAACGGACCGCATATTCCAAACAGGGGCGCGGCAAGCAGCGCCCCTACACTCCGCCATCCCGGTGTCCCGATTTTATCAAGAAGAACTTGAGGTTGCTGCGCATGATGATCGCCGGATCCAGGCCGATCCGGCTGGGCGGCCGCAGTCCTTCGGTCAGGAAGCGGTAAATGGTCTGGAAAGCAATCCGCCCCTGCTCGCGCGGGCGCTGGTAGATCGTCGCGGCGATCTTGCCGGATTCGATCAGCGGGACCATGGCCGGGAAAAAGTCCGTTCCGATCACTTTGATTTTGGCAGCCAGGCCCAGGTCTTCGAGCGCTCGAATCACCGGCAGCGAATTCGCCGTGCTGATGTATATGCCGGCGATCTGCGGATTTTTTCGCAGAAGGTGGCAGCATTTTTCGTAGGCTTCGGCCTCTTCGTCATGAGCTTCAATAACGTTTGCGATCTCCCCTTGCGGGCAAAACTGGCGGAAGCTTTGCCGGAATCCCGTCACCTTTTGCGCGTGATCCGCCGTGGCTTGCATCCCGGTCACGACGATCACCCTGCTGCGCGGAGGCAAGAAGCGGCCCATCAGCTCGCCGGCAATCGAGCCGTTGGCCAGCGGATCAACGGAAATTGATGTCAGCCTTTCCGTGCCCGGAGCATCCGTTGCGACGCACACCACGGGAATTCCCCGCCGGATGGCCTTTTCGATGCGCGGCTTCAGCAACTCCGGGTAACCCGGAGAAATGACCACGCCCTGAATTTCCTCGCGGAGAAGATCGTCAAAAGCTTCCGCCTCTTCCTGACCGAGCACCATAAAAGGCCGGTAAAGCAGCCGCACGCCCAGCGGCTCAAAAGCGCTCGCCGCCTCGAAGATTCCATCCCGCACGTCGTCATAGAAATATGCGATCTCAAGGGGAATGCTCACGCCCAGCGTGATGCTCTTGCGCGAAGAGAGATACCGCGCCGCCATGTTGGGGCGATAACCCAGAATCTTGGCGATGCGCAGCACCTTCTTGCGCGTTTCGGGATTGATTCCGGGTTTGTTGTGCAGCGCCCGGTCAACCGTGCCGATGGAAACGCCCAGCGCTTCGGCAAGGTCCTTCATGCCCACGGGCCGCCCGGGATTCCG
>DASUKV010000137.1:0-10747 GCA_036278555.1 Terriglobia bacterium
CCCGGGCTTCGAGGATTTCGATTTTGCGCTGATCAAGGACACCTCTTTCGGCCGCCGCCATGGCGCGGAAGCCGTCACGCTGGAGTTCCGCTCCGAATTTTTCAACGTTTTCAACCGCGTGAATTTCGCCCTGCCCGCCAACATCCTTCATGGCTCCGGCTTCGGCCTGATCAACCACACCGCCGGACCCTCGCGCCAGCTTCAGTTTTCACTGAAGCTGATCTATTGATCAGCCGGTTCTGCCCTTCCTGGTGTTGGCTTAGCCGTGGCTGGCGTCGGCCGTCACATGCTTCACCCACTCCGTCACTTCCCGTGATTGTTCCACAGGCCTCGCAAGGCGAATTAAATGGCCGTGGTACGTGCCAACGCTCAGTGGTTTTTTGTCCATCGGCTGCACGAACTCGCAATGGAAGAGACCCACCCGTTCATTCAAATCCTCAAGCGTGATGGCCTGCCCGATAAAGCTTCGAAGTTCTGGTGAGAGTCCGTCGTATGTGAATCTTCCAGCATTCTGCTCCCTGCTGTCCACAACGACTAATACATACAAATAAACCTGCCAGAACCCGATCTCAGCCCGCGCGTTCGCCTGCTTTTTGCCCTTTTTTAGACCCTGGAGTTTATTAGGCGTTTGGTTGCGCAGCGCCGCTGAGCTCACCTTGATCTTCTTCACCTCGATCACAGTAGTCAAGTCGGGCCGACACGGAGGGCTGAGCAGAATATCCACGTCACTCTGCGATTGACCGGTAAGCCCCTTCAAAGGAACGTTGAGAAATGGGTCTGAATCTTCTGGGATGCCCTTGATTTCCAGGACGGTTGACCGCCAACACTGGTCTGCCATCAGCGCCTCAACCAGCCCAGCTTCAGGTATGTCCGCAATCGAACTATACACCAACATTCTTCAGAGACCCCACGTCTTTGATGTCGCCAAGCGGATGAATACAGACACACACACGGTTAACTCAAAACCAGATCCGGGTGATAGATGCTGCCGGAAACATGGCGGGCGATGGCGATGAGCCGGCGGTCGGAGTTCAGAATTTTAAGCACCGTCATCACCGGCAAGCGCCCCAGCCGCGTGCCGCGCTGGGGATTCAGGGCCTGAGCCAGCTCGAATTGACGGCCGTGGCGGACGTTTTTCTCTTCCCAGCCGCGCACCACGAGCTCCGGGCAGTCCGGCAGTAAGGATTCAAGCGGAACCAGAACCTGGGCGAGATCACCCGCGCTTGCCACCTCTTCAAGCTTCTCAAGCGTCACGGCGCGGCCTTCACGAAACTCCGCCACCGCGGTGCGGCGCAGGCTGGCAAGGTGCGCCGGACATTCGAGCCGCTTGCCGATGTCGTGTGCGAGCGACCGGACGTAGGTGCCACCGGAGCATTCCACCGCAAACCGCGCCAGGTCTCCACCGGATTCGAAGCTGAGGAGCTCCAGCGCGTAGATTTCCACCTCGACGGGCGCAAGCAAAACTTCCTGGTGCTGACGCGCCAATTGGTACGCCCGCACGCCGCCGACGCGCTTCGCGGAAAACGGCGGAGGCGCCTGCAGAATGCGCCCCGTGAACTCGTGAAAAGTCTTTTCAAGGGTTGTCCGGTCAGGGCGTGCGGCGGATTCCGAAGCCGGCTGGCCGGTCGCGTCATAAGTGTCCGTAGAAAATCCGAAGCGCAGCGCGCCTTCGTAAGCTTTCCGCGATTTCAGATAAAATTGCGCGAAGCGTGTCGCCTTGCCGATGGAAAGGGGCAGCACGCCGGTGGCAAACGGGTCCAGCGTGCCGAAGTGGCCGACGCGGCGGGTTTGGATGATCCGGCGGACCTTGGCCACTACGTCGTGCGAGGTGATGCCGGCGGGCTTGTCAATAATGAGGATTCCGGAAATTTCCTGGTCCATCGGCATCGCGGCTAAGATTGCTCTCGATGAAGGTCCTGAAGAAGCTTTTCAAGGCGGATGCCCTCTTCCGGGCCGTGGTCAAGGACAAAGAGAATCTCCGGCGCGCGTCGCAGCCGCAAGCGGCGGCTGACCTCATGGCGGAGATAACCGGCCGCCGAAGCCAGGCCCTCGATCGTCTGCTGCTGCGCGGATTCATCACCGAGCACGCTCACCAGAACGCGCGCATGCTGCAGATCCGCGCTCAGCTCGACGCGCGTCACCGTGGCGAAGCCGATGCGCGGGTCGCGCAGATCCTCCGTGATGCGGGACGCGATTTGCGCGCGAATCTGGTCCGCCAGACGTTCAATTCGGTGTGAAGACCCTTGCATGAAACACTCAAAAGAAATCCAGGGTGTAATTCGGGATGTCTTGACCCAGAATCTTTTCAGACTCGGCGAGCGCCTGCTCGAGCGACGATTCGAGCAAGGGCTGGCTGCTGGAGACGGAAACCACGCCGAGGGTCGCGCGCTGCCACAGGTCCTGATGGTCCAGCTCCGCCACGGCCACGTTGAAGCGCGCGCGAAGCCGCCCCAGCAGCTTCTGCACCACGGCTCTCTTTTCCTTGAGGGAATGAACGTACGGAAGTTGGATTTCGAGCGTCAGCAATCCGGCCGGCATAGCGCGCCTGAAATCGGTGAGGAGGATGGGAGAAAAGGAACCGCACGATCAGGCGATGGCGGCCTCCATCACCCTTTCCGTGACATAGGCTTCGATCACATCGCCCACTTTGACATCGCTGAAATTCTCCAGCGAAATGCCGCACTCCATGCCGGACCGAACCTCGGCCACGTCTTCTTTGAAGCGCCGGATTGAGCGCACCCGCCCGTCATACACCAGCACATGGTCGCGCAGCAGGCGCACCTTGGAATCGCGCGTGAACTTGCCTTCCTGAACGTAGCAGCCCGCCACCGTGCCCACCTTCGCGATGCGGAAAGTGTTGCGGACTTCGACGCGGCCCAGCGTGACCTCTTTGTACTTCACCTCGAGCAGCCCCGCCTTGGCCTTGCGGACTTCGTCGACCAGTTCGTAGATGATCGTATGCAGCCGGATATCCACTTTCTCGAGCGACGCCAGTTCTGCAGCTTTGCGCTCCGGCCGCACGTTGAAGCCGATAATCACCGCGTTCGAAGCGGTGGCAAGCAACACGTTGGTTTCCGTAATGGCGCCCACGCCCGAGTCAATCACATTCACTTTCACCCGTTCATCGCTGAGTTTTGTGAGGGTCTCGGCCAGAACCTCTACGGAGCCTTGAACGTCCGCCTTCAAAATCAGCGGTAGCTCCTTCACTTCGCCGGCGGCGAGCTGCTGGTGCAATTGATCCAGGGTTAGCCGCGCCGTCTTCGCCATTGCCGCCTCGCGCGCTTTGGCCTGGCGGTGGACGGCGATTTGCCGCGCCTTCGCGGTATCCTCGATCACATGGAGCCGGTCGCCTGCCTGGGGCACGTCTTCAAGCCCCAAAACCTCCACGGGTGTTGCAGGAGGCGCTTCAAGAGAAGGTTGCCCCCGGTCGTCGAGCATGGCGCGAACCTTGCCGTAAATCGAGCCGACAATGAAGGTGTCACCCGTGCGCAACGTTCCATTCTCAACCAAAACCGTAGCCACAGGACCGCGGCCGCGGTCAAGTTTCGCCTCAAGCACGGTTCCCGACGCAAGCCGGTTCGGATTCGCCTTAACGCCTTGCAGATCGGCGACCAAGAGGATCATTTCGAGCAGGAGTTCCAGATTCTGTTTCTGCTTGGCGGAAACTTCTACCGTCACCGTGCTGCCCCCCCAGTCCTCAGGCATCAGGTCCAGCTCTGCCAGTTGCCTCTTCACCCGCTCCGGATTCGATTCGGGCTTGTCAATCTTGTTGATCGCGACCAAAATCGGCACCTTGGCGGCGCGCGCGTGGTTAATCGCCTCAACCGTCTGCGGCATGACGCCGTCGTCCGCCGCGACCACCAGCACCACCACGTCCGTCACCTTCGCGCCGCGCGCCCGCATCAGGGTGAACGCTTCGTGGCCGGGGGTATCGAGGAAAACAACCTTGCGGTGGTTCACGTCTACGTGGTACGCACCCATATGCTGCGTGATGCCGCCCGCCTCCCGCGCCGTGACGTTCGTCTCACGGATGGCGTCAAGGAGCGAGGTCTTGCCGTGGTCCACGTGACCCATGACGGTGACAACCGGCGGCCGGGGCTTCAAATCCTCCGGCTTATCCGTTTCTTCAACTTCATGCGTCACTTCCTCTTCAAAGCTGATCACGGAAGCTTCGGCCCCGAAGTCGCGGGCGATTTCGCGCGCGGTCTGGCTGTCAAGCGTCTGGTTAATTGTGGAGAAAATGCCTTTCTCAAGCAGCTTCTTGATAACGTCTTTGGCGCGAATCTCGAGCTTTTCCGAAAGCTCCTTTACGCTGACGCCTTCCGTAATCGTGATTGCCCTGGTGATGGGGACGACTTCCGGAACCGCGGGCTTCGCCGGGCCCATCGAGGGCGCCGGCCGTGGCCCAAAGCCGGGACGGGAGAACGGCATGCCCGGGCGTTGG
The DNA here is from genome assembly GCA_036278555.1 of Terriglobia bacterium. GTDB lineage: Bacteria > Acidobacteriota > Terriglobia > UBA7540 > UBA7540 > RH2-MAG17b. The sequence goes on from DASUKV010000137.1 coordinate 4,445, forward strand.
CCTTGAGGCCGCGCCGACGGGGCGGAGGAGGCCGCGCGCCCGCCCGCAGCCGAAGCGGGGCGGGAGGCGGTCGGATGCATCGGCCGGTGTTCTCCAGGACGGCGCGATACGATGGGTCTTTGTGCAAGAGGGCGGGCGCTGGTCACACCAGGATATATCGGCTGATCGGAAGCAAGACTTTTCTTTCCCGGAGCAGGCTTCGTTTGCTTCCCGCCTGCGGGAGCAGCGGCGGTAACGGGCTTTCCCGCGCCCGCCGCGGGCCGCATTTTTGCCGGAATCCCACCTCCGATGGCAGATGGGCGCGCCCCTGCCGCGATCCCGGGGGGGGCCGTTCCGGGGGTCACTCGGGACGGTATCGAAGGAGCTCCGCTTGCAGCGGGTTTTTCTGCCGTAGCCGCGGGCCGCGCGGGGGCGACCGGCCGTTGCGGCATCACCGCTTTTCGGGCGTCCTCCTTGATTTGAGCGATCGTGCGGCTTAAAGGCGGCGGCTCGTGATGAGGAATGGATGGCTTCGGGATTAGCGGCTTCGTTGCGGCGGCGGGAGAAGCTGGAGTTCCGGTCTGCGGAGCCGCTGCCGGCGAGGGGGCCGGCTTCGGCGGCGCCTGCTCGTCATGGTTCGGCTCCAGGAAGTGTTTGCGCACCTGGGCGGCAGTTTCATCTTCAATCGCGCTCGAATGTGATTTCTTGTCGTCGTGGCCGATCTCGTGAAGATAGTCCAGGACAGACTTGCTCTTCACCTCTAACTCACGCGCTAAATCGTTGATGCGAATCTTTCCACTCACCCTGACTTTGCCTCCAAACTTCCTGCTCCTGCGGCGCCTCTCTGCTTATTCGCGTGCTGATTTTCGGGCCCGAACCTTCCCGTCCGTCTCAAGGCCTCAATGCGAAGCCCCGTCGCGACCCCGATCCTCACCCCCTTCCGGAGCCCCAGGCTCCACAGCCTCTGCTCCCTCGCTGAGGACATCTTCTCCCGGTTGACCCTGGAGCGAGGAGCGGGCTTCATTTTCCAGTTCAGCTTGCGATTCCTCCGCGGCAACCGGCTCGGCAGCGGCGGGCTCCGCGGCCGTCTCTTCAAAACCCAAGCCGGATGTGACGGGCTCACCCTCGGCGGGCAGGGCCTCTTCAACCGACGCGGATTCCGCCGCCCCGGCTTCCACCTCCGCTTCCTCTTCCGCCTGTCCTCCCTGCTCAAAGTATTCCGTCACAACACGGCGGATCTTCTCCACGGTCTTGTCGCCGATGCCCTGAATTTGCATCAGGTCCGCGGGTGTCATCTGGGCCAACTGCTCAACCGTCTCGACTCCACTCTCCCGCAGCCGCCCCAGGGTTTTGTCTCCCAATCCTACCAGCTCGCCGATATCCGCGCCTCGGCGCGCCATCGCCGCCATTTGCGATTCAATCTCCTGGCGTTTTTCCTCTTCGCTCTTGATGTCAATATGCCAGCCCAGGAGTTTGGCGGCCAAGCGGACGTTTTGCCCTTTCTTGCCAATGGCCAGAGAAAGCTGCGAATCCTCGACGATCACTTCCAGATGCTTTTCTTCGAGATCGACAATGGAAACGTGATTGATCTTCGCGGGACTCAGAGCGTTCGCAGCGAACGTCACCGGGTCCTCATTATATTCGATAATGTCAATCTTCTCGCCCCGCAGCTCGCGGATGATGGATTGAACCCGCATCCCTTTCATGCCGACGCACGCGCCGACGCAATCGACATCCGCATCCTTGGAATAGACGGCCACCTTGGTGCGCTCACCCGACTCGCGGGCAATGGCCCGGATGACTACCGTTCCATCATAAATTTCGGGCACTTCCATCTCAAAAAGGCGCTGCACCAGGCTCGAATCCGCCCTCGAAACCACCACCTGCGGACCGCGCGCCGCGCGGTCCACAGCCGTGATCACCGCCCGCAGCCGGTCACCCACCTGGTAGGTCTCCAGGCGCGACTGCTCACGGCGAGGCATGCGGCCTTCCGTCCGGCCCAAATCGACAATAACGTCGGACCCTTCCAGATGCTTCACCGTGCAGTTCACCAGTTCTCCGACGCGCTGGTTGTATTCGGCGAAGACGGTGTCGCGCTCCGCCTCGCGCACTTTCTGGAAAATCACCTGTTTCGCGGTCTGCGCCGCAATGCGACCCAGCACGTCCGTAGCCTTCGGGATATGCACTTCGCCTTCGAGGCTCGCCTCGGGGTTATAGCGGCGCGCGTCCTCGAGGGAAAGCTGGTGGTCCGCGTCCTCGACCTCCGTCACGACTTTCTTGACGGCGAACACCTCCACCAGGCCGGTTTCCTTGTTAAAATGCGACTCCAGATCCTCTGCCGACTTGTAGTACTTGCGCGTGGCCACCAGGATGGCGTCTTCCACCGCGGAAATGATCACCTGCGCGTCAATGCCCTTCTCGCGGCTCAGTTGATCAATTGTCTGAAAAAGCAAACTCGTTGTCACAGCCGTACCCTCGAAGAAACTTGCACTTCGGGAAAAATGCTCAATTCAATCGCAGCCCGGAGGCCTTGCGCTTACCCCTCGATCACCAAACGGGCTTTGGCGACGTTGCCGAGATCGAATTCGTGAACCCCGCCTTCGCCCAGGTCCAACCGCACCTTGCCCGCCTCGTAGCCGGCCAACCTGCCCTCCAAAACCTTCTGGTTATCCGCCGATTCCCGCAGCACCAAGCGAGCGCGGCGGCCAGCAAAGTATTCATAGTCGCGAGCCTTTACCAGTTCGCGCTCAAGGCCGGGTGAAGAGACTTCAAGGGTATACTTTCCCGGGAACGGATCCTCGACGTCGAGCATCGCACTCAACTGATGGCTCACGTTTTCGCAATCCGCGTGGGAGACCCCTTGCGGCTTGTCGATATAAACTCTCAAAAGCTGATTCGAGCGCCCGCCCTTGAGCTCAACGTCGAACAGCGTCAGCCCCTCGGAACCAGCAACCCGTTCCGCCATGCTCCGGATCTTTTCAAGATCAACCGGCATCCTGCTCCACACGCAGACTGACGCGCCGCCCTGCCGCGCTCCGGTGCGCCTATAACAAAAAAGTGGGCTTTCGCCCACTTTTTGCGACCACTTTGAAGTATAAACCTTGCTTCGTTTGAAAAGCAAGGCCAGCAGCGAAAGCGGAACCCAAGGCAGACTTCACCCGCATCCTCCGCAGGCGTCCTCAACTGCCTGTCAGATGCGGCTGGGGTTATCTCGCAGCGATACCTTGCGCTCCGGCCGGGATTCCACTCACGGAGCCGATGGCTACCAGGCTGCCATTCGATTCCACACGGAAAGCGCTGACGGAATCTGACCCGCCGTCGCGAACGTAAAGAAAGCGGCTATCGCGGCTTAAGGCTAAGTCCGTGGGCGCGCTTCCATTTCCCGTCACCTCGGCCGCCGGATCAATCAAGCTGAGGATGCCGTCTCTCGTCACGCTATAGCTTGAAATGGCCGCCGTCCCAGCGCTGGCAGTATAGGCATAGCGCCCGTCATCCGTCACGACCACCCAGCAGGTCGCCGTCTGGCCATTTGGCACGGAACCGCTGATCAGATCAAGTTTTCCGTTTGGATCCACCTGATAAGAGGAAAGGGCGTTCGGACCCGCCTCCGAGACCAGAAGAAAATCGCGATGAAGGAACGCAAAACCAAAAGGCGTTGTTCCGTTGGATGCGTTGGACCCGAGGGCCCTCGCGAAGCCGAAATCATTGACGGCATAGGTGTCGATCTTGCTGGTTCCCTTTTCTGTAACCGCCAGCGTGCTTCCATCCCGGCTGAAGCCCACTTCGGCGGGAGCCGCGCCGCTGCCCCCCGCGAGCTTGCGCCGTGAGCCTGGTAGTGAAATCAAGCGATTCGTGAAAGGATCGATGATGAAGCCTTTGATATTCGGAGTTCCGCCGGCGTTCAGCACATACACCAACCATCCGTGTACGGCAATGCTCACCGGCATCACGCCATGCGACGAGACTTTATCAAGCAGATACAGCTTGCGGCCTCGCACCGCGAATTCGGAAATCTCGTTGCTGCCCGCATTCACGGCAAACAAGAGCCTGCGCCCTGGACCCAGCGTGAGCGCTCCCTGCGACCCTAATGGATCAGCGCCCGTGCCCATCCCCTTGCCGCCCGTTGAAAATGTGCCGGAATAGGAAAGGATTCCATCCGGGGCGCGGCGGTAAACCATGACCGAATTCCCTGTAGCCTGGTTGGTGAGCACATAGACGGCGCCCGACCGGCCTCGGGCGAACGCTCCGGGAGGGACTATTCCTGCCATCAAAACAAGCGCGGCGAGGGCGAGTAAACCTCGAACTGATAAAGACCTGAGAGGGTCTCTAGGCATTTTCTAATCTCCTTTTCTACGTTAAGTGGCTGTAATTGAAAGATACGTTTAGCAATTTGCGGTCGCGCGTTCGCTGGAGCGGCGGACTCCGGGCTCCGGTCTGTACTTCTTAAAGACCGGCGGTGAGGACGCCGCCGCCACAGATCTTCACGGCGAGAGCGCCGCCGCTACAATACGCCCGGGTACCGCCAAACCGCCCGGCTACCCGCAAAGCGCCGATCGGCGTTTTTTAACAACGAGCGCCAATCCGAGCAAGCCTGTGCCCATCAGGAGCAGTGATGTCGGTTCAGGCGTCCGGGCGAGTTGGCCGCGGATTTCGCCGTCGGTAAACACCGTCGAATGAACGTTCACATAGAACAAGCCGGATTCAAGGTCTCCCACCTGCGTTGAGGTGATTGCGAAGCTTTGCGGGGGAATGCTTCCCGAGGTGGCGCTCGGCACGCCGGTGAACGGAAACAGGACACCGGCGTTCGAGCCAGCCGCCGCGGGCCCGTGGATATGCGCCGCCGTCGCAGGACCTTCGAGGTCAGCAAAGCTCAGGTTGACGGTGATCATCGTTTGGGCATCGTTCAGGTCAACCGTTGCCGTGCCCGTGCCCGGTGAACCCGTCGGAGTGGGCGAAACTTGAGAACCCGTCAGATGCGCAACAAAGATTTGGTCACCGCGAAGACGGGGTACGCCGAACAAAAACATACCCGCAAGAACAAATGCGATAAACAGCTTTTTCATAATACACTGCTCCTTTCGAATGGTCTTCGGAAATAAAAGCCAGCTTTGCGGCGGGACATCCGCCGCGGTCCTTTGCGGTCCTTTGGAGTGCGGGAGCTTGCTCCCGCTTTCGAAGGGGCCGGAAGCTTGCTTCCGGCCCCTTCACCATCTCGAATTGCGCGCCAGCAAGCTGGCGTGCACCAAAGCGGCGGCAAGCCGCCGCACTTCATAGCACTGGACTCCAGATGCTTGACGCGAAGATCGTTTTGTCCCAACATGTCTGCCGTGCGCGACTGGCCACATAGCCCGCTTCATCGCCTGGGTGAACCGGGCGCATACATGGTGACCTCAGCAACCTATTTGAAACAGCACTTCTTTCGTTCTACGGACCACCTTTCTTTGCTTCACGATGCTTTGCTCAATTTGGCCCTCAAATACGGTTGGGAGCTTCAGGCGTGGGCGGTCTTTTCGAATCACTATCATTTCGTTGCCGTCTCGCCCTGCGAACCTCAATCTCTGCGCCCCTTCATTCGCCATCTCCACTCGATTACGGCCATCGAGATGAACCGGCGGGACAGAACGGGCGGACGCAAAGTATGGTTTCAGTACTGGGATACGCATCTCACATATGACAAGTCGTATTTTGCCCGCCTGAACTACGTGCATTCGAACGCCGTGCATCATGGGCTTGTCCCCGTTGCGTCAGCCTATCCCTGGTCTTCCGCTCGCTGGTTTGAGCGAAAAGCAAATGGCGCCTTTTACAAGCGGATTATGGGCCTCCCGACGGATCGGCTTCATGTTGCTGACGACTACGTTCCTCACGCCGTGTCAGCCATCCCATAAGGCTCTTTGGAGTGCGGGAGCTTGCTCCCGCTTTCGAAGGCCGGAAGCTTGCTTCCGGCCCCTTCACCATCTCGAATTGCGCGCCAGCAAGCTGGCGTGCACCAAAGCGGCGGCAAGCCGCCGCACTCATAGCGCCGCACCCCACAGCCCTCATCTCAATTCGCTTCAGCATTCGGTCCGCTTATGCGGATTTCACATTCTTCAAAGCCCAGAGAGCCGTCGTCATCTCGTCCCGGTTCTCATACTGCTTACAGATGGCGCACCCGAAGCCGCGCTTACCCCATGCGCTTGCCTCATGTGCTGCACCAGGTCAGTGATGGTCCGCTGGTTTTCTTGCCGCACCCGGCGGCCCCCATCACCCAATTTTTTCTGCGCATTCATTCGAGCCAGCTCACGCTTGGCTTCCTCTTCTTTGACGGCCATGAACTGATATCCACGC
>DASUKV010000138.1:0-3152 GCA_036278555.1 Terriglobia bacterium
TAGGAAATCCCCTACAATGCCCCAAATAGCGCTTCGTTGGGGATGACCATCAGATGGTGCGTCAACGGAGCCAATCCCAATTCACACAATCAATCTGGGGAGGGTTTATGGCCGAAAGCCGTTCGGGCGTTTCAAGGAACACTCTGAGACTTATCTGGATTCCGGCTGTCATCACGCTGGCCATTACGCTGGTGAGGCTGCTCGGCGAGCTGAAGCATTGGCCGGCGCCGTGGTTCGTCGCGTCGGCGGGAGGCGGAGGCGCCATCATCGGCATCGCCTGGCTGCCGATTATTTTCGGTCCCTATTTCGCCCTGAAGCTCAAAAACCGCGGCCAGGGTCCGGAAAGCAACGGGAAGGCCATCGGGTTCAGCATCTTAGGATTGGTGGTCCTGGCCTTTGGCGGTTTCCTGGCATTCAGCGGCGGAGAAATTCAGATCTCCGGCAAAACCCTCATCGCCTTCATCATTATGCTCATTGCCGCTTTTGTCCCCTGGGCGGGCTGGGGATCACTCACGAAGACGCTAGTGGCCTATGCCTATTCTGCGCGGATTCCAGTGATCATCGTCATGTTCTTCGCCCTGCGCGGGCAGTGGGGAACGCATTATGACGCCCTACCGCCGGGGTATCCCGCCGGAGCCGCCTTCTGGCCCAAGTACGTTGAGCTGGCTTTGCTGCCGCAACTCATGTTTTGGATCGGCTATACAGTAATCCTGGCCTCGATTATCGGCACGATTACGGCTGCCCTGGTTCGCCGGAAAAAGCCAGCTCTTTCAGAAGCCTCGTCCTGACTCTGGACCCTGTGCAGGATCATGCCGCTGGCAGGGCGCCTTTGCCAGAACTTGCAGGCCCACCCTCAGGGCGTGTGCGATGGCATCGCTGAGTAGTGCACGTGTTCCAGAACCCAGCGGTGTGGGCCTAGCTTCCTGTAGATTTGCGTCTCCCGGCCATTTGTTTCGACCCGCGAGCCATCCTTCCTCCGTGTGGCTACAAAACGCCAGGCGAACTCAGCCCAGCCGCAGTTGCCATCGGTGTGGATCTGAATCTCGCGCGGCGTGAGCTTCCGCTTGGAGAATTCCCCCTCCATGATGCCTTCATAAAAGTTCCGCTTGATCTCGTCCCAGCCCTTTTCTTCTCCAATGGGAAGAACAATCAGCGAGGCCTCCGGCGAATTCCACCAGACCCGCGATGCCAGACCGATGTCAACGTGTTCGGCGTTTACGGCCGCAGCGTAATTCGCGATAAGCTGCCTGATGGCGGCCGTTGCGTCCTGGATATTCCGCGGCTGGCTGGAACCCATCGCCTGTTTAGCGGCGGCCCGGGGCGCTCCCAAGCCAGCACCCGCCGCGAAAGCTGCCAGGATTATCCCGATTCCAAGTTGGCGAAGGAATCGCCGTTTCCGATGACCAGTTCGGAATCCCATGTCTCATTCCCTTCGCGCCAAACCTAAAGCTCTGGCAATGCGCCGACCGGCATCTGTTCGTAATCCAGCACGGCGCCGGTGATGAGCTCCGCCGTGGCCAGAAAAAGCGCGGCTTTGCCGATATCTTCCGGCAGCAGCATGCGGCCAAAGGGGCGGGTCTTTACAACCTCTTCCAACCAGTTTTCGCCCCGGCCCTCAACAACCGATTGCACGTGCCGCTCGCCTTCCGTGAGTACCCAGCCGGGATTGATCTGGTTCACGCGAATCTTATAGCGCGTCAGATAGTTCGCCAGGTTCTTGGTGAACGTCATTAGCCCGCCCTTCGAGGCGGAGTAGGGGAGTAGTTTCTTCCCCCCGATGTAAGCATTCACCGAGCCGATGTTGATGATGCATCCGCTCTTGCGCTCCTTCATATGCCGGACGGCTTCCTGGCATAAAATGAACGGCGCGCGCAGGTTGATGGCCAAGATTTCGTCCCACAGCGCGGTCGTGGTGTTTTCGATGTTTGCCCGGTAGCACACGGCGGCGTTGTTCACCAGAATATCCAGGCGGCCGAACCGAGCGAGCGTTTGGGGAACGAGGCTGCGGCAGTGATTTTCATCGCGGAGGTCGCCCGTGATGAGCAGCGCCTCGCCGCCCAGCGCCTGAATCGCGTGGAGTGTTTCTTCCCCCAGGCCGCCCCCTCGCCCATGAATCACGACGCGGGCGCCGTGCTCAGCGAATTTTTTCGCAATCCCCGCGCCAATGCCCTGTGTCGAGCCGGTGACGATGGCGACCTGCCCGGAAAGAGGTTGTTCGCTCATAAGGTTAGAAGTCAGACCCTCACCCACCGCGATGCGGTTCCCCCTCTCCCGAAGGGAGAGGGCTGCTATCCTGTTTCTTCCGCGCCTATCCCGACAAGAAGCTGCTACCACTTCCGTTTTCAGCCCTCGCCCCGTGGGAGAGGGTGGCCGAAGGCCGGGTGAGGGCGCGCGCTACTAATTCGCGCTGCCCGAAACCGGTCTCACGACGGCTTTTACGGCTTTCCCTGAAGCCATTTCCTCAAAACAAATTTTCCACTCGGCCAGCGGCTCAACACGCGCAATGAGTGGAGCCGGATCAAGGCGTCCCGAAGCAAGAAGCGCGATCACCTTTTCCCAGATGGCATAGTTGTGGCTGAAGCTGCCCTGGATTCGCGCCGCCTTCTGCACGAGAGGATCGAGAGAGAAATTCAGCGGCTGCGGGCCCCAGCCTACCTTGGTGATCTGCCCGCCCGGCCGGACGGCCGCCAGCGCCATTTGCAGCGTTGCGGAATGCCCGGCTGCGTCAATCACAACGTCTACTCCAAGGCCATCACCCTGCGACCGGATCACGGCCAGATTCTCCTCCGATGTTCCGTCCAAGGTTACGTTCGCACCGAGAGTTCGGGCGATTTCGAGCCGGTCGCTGTCCTGCTTCAACCCAGCGACACCCAGCCAGCCCGCTCCGGACAGCCTGGCAAGCGAGAGACAAAGCAGCCCGACCGTCCCTGGGCCGATCACGAGCACCGAATCGCCCGGCCGGATGTGCGTTTTGACGCAAGTCGCGTTAGAGGCCACGCAGCAAGGCTCTGTGAGGGCGGCTTTTTCAAAGCTGACGGAATCCGGAAGGTGATGGAGGCAGCGGGCGGGAACTTTCACAAATTCCGCCATCGCGCCGTCGAGGCCGTAGCCGAAGCCCAGCCGTTCGGGGCAAAGGTTGTACTCGCCGCTCC
>DASUKV010000139.1:0-4268 GCA_036278555.1 Terriglobia bacterium
GGGGCGCCTGGGCAGCAGGATTCCCCGGAGCGCCTGCTGATCGACGCCGGTCAACTCAGGGCCCTGTCCCGGTCCGCGCCGGGGCCATTTCTGCTGATGGTGCAAAACAACGAAATTGACCAGGCGCTGAGCGTGGCCGGCGCGATGCGCCCTCTCTGGCAGAGCTGGAAGTATTCGATCTGGGAAAAGAAACCCTAGTCAGCCAGTAGCGGCGGCGTCTCGCCGCCGGTCTCTGCTTCTTAAAAACCGGCGGCCCCTTCCTGCGTCAGGGCAGGCTTCGACCGCCGCTACAGCATGCGGCTGTCATAGTTTGTAGTTCTTACTAGCCAATCCTTACCCCATGTGTGGAATCTGTGGAATTTTGAATACGGCGCTTGAGCCGCTCGCGGCCCAGGAAACGATTGATCGCATGTCTGCCTGCCTCGCGCACCGCGGCCCCGACAGTCACGGCAAATTTGAGCTGCCTTACCTCGCCCTTGCCATCCGGCGCTTGAGCATTATTGATCTTGAAACGGGTGATCAGCCGCTTTCGAACGAGGCCGGAGACGTCGCGCTGGTCTTTAACGGCGAAATTTATAACTATCGCGAGCTTCGCCGCCAGTTGCTTGATCGTGGACATCGTTTCAGAACCCACTCGGACGGCGAGGTGATCGCGCATCTCTATGAGGAACGTGGCGAGGACTTCGTCGAAGAGCTGAACGGCATGTTCGCGATCGCGCTCTGGGACAACGGGCGCAAGCGCCTGGTGCTCGCGCGTGACCGGGCGGGCGAGAAGCCCCTCTATTATTGGCAGCGCGGACCTTTGCTGGTGTTCGGCTCGGAAATCAAATCCATCCTGGAACATTCCGGCATCAGCCGCGCAATTGACCTTACGGCCGTCCGGCAATATCTGTTCTACGGTTACGTTCCTTCGCCCCGCAGCATCTTTGCCGAAATTCGAAAGCTGCCGGCAGGCTGCCGCATGGTGGTGGAAGGCGGAAGAACCCGAACGGAAGCGTTCTGGAGGCTTGACAGTCACTTGCTCTCGCCGGGGAAGCCCCCGGTTTCGCGGGTCCGCATGGAGGAACTGATTGAAGAGCTTCGCCGCCGCCTGCGCGAGGCCGCCGTCTCACGCCTGGTGAGTGACGTTCCACTGGGCGTATTCCTCAGCGGCGGGGTGGATTCTTCCGCCCTGGTCGCGCTGATGAGCGATCTCGCGCCCGGCCAAGTAAACACCTTCTCGGTCGCCTTCACCGAAAACTCGTTCAACGAGGAGCGCTTTGCAAACCTCGTGGCCCGGCGCTTCCACACTCAGCACCACGTCCTCAAAGCCGATGAATCGAGCCTGCGCGAAGGTCTGGACGCGATGGCAGCACGCCTGGATGAGCCGCTTGCTGACCCTGCCGTGATTCCCACGTTCCTTCTCTCGCGCTTCGCCCGGAGTCAGATTAAAGTGGCACTCAGCGGCGAGGGCAGCGACGAGCTTTTCGGCGGCTACCCGACTTATTTGGGAGCCCGGCTGGCGCAATATTACTTGCGCCTCCCCAAATTTCTCCGCCGCCAGGTGTTCGGGCGGCTAAAATCTCTGCTGCCTGTTTCGTCAAAGGCCGTGCCAATGGGCCTCTTCATGCGGCGGTTTTTGACCCATGCGGAAAAAGACCCGGCGGTGCGGCATCTCGCGTGGTTCGGAATGTTCGCCCCGCAAGAACTGGATGAAATCCTTCCGGTGCGACCGGGCGAGCCTGCTTCGAGCGCCGAAGCGCTGGCTCCTTTGCGAGATGTTACGGACGGCGTGCAATTTGAAAACGCCCTGGCGGAAGCGCTCTATCTGGATTTTCGTCTTTACCTCGCGGATGATCTGCTGGTGAAGGTTGATCGCGCCAGTATGACGTGCTCGCTCGAAGTGCGCACTCCCTTTCTGGACCATCGTTTGATTGAATTTGCCGCTTCACTGCCGGTGGACCTGAAGGTGAAGGGCTTTGAGCTGAAATATCTGCTAAAAAAGGCGGTTGAGCCGTGGCTTCCGCGCGAAATCGTCTGGCGGCAGAAACGCGGATTTTCGGTTCCCGTGGCGCGCTGGCTCCGGCGTGACCTTACGCCTTTACTGGACGAAATGCTTTCGGAAAGCCGGCTGAAACGCCAAGGCTTGTTTAATCCTTCGTGGGTCCGCCGCCACGTCGACGAGCACCGCGCGGGTAAGGCCGATCACCGCAAAACGCTTTGGACGCTGCTCTGTTTCGAGTTGTGGTATGAAAACTGGGGGAAGTGAGAATGCCATCCCTCACCCGGCCTTCGGCCACCCTCTCCCGGAGGGAGAGGGCTGTGATCCCATCGTTAGTTCTGGTCCTTGCCCCAGGGAGAGGGCTGTTGTCCCCTTATTAGTTCTGCCCTCTTCTCCAGCGAGGGGGGTAACGCTTCCGGTCCTCCCCCTGGGAAGAGGGCTAAGTCACGGCTTTTTTCTGCCCTCTCCTTCCGGGAGAGGGTGGCCGAAGGCCGGGTGAGGGGCCGGTCAGCCCGGCTTTGAACTGCTGACTGATGCGTAAACGGCAGCCGCAAATCGTGGATTTAGCAAACCAACTACCATCACGCGGGCTATTCCGCCGCCGGGAGTGGAATCTTATTCAGAAACTGCGAACGCCCCGGCAGGTGCAGCGGTTTCTCGATGCCTTGCCCTACAACTGGGAAAAAGAGCGGGAAACGCTCCGCACCTTTCGCGGCGTCATGGAGCATGGCACGGCTCACTGCCTCGAAGCCGCTCTTACCGCGGCAGCCGTTCTCGAACAGCACGGCCACCCGCCTTTTTTGTTGGACTTGGAATCGCAGGACAAGCTCGACCACGTGCTTTTTCTGTTCAGGCGAAACGGCCGCTATGGCACGGTGGCGCGGTCGCGCGATGCCGGCTTGCATGGCCGGAAGCCGGTTTTTCGCAGCCTTCGAGCCCTGGTGCTGAGCTACGTGGACCCTTACGTCGATGGATCAGGAAGAATTATTGGATATGGTGTACTGGACTTAAGAACGCTGCGGCGCTGTGACTGGCGATTGTCGGAGAAGAACGTCTGGACGGTCGAGCGGGCACTCATCGAGATGCCGCACACAACGCTCGCCACGTCCGACCGCCGGTATCACGCCACGTTGCGTCAGTTTCGCGCCTTCCGCGAAAAACATCCGGAGGAACCTGTGACGTTTTACTCCAACCGTTCGTTATGGCTATGAATGTTGGCCGAGCTAAGGCTAATACGGGGATTCTTCGCTTTCGCTCAGAATGACAATCTTGAGGTTGTCGCGCTGCGATTGGGGAGTTCGGTGAAACGACCGCTGCTGTCATTCTGAGCGAGCGGAGCGAGACGAAGAATCCCCGCATTTTTCGTTTTAAGCCATCGCATTTCGAGTGTTACCGGGAAGACGACGATTTCTGGCGAAGCCCACGCTAATACTCTTTCACGGCGCCATTCTCCCCGTCGAGGTCCACACGCATCATCCATTCGACGTTAATCAGGCGCTTTTCAAACCACTTCTCGAGCGTAACGCGATCAGGCGCCTCGATTTCCGTCAGCATCCGCCCGGCTAGCTGACTAGCCACACAGCGGTGGACCTTGAGGTCCGCGGAAGCCATGAGATCCGTCATAAGCTCGCGCAACGCCTGTTTGGTGAGACACGCAATGGTGTGAGCCGAAAAGTAGAGCGCCATTTTTCCTCGTCCGTTGGTTTTTCTGCGGGCTCGTCTTTGAGGGCCCAAATCCCCGTATTCTACCATAGTCCTTGACCGCCGCCGGCGTGTCGCTTTCTGTTTAATGTTGCCGGGCTCGCGTGACTTTTGTCATACCCATCACGCGGGAGTATCAGGCAGAATGCGTGAGAACCAGAATCTAGGGAAAGAGCGAGGAAGAGCATGAGCACACTGCCAGGCATCAACAGCACACCAGCAATCGTCGCAACCATTGATGTTCGTGAAGTCCCGCATCAACAGAGACATCCACTAATCTTCAAAACTTTTGACGGGCTCGAACCCGGGCAGGCATTCGTCCTGGTGGTTGATCACGATCCGCGGCCTGTCCTTTTTGAGTTGGACTTTGTACGCAAGGGCAAATTCGCGTGGAACTACCTTGAGCAAGGGCCAGAGGTGTGGCGCGTTCAAATGGCGAAGATTTAGTAGCACGGCGCGCACGCGTGCGATCGCACACAGATGACCCGCAAATCAATAATGCATTGACACCAGCGACCGAGTTCCTTATGCTGGGTCTTAATTGCTCCGAATCACCAGATCAACATCAGTCACTCTGCGGTTTTTT
>DASUKV010000140.1:0-5144 GCA_036278555.1 Terriglobia bacterium
GTCCATGCCGGCTGCGAGCGATCCGCCCTGGCCGCCGATTACTGCGGCGGCGTGCGCCGCATAAGCCGCTTCGAGGAATTTGCCGAACTTTACAAACAGTCCCAGGCGATCCTTCGGGGCCTCGCCTTTCGCTTCCATCACCAGCACCTTGCCCGCCCAGTTGCCGGAATTCTGCTTCATCTCTTTGTCGATTTGGTACAAATTCACCGGCACGACCTCCGCCTCCACGCCTCCTTCCGGAGTCGAGCCAACCCAGCCCATGGAGTCGACCTTCAGAGCGCGATGGATCGGCGAAAGAATCTCCGCCGACGCCGAGCCGCGCGTCCAGCCGCGCCAGATTTTGTAAGATTCGGTATGGACGTTCTCGAGACCAATCGCCTTCATGCGCGCAACGCCCCACTGGACGGCTTCCTTAGCCCCGGACGAGCCGGTGAGCCGCGGGCCGATGAAGTCGCTTAGATATTCCAGGTTGTGAGAAGCCTCCGAGCGCATCATGCCTTGTCCGGCAATGGCCGTGAGGGCCGGCAGCGTGCCGTCGTTGGCGGGAGATGGAAGCTTTGAAGCGTCCGGACTTGAGGCCGCGCGGGCCATGTATGAAAGCAAGCTCGCACCTAGAATCGCCGCGATAGCGAGCCATGAATGGCGGTATTTCAGCATGATTCTTTTGCTCTTTTCTTCATGAATTAAGAAGGGCATCATAGCATATTGCCGCGGCGCCTCCAGCGGCTCAGACGAATTTGGATTGTGAGGTTGAATGGCTATGAAGTCTTCAAAGCTGCAACTCACCCGCCGCCAGGCGATGGCAAAGCTCGGAATGGCTGCGGGAAGCACGATTTTTGCGCAGAGCGCGGCCACGGCGAGTCCTTTCGGCTACCATCCCATTCTTGCCGCCGAGAGCTACATCTGGCTGGAAGAATTTCAGGCGCGCAAGCAAACCCTGGCGGACGGCATCCCTGAAATGTGCGAAGGCTTTCATCGCGCTGGGTTCGAAAACGTAGAACTTGATGAGAACTTCCTGGTTGACAATCTGCGCGCCGAAACTCTGGAGCAGTTAACGCGCAATCAGTTGCGGCTCCTGAGCGTTTATGCGAACTCTGTGATGCACACGCCGGAAGCGGCTGAGAAATCAATCGCCAGGATTATTGCCCTGGCACGGTCTCTCAAGCCGGCGGGATTTCAGGCGATCATCACCGATCCGCTTCCGCGCCCGGATCACCAGCCCAAATCGGAAGCGGAGCTGGCACTCCAATCGAGCTCGCTGAATGCCTTGGCTTCGCAACTCGGCAAGCTGGGGATTCGCCTGATTATCCACCATCACACTCCGGAATTAGCAGACAACGCTCGCGAGTGGCGTTACGAGCTGGCGCACACGGACCCTCGCCTTGTGCTCTGCTGCGTCGATGTAGATTGGGCGGTTCGCGGCGGGCAGCAGCCGTTGCCTTTCATCAAAGCCTGCGGGAATCGGTTGGCCAGCCTTCATCTGCGCAATGACCACCAGGGAGTTTGGATGGAGGATTTCGGTCCGGGAGATATTGATTACCACCCGATCGCCCGTTATCTCCAGGGAATCAATTACCAGGGCTTTCTCATCGTCGAGCTTGCTTATGAAAGAAAGACCCGCGTCACCCGTCCTCTCGCCGAAGACCTGCGACGCAGCCGCGTCTACGTTCAGAAGATCTTCGGACTCTAGCAATCTTGTCTCGCATCAGAAGCCCGCCAGACTGCACTGATCCTATTGAATTGCAAATTTATCCTGACGGTTTTTCTGTAGCGGCGCTCTCTGAGCGCCGGCTTTTTCCAGCAATGGCCGGCGGCCAGATGCACGGCTATGGAATCGCCTTGCACATCCAGAAGGTCTCGGAAGAGGTGTTGCGGGTTGAAGAAGGCTCGCTCTACCCGGCGCTGCATCGCATGGAGCAAGCGGGTTGGATTAGCGCAGAGTGGAAAATCTCAGAAGTGAACCGGCGCGCCAAGTTTTATAAGCTGACCGCCGCGGGCCGCAAGCGGCTGGCACAGGAAGAGACACGATGGGGCCAGATCACCAAAGCCGTGGCCAAAGTGCTGCGTTTCGCGTGAAAGATGCCATCACCTGGTAGCCACGGCGAGCGCTTTTCCTCGCCGTGGGTTTTTCAAGTTCGATTATTCGTCTTATGTCGAATATCCATCGACTTCAGTTTCATGATCGTATCTTCTTCGTAACCGTGAATCTTGGTCGAGGTCTCTCGCCGTTTACAGACCCTGAATTCGAACTAATCCTTAAATGCTTCGATGAGTCCCGGAGCCGTTTGGGTTTTGCGCTCTGCGGATACGTTCTAATGCCTGACCACTGGCATGCGCTTGTGTGCCCGAGTTATCCACTCACAGTTTCCCGCGTCGTGCAGGATATCAAATACGTGTCCGCACGCCGGCTCAATCGCTTGCGTGGGTGCCGCGGGCCTGTTTGGCAACATCAGTTTTGGGACCGCTTTGTGAGACATGCGAAAGAGCTCAACGAAAGGTTTGACTACATGCACCTGAACCCGGTACGCAGAGGCTTGGTGATAAAACCAGAGGACTGGCACTGGTCGAGCTGCCGGAGTTTTGCGCTGGATGAATCAACAAGACGGGCTTGTCCTATACGGATTGACTATGTATCGTTGCCGGACTCGTATCGAGCATAGAGAAAAGCCCACGGCGAGGGAGAGCGCTCGCCGTGGCTACCACTTCGCGTGAACGGTTGCACTACGTCTTTTGTGCATCACGAGCGCTTGAAAAACTTGATGCTAATTGTTTTCAGGCGGGCACAGAAGAGGGATCGCTTCCCTTTTGTTTCTCCGGTAGACACGGAAATCTCCCTCGTCGACGGTGATCACGACGTGTCTTGGATAGATTTCGCTTAGGCGGATGACGCAAAGGTCCGCCAAATCCGGCTGACGGTCCGCGTATCTTTCCGCCAATTGAAAGAGGCGATCCAGGTTCTTTAGGAAATCGAATGAGATTTCTAACATCCCATCTCTCACCAGGGAAAGAACATAGGAAGCTGACCTCAGATGAAATGCAGCCTCCGCGAGAACGGGCTCACAGGTCAGGAAGGGTTCCGTCATGGCTTTGGCAACTTCCAGCGCCCAGGCATGGTGGCGGTCATTACGGTTTCCAAAGGCGACGATCAAGCCGGTATCAGCAATTCCTTTCATTGCCTCTTGAAACCTTTCCGCGAGGAAAGGTCTGGGGGGCCGCTCAACTTGCCCGCGTGGCGCAGAAACTGCTGGCCTCCGGCTTCGGACTTCGCGCGCTCCAATTGCTGCCGGATGATCCGGCCTGCGGGCAGACCCGTTTGCCGGACTGTCTCTTGCAGCCATGCCTGTAGGTCGTCTGTAAGACGAATTGTGATTGTATGACTCATTTCGCCTAAATGTAACACTGCAAGGCGTATCTGTCAAAGGTCTGTGCCTGTGCTATAAGGAGCATCCTCATGCGTTGGATAAATCATCTGGTCTCGCTTTTTCGCCGCAGCCGCATGGAGCAGAGTCTCGACGAAGAGTTGCGCTATCACATCGAAGAGAAAACGCAGACGCTCATCGCCGCCGGGACGCCGCCGGAGGAAGCGCGCCAGCAAGCGCTCCGCGCCTTTGGCCGGGTGAGCGCTGTCAAAGAGAGCACCCACGAGATGTGGGGATACCAATGGCTTGAAACGCTCCGGCAAGATGTTGAATTCGGGCTGCGGACGCTGAAGCGCAATTCCGGTTTCGCAGCGGTGGCAGTGATTACGCTTGCGCTCGGCATTGGCGCGAACACCGCCATCTTCAGCGTAGTGAATACCGTTTTGCTGCGGCCGCTGCCCTACAAAGATCCTGGAAGCCTGGTCTGGGCGGCGACGGCCTGCCGCGCAACGAAGGTGGACCCCGTCATCGGATTGAGATGCGAGTGAACTTACACCGCAAGAGATAAGAGACAAGAGGCGAGAGACGAGAGGCAAAAGCAAAAGGCAAGAGGAGTAGGATCGGAAGAGTACGCCACAGGATGAAGTCCCCGGATAGCAGCCGTTCTTGTCTCTTGTCTCTTGTCTCTCGCCTCTTATCTCTTGTCTCTCCCGTTCCAGGTATAATGAGCCGATGGATGAACGCATTCGGCTTACAGCGATGGTGAAAGCCGCGGGTTGAGCGGCCAAGTTGAGTCCAAGTATTTTGGACTCGGTCTTGTCCCGGCTGCCCAAGCAGGCGGACCCTAACGTCCTTGTCGGCTTTGAAACCGCCGACGACGCCGGAGTGTATCAACTGCCCGCGACGCTTGCGCCCAACCTCGCGCTCGTGCAAACGGTTGATTTCTTTACGCCTGTCGTCGATGACCCTTTCACTTTCGGCCAAATTGCTGCCGCCAATTCGCTGAGCGACATCTATGCCATGGGCGGCCGGCCGCTTACGGCGCTCGCCATTGCCGGGTTTCCCAATTCCCGCGCGCAGGTTCAAATCCTGGAGCAAATTCTTCAGGGCGGTCTCGCGAAGATGCAGGAGGCCGCCTGCACGGTGATCGGGGGACACAGCATCGGCGATGAGGAGATTAAGTTCGGGTACGCGGTGACCGGCTTGATTGATCCCCGGCGCGTGCTTTCGAATTCGACGGCCCAAGCGGGCGATCATCTCCTGCTTACCAAGCGGATTGGAACCGGAGTGATTGGGACCGCCCTCAAGAAGAACAAGGCGGGCGATGAATCCGTCCGCGCCGCGATCGAGTCAATGTGCGCGCTGAACCGGACAGCCAGCGAGATCGCGCTAAAGTATGACGTTCATTCGGCCACGGACGTGACCGGGTTCGGGTTGCTGGGCCACGCCCGCGAGATGGCAGCGGGCAGCAAAGTGAGTCTGAGGATTGATTCCTCTCAGGTGGATTTTCTGCCCGGCGCGCTGGAATCTTCCCGTGAAGGCTTTCTGCCCGGTGGACTCACACGCAACATCGAGTATGTTTCTGCCTGCGTGGAATTCGCCGCGACGGTTCTCGAGCCGGTTCGCAACCTGCTCTATGACCCTCAGACATCAGGCGGCCTGCTGCTGTCGGTTGCGCCCGCCGATGCAGGCAAACTTCTGAGCGAACTCGCTGATCGCGGCATCCCCTGCCGCGAAATCGGATTCGTTGTCGAAAAAACGAAGCCGCTGATTGCGGTCGAATAA
>DASUKV010000141.1:0-7250 GCA_036278555.1 Terriglobia bacterium
GATTCCAGGCGCAGCACCGGCTGGCTAAGATCAAGCCTGCGGATCACAATCCGGCGGTGCAATAGCGCGCCAAGGTCCAGGCGAGCCTTGATCTGCTGTACGGTGAGCCAGTTTTCATTCGGAAAGCCTGGCGGGTTGGCGATAGCGAACTGGTCGGCCCGGATGCTTATGGTGGGGAAAATGCTCAGCGCCAGATGGCCGATCTCCACGTGACGGCCGGTGTCCTGCTCGATGATGGACACGACTTCCGGCCGGTAACGGTTCACGTCGAAGATCAAAGGTGCGATCACCGAAACCGCGACGATGAACGCGATCACAATGACGATGATGATGAGAACGGTTTTGCGGCCTTTGGACATGGCGACTCCGAATTCTGCGTTTTTAATGATCTTATCGCAAGCGGAAAGTAGACGGAGATAGAATAAGCCATCTGGCTCACGGTGTACTACCGCTTTGGAATCTTGAATTTGGAAATTCTTTGCTGGCCACAGCACGCGCAAGGTTGCTTGCTTTTATGATCCTCAGGGCTTAGATTAAGGCTGGAAGTACAATGCCGATATTAACCCATATGTCATCCAAAAGCCTCTTGGCTATTCTGCTCCTGATCCTGGCGAGCAGCATTGCTCTAGCGGCGCAAACGCAGCCCCAGGCTCGCGAGCCTGAACAGGTGGCGCCGGAGCCGTCACCGGCACAGATCGCCCAAAAGAGCCGGCAAAACCACGCCAAGGAAAGCCAGATTCCGCTCTACACCAATGACAACTTACCGCACGGGCCCGCTGGGATCAGCATTATCGGGCCCGGCAGCGGACCGGAGAGTAATAGCGGCGCAGCGGAGGAACCGGAAGCCGCGAGCGCGAGGGACGTTCCGCACCTGCGGTATCAACTGAGCCAGGCCCAGCAGCGGCTGGGTATGGCCCAGCGGGAGATGAATGTTTTCGAGCAAAAACTCAGCCAAAGCAAAATGCAGTACTATCCCGACCCGAACAAAAGCTTGTTTCAGGAATACAGCCGACAGGACATCAATAAGCTTACCTCTGACATGAACCAGAAAAGGCAGGAGATTGCGGAGGCTCAAAAGGAAATTTCGAATTTAGAAGACCAGATTCAGGAGGCGCAAAGGGCGGCGGGATTCACCGGGACCGCCGCCCAAAAACCCGAGAGCGCGCTGCCACCGGGAGTGAAGCCGGGCACGAAGGCGTATTGGGACGCGCTCCTGGCTGAAGCGCAGCAGCGCGTTTCAACCGCGCAGGAGGAAGAACAGCTTGCGGAAAATGAATTGCAACTCCTGAAGCTCCAGCAGCTTCGCACGCTCGATCCCAACCTGCACGCCTCCTTGGCTGCGAGGATTTCCGCGAAACAGACGGAAATCGCGGCTGCGAAACAGGCGGTGGAGCAGGCGAAGCAGGAACTCGAGAAGCTGCAAAAGGAAATGCAAGCGAGTCAGGCTTCCGGCAAATAATCTGTAGCGGCGGCGTCTCTGGCCAAGGCTGTCCAAATTGGCCGCATAGAGGGCGGCTTCGCCGCTTGCTGTGCGGAACGCCTTTGGCGTTCCGGATAAATGCGCTTTTTTTTACGTTCCGGCTGGGCGCGAAGGCTGAGCCTTCGCGCCCAGCCGGAACAGGTTTGTTTTGTTTGCGGGCCTTCCGGAAGGGCAAAGCCCTTCCGCACAGCAAGCGGCAAAGCCGCAGGTGCATCCGTGCAGTTCGAGTCTAATACGGGCTGTAGCTCTTAAAGACCGGCGGCCAGAGGCCGCCGCTACAACGGCATTACGCCGCGGCTTCGCCTTTCATCTCTTCCATGGGGACCACTTCAGGCCGCAATCCCGCCTTCGCCAGAATCCAATAAACCACGAATCCGATGATGAAGGAAAAGACCACCGCGGGCCGGTCGGCGCTGACCCATGAAGCCGGGACGCCGGGGATATAGTGCAGAATGCCCACCACAAACCCAATCGCCCAGGCGACATAGCCCGCCCAATTTATCCCGCGGCGCGGGCCGGACCATTTCTTCCCGGCCAGCAGATAGTCTGCCGCCATCGCCCCGCAAATCGGCCCGAAGGAAGCGCCCACGATTGAGAAGAACGTCACCAGGTTTTTCGCCACTCCCGTGATGGCCAGGAGAGCGCCGATGGTGACGGCGATGAAGGTAGAAACGCCGCGCGGCACGCGGGGGATCATGGTCGCAAAGCTGTTCGACGCGATGAAGGTGCAGAAGCAGGTGGGCGCAACGGAAGCCGCCGCGAAGAGGAAGAACATGACGGGCGCGAGGCTCCCCACGCCCAGGATAGCCGCGGCGTAATCATAGTTGGGCGCGCCGCCGCTTTTCCCGATATGCCCCGCAACGGAAAGGATCGGCAGGCCGCCCGCGACGATGATGGCCGCGGTGATGCCGGTGAGCCCGCCCAGCGTAATGTCGCGCCGGTTGCGGTTGTTCATCCCAAAATCCGCCCCGGCGGCCCCGGCGGTGGCGAAGAATCCGATCACGATGGCGAGGATGGCCAGAAAGCCTCCTGCCGGATCGTGATGCTCCGGCTTGTAGCTTGAAATGCCGCCCTTGTTCGCCCAGAAAACAATGATGATCATGATGAGCGGCACCCAGTTCAGGAACTGCGCCAGACGCGCTACATAGCGGATGCCTTTGATGGCGATCCACGCGAGAACGTAGGCCCAAATGAGGGCGATGATGATGAAGAGCGTCGTCGAGGAATTGTGCAGGCCGGTCATGATGTAGTCGGTGGCGAAGTAGGTGGCCACGGCGAACCATCCGATCTGCAGCAGGCCCATCAGCAGGCCCGGCATGAAGTAGCCGCCAGTGGCGCCGAAGGTGGACGTCCCGACTATATAAAGCGTGCGTCCGGTTTGCATGCCCAGCATGCCGGGAGCGTAGTAATAAAGCCCAAAGCAGAGAAGCCCTGCGACGAGCAATCCGAGGAGGCACAGCCACGGACTGGCCAGGCTGATGGTGGGGCCCGCAAGCCCTAGGTAAAACGCCACCCACAGGAAGACTCCTGCGTAGGAGGGGAAGGTGTTCTTGTACCAGGGCGCCCGGTTCGAGCGCGGGTTCGGAACCGAAGACCTGACGTAGCCGGGCAAAGAAGAAGCCATAAACGCTCCTGCCATTTTGAAGTTGCAGCAAAGGGACTGGCCGCAAGCATAAAACGGACTCGCGCCGGATTCAAGTGTAAAGCGAGGGTGGGGAATCGCAATCGAAGAATTGGTTCGTTTTCGGCAGCTTCAAAACGGGTGGGTAAGAATAATGCCGGCTGCTCTCATTCGAAAAACCTAGTTGCCCAGCGGAATCTCGACTCGGCGGTTTAGAGCCTCATTGACGATCACAAAGTTTCCTTGATCCTCTGAACCCATCTGTTCATTTGCATTGAGGAATTCGATCCCATAAACGGAGCCGTCCGGTGCAATATCGACGCAAATCTCTTCGCTGAGCCGCAGCGTTTCTACCTGTCCCGTTTTTTCGTGAAAGCGGAGATAAGCTACGTTGTGCTTGGGATCATAAGTTAGTTTCATAATCGAGGCTCCTGGCGCTTAGAAATATTTTACCAGAACCGTGATCACCAGCCAGCCGCCATCTTCTTGAACCGCATATACTTCAACCTGTTTCGTAGCATAGGACCGGCTGAGCCATTCGGCGTTGAATGCAAAGTTGCGGCGGAAACCCGCTCGCCCGAACTTAGTCGGGAAATGTTCGCCGCTTTCAACTGTACTGATAACCTCAGCTTCCGTTGCTCCCCGTTCCAGCATGCGCTGCCTTGCGTGCGGATGGAGGGTAATCCTCATGGCCACCCTTCGAGAGATTCTCGTAGTCCCATCAGACGGCAGCCTCAAATTCCGCAAGGTCGCGCGCGTAGTCAAGGCACGCCGCGATTTGCTCCAGGGTCAGGTCGGGAAATTCTGCAATCAACTGTTCTGCGGTTTTCCCAGCAGTCAAGTAGCCAAGCACCAGGCTGGCCGGGATGCGCGTGCCCATTAGCGGATGCCAACCGGGATCAGCAGATCGAGCGGAGGCTTGCGAAGCTTGGCGAGCGCCGGAGGAAGGGGATCGCCGTGCTCGAGGCAAGATTCGACGATCTTGCGTATCAGCCCCTGAGCGATTTCAACGGCTTCCGTGATGCTCCGGCCCTCCGCCACAAGACCTCGCACGTCTGGGCTCGTCGCCACATAGCCACCTTCAGAAAGCGGCTCGATGTGCAACCGGACCGTGGCTTCATCAATCTCTGTGATCCGATGCCGTTGTTTCGAGCGAAGCTTGCGATTTTTTATCATTCAATTATGCACCCACCGCAGTTAATTTTAGCACCGTCCATGCGGGGCCGAAGCCACTCCGCAATTGCAAATGCAAGATATCAGGAATTAGCCAACTGGTGCAAACTTTCAGGCGGGAGGGGGGAGAATTTGGGGAAGGCGACCCCTGCCAGGGGCCTCCCGGCCTTATTAGGTACCGATTAAAATTCTGAAATTGTTGATGGGGAAGAGAGATCAAAAACTTGGCGGGAGGCGGGCAGGAAAAACCGGGTGCTTAGACGGCAGCGGCTTTGGCACGGCGGCGGACGGAGGCGCGCCGCTTCTTCGGCGCTTCGCCCTCGGCAATTTCAAAGATAGCAATTCCGGTGACAAATTTCTTTACACCCGCGGTATCAAAGTCCACGGTGGTGCGGTCCTCATCGCGCTCTACGATTGTTCCGTTTCCGTATTTGGAATGATGAACGTATTGGCCGGTCTTAAGCGTCATGATATACGTCTCCTTTTGAAGGTTTAAAATCGACAAACCCTTACCCGTGATGGCAAAGGAAGCCCGTCATCTGAGCGGCGGGTAAAAACTGCAAGTGAAAATGACCGAACAAAAAGGCGGCCCCCTTAAGGGGACCGCCTTGAACGGGTTATGCTCTTTCGACGTTATCAGCCTGCAAGCCTTTGGGACCTTTCTTCACCTCGAAGCTAACTCTTGCTCCTTCTTCCAGCGAACGGTAGCCATCGCCCTGAATTGCTGAATAGTGGACGAACACATCATCGCCGCTTTCGCGCTGGATAAATCCATAGCCCTTGGCAGCGTTAAACCACTTCACGGTTCCTTGTTCCTTCATGCGAAAAACATCCTTTTATGTGAATTAGCAATTTATAGACACGGCGACGGCAGGGAAAGGTCCCAGTTCTGCGGTAAAACACTTCTCAAGGTTGTATGAGTGAACCTGGAGGGCGGGTTTTTACCAGCGGAGATGCGCGTCGGCACAGCGAACATAAACTGCTCAACTATAGTAACATAATCCGATTAACCGCGCCATATTATTTTAAGTTGTGTGGAAACCGGCTTCCTGGCCGCGCTTCCGAGAGCGCTAAGCGCCTCATAACTCGCAGCTTATGCGGCTTCGAGCCGATGATCCGCCGGGCAGGGTGGCCACGGCTCCGGAAAGTAACCTCGCGTTTTCAAAAGTTTATGCGAAAACTTCTGCAGGATTAGGCCTGCCTGCTCTCCCCGCCTTGCTTTATTAAAACGCGTTCGTGTACGATGCACCCAAGTTCAGGAACATCATCTCATTTGCTTGAAGGAGGTTTATGCGCGTCCTTTGGTGGATCATTGTGGGTCTTATCGCCGGCTGGGCTACCGGAAAGATCATGAAGGGCTCGGGTTACGGATGCCTGCTGGATATTGTCATCGGCATTGTGGGCGCCTTAATCGGCGGATTCATCATGAATGCGCTCGGCTTTGCGAGCAGCGGCGGTTTGATTTATACCATCATTGTAGCGATTGTCGGCGCCGTGATCCTCACCGCCATCGTGCGCGCGATCGCCAGATAACCCCCCGGTCTGAATAGAGGTGGATCCGCGGTCCGTATCAAAACTATTGCGGAAGCGCGAACGCAACGTAGGCCGCGTCAGGCTGGGCGCTACCGGTGGGCTTGCCTCCCCCAGCGGCGATCACTACATACTGGCGGCCGTTCACCTCGTAAGTGGCAGGCGTCGCATTTCCTGCGAACGGCAGGGATGCTTCCCACAGCAGCTTACCCGTGGATTTATCAAACGCCCGGATTTTGTTGTCAAAGTTCGTGGCGGCAATAAACAGCAACCCTCCGGCGGTGACCACCGGGCCGCCGTAATTTTCCGTGCCCGTATTCTTCATTCCTTTCGTGGCGAGTTTCGGGTATTCGCCAAACGGAATCCTCCAGAGATAATTGCCGGTGTTAAGGTTGATCGCGTTCAGCGTTCCCCAGGGAGGCGCGACTGCCGGATAGCCTTTCCGGTCCAAGAACTTCTCGTAGCCGGTAAAGTGATAGTCCGATTTGGGCGCCGGCGGCGCGGCACTTGGCAGATTCTTACTCTTACCGCTGACCAGGTAATCGGCGAGGGCGGTTACCGTGCGGCGAGACAGGTTTGAAAAGCTGGGCATTCTGCCCTGGCCATTGCGGATAGTGGCGGCGATCTTGTCCGGGCTGAGGCGCTTCCCCACACCGATGAGCGAAGGGAAATCAGGCGGCGAGCCGGCCAAGTTGTCCCCATGGCACAGGCTGCACTGCCTTAAGTAGAGCCCCCGGCTGGTTGAAGCTTGCTTCTCTGTATTCTTCGCCAGCGCGCCGGTCCACGCGACATCGTTCGCGTTAACGTAAAGAATCCCGCTCTCCGCGTCGGCCGCCGGACCTCCCCATTCAGCGCCCCCATCGAAGCCAGGAAAGACCACGGTGGGCTTTCCGGCGCTGAACGGAACGAATTGCCCCGCGCTTCGGAATTTCCTGAATTGGTTCAGCGCCCATTCGTGAGCCGCACGGGTGCGATTCGTCAACAGAGCTTCTGTCAAAAGCTGGCGAGCAAAGGGAGCGGGCTTCGTGGGCAGAGGCTGCTCCGCGGAGGCCACTTCTCCCGGCACATTGCTGGCCGGATACTTCCGATACTCAATCGGAAAGAGCGGCTGGCCGTTGGCGCGGTCGAAGAGATAGACGAAGCCAGACTTTGTGGTTTGGGCCACGGCGTCAATTTTCCTGCCGTGGCGCTCGACGGTTAGAAGAACGGGCGGAGAAGGAAAATCCCGGTCCCAGATGTCGTGCCGAACGTCCTGAAAATACCAGATCATCTTGCCGGTCTGCGCGTTCAATGCGATCAGGGAATCCGCAAAGAGATCACGGCCAAGCCGGCTGGCGCCGTAAAAATCGGGCGCGGCGGAGCCGGTGGGGGCATACACGATGCCGCGCTTCGCGTCGAGCGCCATGCCGGCCCAGTTGTTGGCTCCGCCGCTGTACGTCCAGGCGT
>DASUKV010000142.1:0-3596 GCA_036278555.1 Terriglobia bacterium
GCGCTGAAGTCCGCGCCGGGCGGAGTCGATGGCCTCGAACAGAAGCTTTGCCTGGATCGGCTTTGCGATATAGCCGTCCATGCCCGCCGCAAGACATCGTTCCTCATCGCCTTTCATGGCGTGCGCGGTCATGGCGACAATCGGGATATGGCCGCCCGTTTTATGCTCCTGCTCCCGAATGGCGGCTGCCGCTTCAAAGCCATTCATTTCCGGCATCTGGACGTCCATGAGCACAAGGTCAAAAACGTGATGGCCAAGCAGCGCCAGGGCCTCGCGGCCGTTCTGGGCCAGCGTTACAGAGTGACCACGCTTTTCAAGCAGCCGCAGCGCCAACTGCTGGTTCACGGGATTGTCTTCGGCCAGTAGAATGTGCAGCGCGGCAGCGGCCGGTTCCATCTCCGATGAAGGGCGAGCCGCGGCCAGAATTTCCTCTCGCGCAACGATCACGGGCGCTAAACCGAGCGCGCGCAGCATGGCTGCCTGAAGGTCCGCCTGGCGGATGGGCTTCGTGAGATAAGCCGCCACCCCGAGCTTGCGGCATCGGGCGGCGTCTCCGCCTTGACCGCTCGAAGTCAGCATCATCACTGTGGAATGGCCCAGTTTCGGGTGCTGCATTACGCGCTCCGTAAGCGCAAAACCGTCCATTTCCGGCATCTGGGCGTCGGTGAGGGTCAACTGCATCGGCTCGCCCGCCCGCTCGGCGAGTTCCAAGATGTCCAGAGCCGCTTGGCCGTCCGCCGCTAAACTGACCCTCATTCCCCATCGGGTGAGCGTTTCGGCAAGTATGCGGCGGTTGGTGGCATTATCATCCACGACGAGTGCTCGAACGTTCGCGAGACTAGAGGTTACCGCGGGCTCGCCCGGCGCCGCGCGCTCGATGACGCCTAGCTCGACGGTGAAATGAATTGAGGTGCCGCGGCCCTCCTCGCTTTCTACCCAGATTCTGCCTCCCATCATCTGAACCAGGCGCGAGGAGATCGTCAAACCCAAACCGGTGCCCCCGTATTTGCGGGACATCGAGGCATCTGCCTGCGAAAAAGCTTCAAAGACCTGGGCCTGTTTTGCAGCGGGAATCCCGATTCCCGTATCGCACACGGTAAAAAGCAGGCGAACGCGGCCATTTTCCCGGCCTTTTGTTCCAACCCGCAGGACGATTTCGCCGTGTTCCGTAAATTTCAGAGCGTTCCCCATAAGGTTGACGATCACCTGCCGCAACCGGTAGGGATCACCGTGGACCCTCTCCGGCACTTCCGGCTTCACCTCACAGACAAGCTCGATTCCCTTGGCATGGGCGCGCAGCGCAAAAGACTTTACGGTATCTTCAAGACTTCCGGACAGATCGAAATCTACCAAATCCAGATCAAGCCGTCCGGCCTCGATCTTCGAAAAATCGAGGATGTCATTAATCACGCTCAGCAATGAATCCGAAGAAGTTCGAGCCATGGTAAGGTATTCGCGCTGTTCGGCGGTGAGCGGAGTATCCAACGCGAGCTCGACCATGCCGATCACGCCATTCAGAGGCGTGCGGATTTCATGGCTCATGTTGGCCAGGAATTCGCTCTTCGCCCGATTGGCGGCCTCGGCGGTGTCTTTCGCTTCCTGCAAGACCTTTTCCGCGCGCTTGCGATCCGTGACATCGCGGAATGCCCAGACGCGGCCGGTGAACTTCTGCGCCACGCGCTGGGGCTCCGAGTGCCGCTCGAAGATCCGTCCGTTCTTGAATTCGATCACGTCATCGCTTTGGGCGACCGGGTCCGCCTGCAGTTTACGAACTTTGGCAAGAAAAGCCTCGGGGTCCTTGACCTGGTCGATCACAGATTCGAGCAGAAGCTTATCTTCTCGCGTGGAGAGCACGGAAGGCGGGATCGCCCACATCTCGCCGAATTTCCTGTTGGTAATGACCACCTTCCCGTGGGAGTCCACGACGAGGATGCCATCCCCGGTGGATTCGAGCGTGGCGCGAATGGTTTCGGTTTGGCCTTCCAGCCGCCGGCCGAGGATTCCCGCCCAGCCGGAGACGGCGAAAAACAGAAGGACGGCAAAAATCAGCAGGGTGGACGCCCGTTGCACGGTCCACCAGGACGGCTTTTTGAGAATCAGAACACCCCCTGGTCCGCCGTAACGGATTTTGAACGAGGTCGTCAGTCCGGTCACGTCGGTATCGACGACGCAAACCCCGGAGACCTGGACAAGGCTTCCCTCCGCCGGCGGCTGCTTTGAAGCCGCGAAGTTACCCGTCGCGACGGCCGTGAAGACGGCGGATCCCTGCCGCAGAATCAGGAGTCTCTGGTCCGGCGTGATGGCAACCTGTGCCAGGCGCCCGCGAATGCTGACAAGCTCAGAGTCGTACTTGCCCTGCTGCGCCTGCGAAACGGTCACCGGCGCCGCCGCGGGTGCGGGTCCAGTGCCGATGTATCGGAACGTTGCGTCTTCGAGGGCAGGATGCTGGTCAATAATTCCGGGAAAGCCTACCACATCGAGACGGTCCCCCGGCCTCAGCCGTCCCGCTTGCTGGGTCTGTACGTAAATGCTGCCGGTTTGATCCATGAGGTAGAGCGACCTGCCGACCGCCTGCAGTGTGACGATACCCCGCACGTGGATCCGATGCCCGGAGCTCTCCTCCAAGGTAAAACGCTGCAATTTCATAATGGGGCGCACGGGAAGAGCGAAGGGATCTGAGGGCGCGGGATCAATCACCGTGATCTGGCGGAGACTCTGAACATGCAGCGCGGCGCCAATCAATTGATTACGCGGATTAAAAATTGAGCCGCAGGCTCCGCGGACCTTTACCACGGAATCGACCAGTTGCGAGGGAATACTTTGGTGAAAATGGGGACTCTGGGCCGTAATCATCCCGCCTTCCATGGCAATGCTAATCACGAGAATGTCGGGAGGCTGGATCGTAACGGAGCGTACGACGCCCTCTGCCTCAACCCACTGGCTATCCTCCTGGGTGGAAACCATCTGCTGAAAGGTCACTCGGCGCGGCGTGGGCAGCGGGGCCTCGCCCACAACCCGCCATCGAGGTTTGCCAACCTGTGGGGCGAAGTCCGGCTGCTCGCTCACACCCTCAATTTCAAGCAGGTCTCCGGGCTTAAGATTTGCATTACCGCCAGGAGGTACGTTCACCCAGATTCCCCCGGTCGAGTCCTGAATGAATAAATCAGGGACGCTCGGATCATAAAAGGTTACGACCGCCCTGAGATGCACGGGATAGCCCTTCGTAGCTTCTTCAGGAGAAAGCCCGCGAATCTGTTGGACCTTCGTCAGCACGGGCAGACTTGCAGCTTGAGATCCCGTGGGAGACGCGACCGCAGTCGCAACTCCCAGAATCGCAATGGCGAAAAGATTGGCCAATAATCGAAATGACTTTGCCCGGAGAAAATGCGCCCGGAATGCACTGCTCGAACTGAACGCCCCCAAACGCTCCGGAGAAGCGGACAGACTATGCTCAGAGGGCAGCAGGGCTGAAATTTGAGGGCATCCAGGTACCATAGCGGCTATTGTGAGGTATTTATATAGTAATTAACAAGCCTAATAACCATATTTTCTTTTTCGGCTCGGCAGGGCCCGAATATTAATCTCTTTTCTTGAGC
>DASUKV010000143.1:0-11194 GCA_036278555.1 Terriglobia bacterium
GAGTCCCGGCTTGCGGCGCCGCAGCACGAGCACGGCCAGAACGGCCGCGGCATAAAAAATCCATCCGCTGAAGATAACGTAAGTATAGAGCTGCTCAAAACTCCCGTTTACTGTGAGCACCATGGCCCATACGCCCTGAAGAACGATCGCCGCGACCGGAGTGCGGTACCGCGAGTGAATACGTCCCACCGAGGAAAAGAACACGCCATCGCGCGCCATCGCGAAATAGGCGCGCGGTCCCGCCAGCATGTTGCCGTTAATCGCCCCGAAGATGGAGCACAGGATGAGTGCGGAAACAAACGTCGCCCCGGCAGGGCCGGCGAGAATTTGCATGGCCCGCGCCGCCACGCGCTGGTGCGCGGCAAGCTCGGGCATGGAGAGCACTCGCAGATAGGCGGCATTTGCGCCCAGGTATGCGCCCACGACGACGAGCATCCCCAGGAAATAGCTCTTTGGGAGCGTCCGCCCGGGATTTTTCACCTCACCCGCCGAGAATGACAGCATGTGCCATCCTTCATAGGCCCAGAGCACGCCCACCAGCGCTATCCCGAAAGAACTGAAAGACGTGTGAGGCGCGGGCAGCCGGGCGAGTGAATGGGGGTGATGATAGAAGAGCGCAAAGCCGATGATCGCGGCGATGCCGGCGAGCTTGGCCACCGTGAAGATCGTTTGCACGGCGGAGCCTTCGCGGGCGCCGATAATATTCACGACCGTCAGCAAGGCGACTACGGCGCAGCCTGCGAGCTTTTGGTCAAATAAACTGAGCGGGACAAAACTCGCGCTATAGATCCCGAAGGCGACGGCCAGTGTCGCCACCGAGCCGGATTCAATCACCAGCAGCATCCCCCAGCCATAGAGAAAGGCCGGGAGCTTCCCGTAGGCTTCGCGCAGATAGACATAAACGCCGCCCGCTTCGGGGATCGCGGCTCCCAGCTCGGCCAGAGACAGCGCCCCGGCCAGAGCCAGCGCCCCTCCCAGTATCCAGACCAGGAACATGCTCCGGACGCTGCCGACTTCTTGCGCCACGTTATGAGGAACAAGAAAAATGCCGGAGCCGATCACTGTGCCGATGACGAGCGCGGCCGATCCGGCCGTTCCGATCACGCGGGGAAGCGCGTGCGCCTTGGAGGCTTCATCTTTCAACGTCATAAGATATTTCGCGGCGGCGGCCACGCACGCCCGCGGGACCCCTTTACCTGGCGGAGACGGTTCATTATACTGAGGGGCCGCTTAAAACACTGCGGAGAATTTTTTATCTCAATCTACTTGTGGAAAATTCTTAAGCGAAGGAGCTCTTATGCGTACCATTATTCGCAGCCAGGACGCGCCCAAACCCCGAGGCGTCTATTCGCCGGCCGTGGCGGCGGACGGCTTCGTTTTTGTCTCAGGCCAAGCCGCCGTGAACCCCCAGACCAACGAACTCGAGCTGGGCGATATCAAGTCGGAAACGCGCCGTACCCTGAAGAATATTCAGGTGATTCTCGAAGCCGCCGGCAGCTCGCTTCAAGATGCCGTCCGGCTCGGCGTGTTTCTCGCGGATATCAAGGACTTTGGCGCGATGAATGAAGTATTCCAGGAATTTTTTTCGGAAGATCCCCCGGCGCGCACGACAGTGGGCGTGCAATTGCCGCAGATCAAAATTGAGATTGATTGTATTGCCCGCGTCCACGAAAAACATCCTGCAAAGTAGGAGTGCTATTGATGCATGTAAATCAACTGCCGACACCGGCGCTCGTCATTGACCTTGACGCGCTCGAACGGAATCTCGGCCGCGTGGCCCGCCATTGCCGGGAGCACGGACTAGGGCTGCGCCCTCACACCAAAACGCACAAAACCCTGGAAGTCGCGCGCATGCAGCTTGAGCGCGGGGCCGTGGGTTTGACGGTGGCCAAGGTGGGTGAGGCGGAAGTAATGGCTGCGGCGGGACCGGAAGAAATTCTTGTCGCTTACCCCATCTACGGCGTCGAAAAACTCCGGCGTCTCGCTGCGGTCGCCAAAAGAATCCGCATTCTGCTCTCGCTCGATTCTGAAACGACGGCGCGGGAACTTTCCGCCGCCGCAGAGGCGCAGGGAGCGGTTTTCGGCGTCCTCGTGGAATTCGATGCGGGCCTCCACCGCTGCGGGCTGCCTCCGGGGCCGGAGTGCGTGCGGCTCGCCCGGACGGTCAGCACGCTCCCCGGCCTCAAGTTTCGCGGCTTGATGACATATCCGGGAAATATCTGGGGCGCCGCACCTGAGCGCCAGGAAAACGCCAAACATGTTGCGGATGCGGTCCGGCAAGCTCTGGCTGCTTTCGAAGAAGCACGCATGCCCGTTGAAATTGTCTCCGCCGGCTCTACCCCTTCCGCTTTGCTGGATATTCCGGGCGTCACGGAAATCCGCCCCGGAACTTACGTCTATAACGACCTCAATACCTACTATCAAGGTCTCTGCGCGCTTGAAGATTGCGCGGCGCGAGTGGTTGCTACCGTTGTTTCGAACGCCGTGCCTGGCCGGGCCATGATTGATGCGGGATCGAAAACACTTTCCTCGGATTTGCTCGGCTCAGGTCCCAAGGAAGGATACGGCATGATTGTGGAAGCGCCGGAAGCAAAGCTTTTTAAGCTGAACGAAGAGCATGGCCATCTTGATCTTTCGAACGTCCCGCGGGCTTTCCGCGTGGGCGAAGTCGTCACCGTCATCCCCAACCACGTCTGCACCTGCGTCAACATGCACGATGAGATTTTTCTGGCTAGAAATCAAGAAGTGACCGGCTCGTGGCGGGTGGCCGCTCGGGGAAAAATCCGGTAGCGAGGAGACGAGAGACGTGGAAAGGTGCAGTACGCAGAATTGTTGGCCCGCGAGGCTCCATGCTATATTGAGGTGTTTCATGTAACTCAGGGCGCGTAGCTCAGTTGGGAGAGCGCGGCGTTCGCAACGCTGAGGTCGAGGGTTCGAATCCCTTCGCGTCCACCAAATATTCGTTTCACCGGTCCTCCTTCCGTTTGACGTAGCGCCGTCATCCTGGGGTGATAGCTCCCGATAAGTCTTTATGATTTAAGCAGTTAACGAATACGCGGTTGACACATTTCAAGGAGCCGTGTTAGCTTAGCTAATTCAAGCCGTTAGTGTGTGCAAGTCAAGCAGATGCCAAATGGCCAAGGGAAAATTGAGTTTTCCCGCCTGCTATTTCAAACCCATTTAAAACCGCGGCGGGATCATTAGGCCGCCGCAAAACGTTGAGTGCAATCTTATATCCTGCAAACGAAAGGGAATCTTTGTGTCCCAGGTGAATCAAGATTATCTCTTTACGTCAGAATCAGTTACAGAGGGGCATCCAGACAAAATCTGCGATCAGATTTCTGACGCTGTGCTCGACGCCGCCCTCAAAGAAGACCCAAAAAGCCGCGTTGCGTGCGAGAGCATGGTGAAGGACCAGTCGGTTTACGTGATGGGTGAAATCACCACCAGCGCCAAGCCAGACATTGAGAAGCTGGTTCGGGAAACCGTGCGAGGCATCGGCTACACCGACCCCAGTTGCGGCTTCACGGCGGATGATTGCCAGATTATGGTCAACGTTTCCCGCCAGAGCGCAGATATCGATATGGGCGTCGGTACGGGCGGCGCAGGCGACCAGGGCATGATGTTCGGTTACGCCTGCGATGAGACGGAAGAGTTGATGCCGTTTCCCATCACGATGGCGCACAAGCTCTGCCAGCGGCTGGCGGAGGTTCGCCGCAACAAAACCTTGGATTTCGTCTGCCCGGACGGCAAATCCCAGGTGACGGTCCAGTATGAGAAAGGGACTCCGGTTCGGGTGGATGCCGTGGTGGTTTCGACTCAGCACACGGATTCGGTGAGCCGGGAAACGCTTCACGAAGGGGTTCTGCAGTGCGTCATCAAGCCGGTGATTCCCGCCCACATGATCGACGAGAAGACAAAATTTCATATCAACCCGACCGGGCGTTTCGTGACGGGCGGCCCGGTGGGCGATTCCGGCCTCACGGGGCGCAAGATTATTGTAGATACCTACGGCGGGTCGGCGCACCACGGCGGCGGAGCGTTTTCGGGCAAAGACCCGACGAAGGTAGACCGCTCAGCGGCGTACATGGCGCGCTACATCGCCAAGAATCTTGTGGCGGCGGGGCTGGCGCGCCGGGTGGAAGTGCAACTGGCCTACGCCATCGGCGTGGCCGAGCCGGTTTCCGTGATGGTGGACACCCTTGGAACCGGCAAGATCAGCGAACCCAAAATTGTGGAACTCATTCATAAGCATTTCCAACTGACCCCTCAGGGGATTATCCAATCGCTCGACCTGCTCCGTCCCATTTACAAGAAGACTGCGGCCTACGGCCACTTTGGGCGTAAGGAACCCGAATTTACTTGGGAAAAGACGGATAAGGCTCAAGCGCTGCGCAAGGAGGCTGGAATCTAAATGGCTACAACGGTGGTGAATACGAATTATGACGTGAAGGACCTGAACCTGGCGGCGAAGGGCAAGCTGCGGATCGAGTGGGCGGATCAGTGGATGCCGGTGCTGCGCCTGATCCGCGAAAGATTCCGCCAGGAGAAGCCCCTAAAGGGCACGCGCCTCTCCGCCTGTCTGCACGTGACGACGGAAACCGCCAACCTGGCGATTACGCTGAAGGAAGGCGGGGCGGACGTTGTCCTCTGCGCCTCGAACCCGCTGAGCACCCAGGACGACGTGGCGGCTTCGCTGGTGAAGGATTATGAGATTCCGGTCTTTGCCATCAAGGGCGAGAACAATGAGACTTATTACAACCACATCCTCGCGGCTCTCGCGCACAAGCCGCAGATGACGATGGATGACGGCGCGGACCTGGTAACAACCATTCTGACCAAGCGGAAAGACCTTGCGCCGGAGATTATCGGCGGCACCGAGGAGACCACGACGGGTGTGATCCGGCTGCGCAGCATGGCCAAGGACGGTGTGCTGAAGTTCCCGGTGATTGCCGTCAACGACGCGGACACCAAGCACCTTTTTGATAACCGCTACGGCACGGGGCAATCGACAGTGGACGGCGTGATTCGCGCCACAAACGTTTTGCTCGCGGGCCTGAACGTGGTGGTGGCGGGCTACGGATGGTGCGGCCGCGGCTTTGCCATGCGGGCGCACGGCCTCGGCGCGAAAATCATCGTGACCGAAGTGAATCCCACGCGCGGGCTCGAAGCGGTGATGGACGGATACCGCGTGATGCCGATGGAAGAAGCCGCGAAGATCGGCGATATCTTTGTGACGCTGACCGGCGATAAGTCGGTGCTCCGCGAAGAACACTTTAAAGCCATGAAGAGCGGCGCGATCATCTGCAATTCCGGGCACTTCAATGTGGAGATTGATATTCCGGCGCTTGAAAAGCTCGCCAAAGGCAAGCGCCAGCCCCGCGAGTTTGTGGATGAATATACGCTGGCAGATGGCCGGAAAATCTGTCTGCTCGGCGAGGGCCGCTTGATTAATCTAGCCGCCGCGGAAGGCCATCCCGCCGTGGTGATGGATATGAGCTTCGCCAACCAGGCTCTTTCTGCCGAATACATGGTGAAGAACAGCAAGAAGCTGGAGAACAAGGTCCACGTGGTCCCGCCCGAAATCGATCAGGAAATCGCACGATTGAAGCTCAGTTCTATGGGTGTTGCCATCGACAAATTGACGCCGGAACAAGAAGAGTACTTGGCGTCCTGGTCGGAAGGAACATAGATTCATTTGTGATTTCTGATTGGTGAATTGCCGGGTTCGCAACTTTTAGCAGCCTCTGAAGAGAACCGGCCAGCGTTCACCCTCACCCGGCCTCCGGCCACCCTCTCCCGGAAGGGGGAGGGCTGAAAAACGAGACAAGCAACCCGATCCCGCAATGAAAGAGTACGCTCACAACGCGCTGGATACGGCGCTCGCGCGTGGCGCGAGCTACGCCGACGTGCGGGTGATGGACACCCGCCAGCGCTATCTTTCTACGAAAAACGGTCGCACGGGCCAGGAGCGCGATTCGGAATCCCTCGGCCTCGGTATCCGCGTTGTGGCGGATGGCGGCTGGGGTTTCGCCGCGACGCAGGACTTATCCCGCGCGTCGATTGATGCCGCCGCCGCGCGCGCGGTGGAAATTGCCCGCGCGAGCGCCCTGTGCAAGAAAGCGGATGTGCGGCTCGCGCCGGAAGCAAAACGGGTGGACAGTTGGGAAGGACCCTGCCAGATCGACCCCTTCTGCATTCCCGTCACCGCATGCCTTGATCTCATGCTAAAAGTCGACGCCGAGCTGCGAAGGGTGAAAGGGATCACGCTCGCGGAGGTTGCCATGGACTTCCGCCGCATCGATCAGCTTTTCCTTTCGAGCGAAGGCTCGGAAATTCGCCAGTTAAAGACGCAAACCGGGGCTGGGTTTGTGGCCACGTCCTTTGCGGGAACCGAAATTCAGCGGCGGTCTTACCCGAACTCCTTCGGCGGGCAGTACCAGACGCGCGGCTATGAGTTGATTGAAGAGCTGGATTTGCTGGGCCACGCTCCCCAGATCGCCGAAGAAGCCGTCGCGCTCCACGGCTGCGAGCAGTGCCCGGCGGGCGAGAAGGACATCATCCTGGGTGGATCACAAGTCGGGCTGCAAATTCACGAATCGATCGGGCATCCCATCGAGCTTGACCGCGTACTGGGCGATGAAGCCAACTTTGCGGGAATGAGTTTCTTGACCACCGAGAAGCTTGGTAAGTTGAAATACGCCTCGGACATTGTGAACGTCGTCGCCGACGCCACCGTCGCACACGGACCGGGGCTTGGGACTTTCGCCTACGATGATGAAGGCGTGGCCGCCCAGTCAACACCCATCATTACCGGCGGCCTCTTCACCGGGTATCTCACTTCGCGCGAGTCGGCAGCCTCAATCGGCCAGGACCGGTCAAGCGGCGCGATGCGAGCCGAGGGCTGGAACCGCATTCCACTTATCCGCATGACCAACGTCAGCCTGCTGCCGGGGAAAGGCAAGCTGGACGACCTGATTGCCGATACCGATGACGGAATCTACATGGAGACCAACCGCAGTTGGTCCATCGACGACCGGCGCTACAATTTCCAGTTTGGAACCGAGATTGGCTGGGAGATCAAGCACGGCAAGAAAGAACGTATGCTGAAGAATCCCAGCTACGGCGGCATCACCACGGAATTTTGGAATTCGTGCGACGCCATTTGCGGTCCCGAAGAATGGGTGCTGTGGGGCACGCCCAATTGCGGTAAGGGCCAGCCGATGCAGACCATGGGTACCGGCCACGGAGCCTCTCCCTCGCGTTTTCGCAAAGTGAAAGTGGGAGTCGCGTACCAGAAGAATTGAAACATTGATTCATTGACTCATTGTTTCAATGAACCAATGAATCAATCAAGAAATGATTCAATGATTTTGTCTCGCCAATTCGCCGAAGAGCTTTTCAGCAAGGTGCTTAAATACTCGCGCGCGGATGAAACCGAGGCGGCGATCAATGGCACTTCCTATTCACTAACCCGCTTCGCCAATAACATCATTCACCAGAACGTCGCCGAAGAGGATATTCATGTCTCGGTGAGGGCGGTCAGAGAGCATCGCACCGCGCGAGCTAGCACCAACAAGCTGGATGATGATTCCATCCGCCAGGCGTGCGAGGCGGCTTTGGCATTGGCGGAACTTCAGCCGCCGGACCCGGACCTGTTTCCCGTGCCCGAGCCGCAGACCTACCGCGTGGTCGACCGGAACGATCTGGAGACGGCGGAACTGAATCCCAGGGTGCGCGCGGAGGCGGTGAGAAACGTGATCCAGCGGGCGGAAAAGGACCACCTCACCACGGCAGGCGTTTTCTCTTCGGGCAGCGCGGTGCAGGCGCTCTATAACTCCCGCGGGCTGAGCGCTTATCACGAAGAGTCGGTCTCCGAGTTTTCGGTGACCATGCTGGGCGAATCGAGCTCCGGCTGGGCCAAGAAAACCGGCCCTCAATGGCAAGCGCTGGGAATTGAGGCGCTGGCGGACCGCGCCGCTCAAAAGGCGCTCTCGAGCCGCGAGCCGCGCGAAATTCCACCCGGCAAATATACGGCGATCCTTGAGCCTTCCGCGGTGATGGACCTGCTCGGCTTCCTCTTGCTTGATTTTGGCGGGCTTTCTGTCAGTGAACAGCGCAGTTGCTTTACGGGGCGGGTCGGTCAGAAAGTGTTCGGCGAGAACATCCACATCCGGGATGACGTTTATCATCCCTCGCAGAGCGGCGTGCCTTTTGACGGTGAGGGAATGCCGCGCCAGCGCGTCGCATTGGTTGAAAACGGAGTGGTCAAGAATCTGGTCTATTGCCGCGAGACGGCGCACAAGATGGGAGCGCAGCCCACAGGCCACGGCTTTCCGCTGCCCAATGAATACGGCGAAGCGCCGCTCAACCTGGTGGTCGAAGGAGGCCCGAACGGCTCGAACCCCCCAAACAGTGAAGACGAGTTAATTCGCTCGACCGAGCGCGGCCTGCTCGTCACTCGCTTCTGGTACATCCGCGAAGTGGACCCCTACGCCAAAATCATGACGGGCATGACACGCGACGGGACGTTCTGGATTGAGGATGGCCAAGTGCAATACGGCGTAAAGAATTTCCGCTTCAATCAGAGCCTCATTGAAATGCTCAACCAGGTGGAGATGATGAGCCAGCCCGAGCGTGCCGCAGGAGAAGAATCGGTCGAAATGGTTGTGCCGGCCATGAAGGTGAAAGAGTTTAATTTCTCATCGCTCACCAAATTTTAAAAAACGGTTCTGGGTTATTCCCCTCCTTGATAAGGAGGGGCAGGGATGGTTGGCATGGCGACTCCTCGAAAACCCACCACCCCTAACTCCTCCTTCGCCGAGGAGGGGAGTTTGGTTCTTGACATTCGGATACAGCAAGCTAATTCTTAAATCATTCACTCCAAACGGCGCTATCGTCTAGGGGTTAGGACGTGAGATTCTCAATCTCAAAACACGGGTTCGATTCCCGTTAGCGCTACCACTACCACTACCACTACCACTACTCAGATGCGTGT
The DNA here is from genome assembly GCA_036278555.1 of Terriglobia bacterium. Lineage (GTDB taxonomy): Bacteria > Acidobacteriota > Terriglobia > UBA7540 > UBA7540 > RH2-MAG17b. The sequence goes on from DASUKV010000143.1 coordinate 8,999, forward strand.
GCGCTCATCGGCGGGCAGCAACACGCGGTCGATGGCTAATCCGCTTGCGGTGGCGGGTACCGCAGACCCTTCGCGCTGCTCAGGGCAAGGCTCTTGGGAAGCGGATCTGCACTACCTTGCGACGGCCCCGGGAATCCCCGTGGGGGATTGATAGCATAGCCGGGGGCAACGCCCCCGGAAAACAGCAGATTCGAGAACGACCCTGAAGGGGTCAATGACCTACGAGATGAATGGCTAATCCGTGGGCTTCGATTACGGCCCCAATGCGACCCTTACAGGGTCGGGCGTGTGGCTGGGTCTTGTTCCGGGGGCGTTGCCCCCGGCTACGTTATTGTGCCCTTTCAGGGCGCCAGCGGGTAGCGCAGAGGTGGGCGCAGTTTGCCCTCCTCTGCGGCTCTTTGTTGGGCGCAGGTTGTGAGTCGGCGGCCGCAATCCAAACGACAAGCCGCAGAGGAACGCAGAACGCGCGTACCTCTGCGCTACCCGCTACCCGCTCATCCCACATACCTGAGTTGCGGCATCGAGGCGCCGGTGCAAATAAGATACGAGAGAAAGCAGATCGAGCGCGTCTTGTTCGGGAATCGGCCAAGTAATCTTTGGGGCGTGCGCGGTTACGTTACGGAAGGTTCCGAACATTCCCTTCAGCAGGTTGGCAAAGCCCTTTTGCTCCGACTGCTCCGTTTCTGTCCGCAGCGTATTGATGGCCAAAAGAGGCGCGGTCAAGCTAAACGCCTTGTCAACGATGTCGGCCCCATCCCCGGTCAGACCCGTTTTGTCGCGGATTTTCTCCGCCACACTCTTGGCCGCTTCGAAGACAGCATGGAAATAATTCTCTTGGAGAAGCTCTACTCGACAAAACTGTAGAACATCTGGGTGGACGTTTCTTTGGAGTAGGTAATTCCTCAAGCGGCCAGCTCTCTCCTGGGCCTCCGTCAGTGTGCGAGCCTGAGTGACGGACTTGAGTTTGCCATCCTCTCCCAAGTGCAGACCGCTAAACGCAAGAACTTCGTTCAGACGGTCACGAAACTTCGCAAAATCGTCGGTTCTGCCGACGAACCTAGCAGGGTCCATCGCCGCTTGAATAAATGCTCCCACATTGTTTCCACAGCGATCAGCCTTTTGACGGGCTGCCAGCGCCAATAACACGCGCTCCCATTTTGGATTACCACCCTGTTCAGCAATCCCGCACTGCACGAGCAAGCCAGAGAGTTCTCCGTGCGTGTAAGCATCGGCAAGTATCTCAGCCAATTTTCGGATGTGAGATTCAGCAAACGATGCAATCGCCATAGCGGGTAGCGCAGAAGTACGCGCATTTTGCGTTCCTCTGCGGTTTGTCCTTAAGATCACGGCCGTCGAAGTCGCGACATGCGCGCGATTATAGAACGTCCTCTGGCCCCGGGAATCCCCGCAGGGGATTGATAGCATAGCCGGGGGCAACGCCCCCGGGAAACAGCAGATTCGAGAATGACCCTGAAGGGGTCAATGACCTACGAGATGAATGGCTAATCCGTGGGCTACGATTACGGCCCCAATGCGACCCTTACAGGGTCGGGCGTGTGGCTGGGTCTTGTTCCGGGGGCGTTGCCCCCGGCTACGTTATTGTGCCCTTTCAGGGCGCCAGCGGAGTGGCGCAGACTTGCTTTTCAAGGTCCGCGGTGTTTCATCGGCGAACAACGCAAAGGCCGCAGACCTTGAAAAACAGGCCTGCGCTACTCCGCTGCGTTCACTCAGAATGACATTTCTGCCGGTTGCGGCCGCGCTGCACAGGGGAATGCCGCTTAGAAATTAAACCTCGCCTGGAAGTCGATCACGCGATTCGCTGACTGGGTAGAGAACGGGCGGCCTACCAGCGAGTTCGATTGGCCGAACAGGGGCGAGCCAAGGTTGCCGTTGGGAGTTCCGAGATTGACGATGTTGAAGGCGTTGCGAACGGAGATACCCAGGGTGAGATTGTACTTGGAGTTCTCATGATGATGCCAGAAACCTCCGCCACTGCCCCCACTCAGCCCGCGGCCGCCAAGTCCATGCCGGTGCCCGTGATATCCGCCGCCCCCACCGCCGTGACCGTGCTCTTCCCCGCCAAATCCAAAGGTTTTTGAGAGATGGAAGTTCGCGGTGAACAGGGCAGGCCCCGTGGCTAAATTGATGGGAATCACAGGCTCGCCCGGCGCGGGATTGGTGTCAAAAGTTCCCAAG
>DASUKV010000144.1:0-4044 GCA_036278555.1 Terriglobia bacterium
TCTGTTTGCTGCCTGAATCGGGTCCGGTAGAGCGGAGATTGGGTCATCGCGGATTTTACCGCTTCCGCTGCTAGGCGACGGATGCGGGCGGATTTCAAACGCTGTTCTGGAAGCAAGTTCTGCTTCAAGTGGTCCTTCGGCAGTAACCGCTCGGCGGCCAAGCTATCACACACATTCGGAAGCGCAAATTCAGCTAAGGCGTTCTTATGGCCCAGGTTTTCCATCGCGTAGCGAACTCCGTATCCAGGGCGATACTTTACGGGATCGTGCTGCTCATCGCGGCAATCTGCATCATCGCGTGGCAAGTGAACAACAGTTATAACGTTTACCGTCATGAGCCGCTCACGCAACCCATCCCCTTCAGCCATAAGCACCACGTCACGGACGACGGCATCGATTGCCGTTATTGCCATACTTCTGTCGAAACCTCTTCGTTTGCGGGCATTCCTCCCACGCATACCTGCATGAGCTGCCACTCGAAAATCTGGGTGAACAGCCCCATGCTTGAGCCGGTGCGCGAAAGCTACATCACGGACACGTCCATTTCATGGGTCCGGCTGAACGCGCTTCCTGATTTCGTCTATTTCAACCACAGCATCCACGTGGCCAAGGGGATCGGCTGCACCACGTGCCACGGGCCCATCGGGGATATGCCGATTACTTTTCGTGAGAACACGCTTTATATGCGCTGGTGCATCAACTGCCACAAACACCCGTGGAAATACGTCCGGCCCAAGCAATACGTTTTCAGCGTGACCTACAAGCCGCCCAAGGATCAGGACGCCATGGGGCGGAGGCTGGTGAAGGAATACAACATTAAGCCTCCTTTGGTGATCACAAGCTGCTACACATGCCATCGTTAATCATTGTCCCGGAGTGGAATTGAGAGAATTCATGAGCGGTCAAGACAACGGCAAAGAACGGCTCGACCTTGTCTCCATCCGAACGAAGGCTGACAGCGCGCCGGATGGAAAGCTCTGGCGCAGCCTCGATGAGCTGGCCGGGACCGAAGAGTACCAGAAGTTCGCCGATCACGAATTCCCTTATGGCACGGAGAAATCCCGCCTGAACATTAACCGCCGTGACGCCCTGAAGCTGATGGGCGCTTCGGCGGCGCTCGCCGGCCTTACCGCCTGCACCAAACTTCCGGTCGAAAAAATCGTTCCTTACGTCAACGCGCCGGAGGGGTTCGTTCCGGGAAAGCCGCTCTTTTACGCCAGCACGATGCCCTGGCAGGGCGTGGGACAGGGCGTGGTTGTCTGGAGTTTCATGGGGCGGCCAACCAAGGTGGAAGGCAATAACGACCAGCCCGGAAGCCTCGGTAAAGCCAATATTTTCACGCAGGCATCGGTGTTGGACGTTTATGATCCGGATCGCTCCCAGGTTTCGATGCATAACGGCTACGTGGGAAGCTGGAGCGATTTTCTGGTTGAGGTGGACGAGCTGCGCGCCGCCCACTTGCGGAATCAGGGCGAGGGGCTGCGGTTCCTGACCGGCACGGTAACGTCGCCGACGTTGGGCGACCAGATGCACGACCTGCTCAAGCAATTCCCGAAGGCGCAATGGCATCAGTACGAATCGATTACGCGAGACAATGCCCGCGAAGGCGCCCGCATGGCGTTCGGGGACTACACCGAAGTGATTTATAGCCTGGACCAAGCGGACGTGGTCGTGTCGCTCGATTCGGATTTCCTTTTCAGCCATCCGGCGGGGGTTCGTCACGCAGTAGACTTCGCCAACAAGCGCCGCGTCACCGGGCCCCAATCACGGTTGAACCGGCTCTATGCTGTCGAAGGCACTCCGACGATTACCGGCAGCCAGGCGGAGCATCGGCTGCGTTTGAAGCCGAGCCAGGTGGAAGCGTTTGCGCGGATTCTGGCCGGAGAGTTGGGTGTGAAAGCTCAAGGAATCGGGCAGCCATCTCTTCCGAACGTGCCTTCGGGCTGGGTTCCCGCCCTGGTTAAAGATCTCCAGAATCACCGGGGTTCGAGCCTGATTATCGCGGGTGACTCACAACCTCCTGCCGTTCACGCTCTGGCCCATGCCATGAATGACGCTCTGGGGAACGCCGGCAAAACGGTGGTCTACACGGAGTCGATTGAAGCCAGCCCGGTGAATCAGACGGAGTCGTTCCGCCAGCTCACTTCCGACATGGGAGACGGCAAGGTCCAAACGCTGGTCATCCTGGGCGGCAATCCGGTTTACGCCGCGCCGGCGGACGTTCCTTTCGCCGCGAACCTCGGCAAAGTGCGGCTGCGAATTTATCTCGGATTTTATGAGGATGAGACCTCCGAGCTCTGCAACTGGCATATTCCGGCAGCGCATTACCTCGAATCCTGGGGCGACGTCCGGGCGTATGACGGCACGGTGAGCACCATTCAGCCTTTGATTGCCCCGCTTTATGACGGCAAATCGGCTTATGATCTGCTGACACTTTTCCAGGGGCAGCCAGGGCGCACGGGCCGCACGATCGTTCACGATTATTGGCAATCGCAGCAAAAGAAGCTTGCGGCAGACCAGTTTGAGGTGCAGTGGGAGACGTGGCTTGAGAAGGGCGTGATTGATAACACCGCGATGCCGCCCAAGCAGGTGGCCCCGAATAAGGGCCTGGACGTGACGGGCGGCGCCACGGCGGGAAGCGAATCGGGGCTGGAGGTAATCTTCATGCCAGACCCCTCGCTGTGGGACGGCAGCTATTCGAACAATGGTTGGTTGCAAGAACTGCCGAAGCCGTTCAGTAAGCTGACTTGGGACAATGCGGTGATGGTGAGCCCCGCCACCGCCGATCGCATTCGCCGGGAGCAGGGCGCCGTTTCGACCGAAGGAATGGCGAAGGGCAACGGCGAGGGCGGAAAGTGGTACAACGTTGGCCCGACCAACGGAATTAAGAACGAAGTTGTGGAGTTGAATTTCCAGGGACGTAAAGTGGCCGGTCCGCTGCTCGCGATTCCGGGCCATGCGGATGATTGCGTGTTGGTTTATCTGGGCTACGGCCGCAAGCGCGCGGGCCGCATCGGGACGGGCAATGGATTCAATGCCAACGCCATCCGCACGTCGAAAAATCTCTGGTTTGGGACGGGGCTTAAGGTCAGTCCGACCGGGGCGCAATACGAGCTGGTGGTCACACAGCACCACCACATCATGGGCAGCGGTAAGAACCAGGGCAAAGAGATGGAAAGCGTCGCGGCTTTCAAGCGCGACGTCGTACGCATCGCCTCGCTGGATGAATTCCGGCAGAATCCTGATTTTGCCAAAGACCCGCCGGACATGACGACCGACGCGCAGTCACTCTACCCGGCCTTGCCGTCGCCCTACGACTTCAAGAAAGGGCCGCAGTGGGGGATGTCGATCGATCTCACCTCCTGCATTGGCTGCAACGCCTGCGTCATCGCTTGCCAGGCGGAGAACAACATTGCGGTGGTGGGCAAGGATCAGGTGGCCCGCGGGCGCGAGATGCAGTGGATTCGCGTGGATACGTATTACCGGGGCGGTACGGAAGAGCCGGAAATTTATAACGAGATCGTGCCCTGCATGCAGTGCGAGAACGCTCCCTGTGAGTACGTTTGCCCGGTGGGCGCGACGGTGACCGGCCCGCAAGGCATCAACGAGCAGATTTATAACCGCTGTGTCGGCACCCGCTATTGTTCGAACAATTGCCCCTATAAGGTGCGCCGCTTTAATTTTTATCTCTATGCGGATTGGAACCGGCCCAGTCTTTACGGGGTGCGCAACCCCAAGGTGACGGTGCGCAGCCGTGGAGTGATGGAGAAGTGTACTTATTGCATCCAGCGCATCCGGGCCCACGAGATTGAGGCGGAGGAACAAGGCCGCCAGCTTAAAGACGGCGAGATTCTGACCGCGTGCCAGCAGACGTGCCCGGCGGATGCCATTGTGTTTGGCGATATTCTCGACCCGGAGAGCAAGGTTTCGAAGCTCCGGGCGCAGTCGCGCAAGTACGGGCTGCTCGAGGAATTGAACACGCGCCCGAGAACGACTTACCTGGCCAAGATATGGAACCCTAACCCCGAGATGAAGGAGTCGTAG
>DASUKV010000145.1:0-4764 GCA_036278555.1 Terriglobia bacterium
TTCCATCCCCGTTTCCGGGACGGCACGGGCCTGGGTTTGGCGATCAGCTACCAGATTGTGAAGGGACATCGCGGAGAAATTCAAGTGAGCTCACAGCCCGGCAAGGGAGCCTGCTTCCTCATCGAACTGCCGCGCAAGCAGGAAGAAACATCCAATGCCTTGCTCTAGCGCCGGCCTCTGGCCGCCGGGAAACCGACGACCAAAGCCCACGGCACAAACACCGTGCCGTGGCTACCACTACAACAGCGGGGTAGCGACGGCACGCATTTTGTGCCGTCGGTATTTGTCTAAACAGCCCACGGCACAAACATCGTGCCGTGGCTACCATGCATTGCTGTAGCGGTAATTTTTAGCAGGAAACACTGAATGGCTCGATTGCTCATCGTGGATGACGAAGCCTCGCTCTGCCAGCTCCTCGAAATTGCCTTCCGGCGCGAGGGGCACGACGTCGAAACCGTGACCAGCGGCGATGCGGCCAAAAAGAAAATCGAGGCGCGCATCTACGACGTGATCATTTCGGACATCCGCATGCCGGATGTTACCGGCATCGAGTTGTTGGAGCATGCGCAATCCACGCGCAGTCAGGCGCTGTTTGTTCTTATTACCGCGGTTCCCACCGTATCGACCGCGATCGAGGCGTTGAACCTCGGCGCCTACCGTTACGTGATCAAGACCGACCGCCTGATCGAAGAGCTGAAGGTGGTCATCAACCGCGCGGTCGAGGAAATCGGGCTGCGTGAGGAAAACAGCAACCTGCGCCGGGAACTTCTGCGCGTTTTCGCGCAGGATAACATTGTGGGTGAAGGGCCTTGGATTCAAAGCATCCTTGATACCATCCGCAATGTGGCTCCCACCTCGAGCACTGTGCTGATCACGGGCGAAAGCGGTACCGGCAAGGAAGTGGTGGCGCGGGCCATCCATGAGGCGAGTCTGAGGCGAGATAAGCCTTTTGTTTCCATTAACTGCGGTGCATTTCCTGAGACTTTGCTTGAAAGCGAGCTTTTTGGTTATTGCAAGGGCTCCTTCACGGGGGCGGACACCAACAAGAAGGGAATTCTAGAAACGGCAAATGGCGGCACGCTGTTGCTCGATGAGATTGGCGAAACCAGCCTGAGCATGCAAGTGAAGCTGCTTCGAACGCTCCAGGAACGCAAAGTGCGGCCTTTGGGCGGCGCTACGGATTTTCCGGTCGATGTACGCCTCATCGCAGTCACCAACCGCGACCTGAAGGCGATGGTCGGGGCCGGGCAATTCCGCGAGGATTTCTATTACCGGGTCAGCGTGATTCCCGTCCGCGTGCCGCCCCTTCGCGAGCGCAAAGAGGATATCAAACCACTCGCGCTCCACTTCCTGCGCAAATTCGCCCGGCAGATGAACAAAGCGATGAACGACATTGACGCTCCGGCGCTTGAGAGGTTGAAAGAATATCATTGGCCCGGCAATGTCCGCGAGCTCGAGAACGCGATCGAGCGCGCGCTGGCGTTTGCGGGGGATGAGGAGCGGCTGCTGCGCGTGGAACATTTGCCGGATTCGGTCAGCCAGGCGGTTCCGCTCGGGCCCCAGGGTTTCTCGCTGCCCGAGGAAGGCGTCGATTTCGAGGCCCGTATCGCAGCGATAGAAAAACAATACCTCCTCGAAGCCTTGCGTGTGGCGCGCGGGGTGCGCACGCGGGCCGCCGAGCTTCTCCGCATTTCCTACCGCTCCTTTCGCTACTACGCCAAGAAATATGGCATCTGAAGGTATTCGTTCCGGCGCGGAAAATCTGTCGATCCCCTTGCGGAGACGAGGTCTGATTCTTCTGGTAAGGTAACAGCAGGGAATCGTCCCGTCCCCTGATGCGGCGTGGACGCATGGGCCATGGGCGTCCGGCGGGGGTGACCCGATGTTTGGAAAGCTGTTTGAGATTACACCCGACGCGATTGTGGTGGCGAACCGCCTGGGCGGCGTGGTTCGCGCCAACCCGCAAGCGGAAAAAATCCTCGGATACGACAACTTCGCCGCGCAGACACTGGAAACGCTGGTCGCGCCGCGTTTCCGCGAAGTACTCAGCAGCCGGCTCGGAAGCGCGCTCGATGACCGGCACAACCCGCCGTTTGCCGGCGGGCTCGAACTTTATGCGCTGCGCAAGGATGGAACTGAGTTTCCCGCCGAGGTCCTGCTCGCGCCCGTCGAAATGCAGGGTGAAATCCTCCTGGCGTGCATCATCCGGGATATCACGGACCGCCGCCGGGCGGAAGATACGCTGCTCCTGCAAGTAACGAACGTCCTGGTCTCAAACCTCGATATCCGTGAGCTGCTTTCCGCCATCGGCGCCAGCCTCGGGCAGATTCTACCTCACGAGTACGCCAGCCTGGCGTTTGAAGACCCTGCCAGCGGAGGGCTGCGCCTGCTGCCTCTGGATTCTCCTTACGAAGAATTCGATCCCCTGCACCAGGGCGCTAAGTTGCCGATCGAAGGATCGCCGGAAGGCTGGGCCTTTAAGGCAGGGAAACCCCTGGTGCTGGGGAACCTCGAAGACGACCGGTTTGCGCACAACATCACGAAACGGATGCTCAAGGGGGGCTTGAAGTCCGCCTGCTTCATCCCGCTCATCGGGCGAGACCACACGCTAGGGACATTGAATGTTGCCCGGCGGCCGGAGAACGCCTTCACGGAAAAGGATGTGGATCTGCTGATCCAGGTGGCGAACCAGGTCTCGATTGCTCTCGACAACGCCCTGGCGTTCCGGCGGATCGGCGAGCTGCGCGATCAACTCGCCCAGGAAAAACTCTATCTCCAAAGGAAACTGCAAACCGAGTACAGCTTTGAGGAGATCGTTGGCGAAAGTCCGGTCTTGAGGCGCATCCTGAAGCAGGTGGAGACGGTCTCGCCGACCGACGCCACGGTGCTGATTCTGGGCGAAACGGGAACCGGCAAAGAGCTGATTGCCCGCGCCATCCATAATCTGAGCCCCCGGCGCGAGCGCATCTTCGTAAAATTCAACTGCGCCGCCATTCCGACCGGCTTACTCGAAAGCGAGCTCTTTGGCCATGAAAAGGGAGCCTTCACGGGCGCCAGCGCGCAGCGGCTGGGGCGTCTGGATTTGGCCCATCAGGGAACGCTGTTTCTCGATGAAGTAGGGGATATTCCCCTGGAACTACAGCCAAAACTCCTGCGCGCCTTGCAGGAAAAAGAATTTGAGCGCCTGGGCAGCACGCGCACCATCCCGGTGGACGTGCGCCTGATCGCGGCCACGAACCGCGATCTGGCAAAGCTGGTGAAAAGCGGCGAGTTCCGAAGCGACCTCTATTATCGCTTGAAGGTTTTTCCAATCCTTGTTCCGCCCTTGCGCGAGCGGCGGGAGGATATTCCCCTGCTGGTGCGATACTTTGTGCAAAAACACGCCTTGCGGATGAACCGCCGGATTGAGACCATTCCTCCGGAGGTGATGGGCGCCTTAGTGCAATGGGATTGGCCCGGCAACGTCCGTGAGCTCGGGAATCTCCTGGAGCGCGCGGTGATCCTCACGCGCGGATCGATCTTGCAGGTACCGCTTTCAGAGCTACGGTCCGCCGGAGAACCCGAACCCCTGCCTGCCGCTACGCTCGATTCGATTGAACGCGAGCATATCGTCCGCGTACTCCGCGAGACGCACGGGGTGGTAGGGGGACCGCACGGCGCTGCCACCCGGCTGGGCCTGAACCGGAGCACCCTCAACTCCAGGATGCGAAAGCTCAAGATTTCGCGCAAAAGTTTGTGACCTGGCTGCGCCTGATCCCGCCTTCACTGTCGGCATTTCGCCACCTGGCGATATTTCCTCACGCCATCCTTCGCCACTTCCCCACCCAGGTAGTGCCGGGCATCCCCGCCGATACATTTCTTTCCAAATGCCGCCAGGGATGGCGGCGCTACAATAGCGGCGCTATATCCGCCTTCCCACGTACAAATGACGCATTCTTGAACGGCAAGGAATCCATTGTTTGTAGATGATTTGCGCCACCAAAAATCCTCCGGCGGAATGGCAAGTGGAGTGCACTAGAAGCTGCCGGAGGGAGCGCTCCTGAGCGTGATCAGCATCGCCGCGGGGCGGGTCCGGAACGGCTGAACCGGCGGGATGGGGACGGGGCGCAGATCGATGGAAATAACCAAGCTGACTGCCGATGAGGTTATCGCACGGATGCAACGAGGGGAACGCTTTCTTTTTATCGATGCGCGCAGTTCCGCGGACTGGAACGCCGCAGACGTCATCCTTCCCGGAGCTATTCACGTCCCCGCCGATGAAGTAGCCCGGCACGTCAGCGAAATTCCGCTGGGCCACCCCCTTGTCAGTTACTGTGAGTCATCCCATGAGGAGTTGAGTGGGCGCGTGGCGCGGGAGCTTACGCGCCGGGGGTTCCTCAACGCCCACCCCCTGGTCGGCGGACTGGAAGCCTGGCGCAAGGCCGGCTATCCCATCGAGCACCAGAACAGAGAGCACAGTGACGGGTCTCGCTCACCGGCGCCTGCAAAAGCGCGGACCCGTCCGGAAGAGCGGAGATACGTGAACGCGCTTGCAAAACGAGATGTAACTTAGAAGGAGGAAAATCCTATGTGTGATTATTCGCTGATGTGCGTGCCTAATCGTTTGGCGAAAGAAGGAGAGGACCTGGTAATGCACCGGTTTCCCACGGGTTCGCTGGGTTTCGCCTCGCCCTCGGATCTGTACCGCGTGGTTGATCCGGCCAAGGCGCAGGAGCGCGGCTTCTGGCGAGCGCTGAAGAGCTTCTTCAGCCCCCCGCGGCTCAC
>DASUKV010000146.1:0-2249 GCA_036278555.1 Terriglobia bacterium
CCTGGCCGGGTTCGCCCAACCTGACCAGATCAAGTCCTAGAATCAGGTTCGAAGGAAGCAGGCGCGGATTCCGCTCGAGCGCCTTTTCGAGCGTGGCCACGGCGTCGCGAAAGCGCCCTTCCATGTGGTAGGCGACGCCCAGATTACTGAGAAGCTCCGGCGAATCGGGATTCAGCTTGAGAGCCTGTTCAAATTTGCCGGCCGCCGTGGCGTAGTCGCCCTGCGAAAAACTCTGGCGGGCTTGTTCATAGAGTTGTTGCACGCGTTCGTGCGAGGCCGACTTCTGATGATTTTGCTGGGCTGAGGCAGGAGTGGGAATGGACAAAGCGAAGATGACCCCAAAGGCAAGGGAAATGGTCATCAGCAAGAGGGGTCTTGTCCAGCGCGGGAGACGCATGAAAGCTAATCCAACGAAAGTTGCCCGGCTCTGCCAGGAAGGCAGCAGAAATTTGACCGCTCCGGGGAGTGTGCACCGCAAGGGGCGCCGTGCGCCAATGGTGTCGGCCAAAACCCCTCACCCGGCTCGCTCCGCTCGCCACCCTCTCCCGGAGGGAGAGGGCTGAAGTCAAGGGGATTATAACCCTCTCCCTTGGGGAGAGGGTGCGCGAGGTATGAGCGCGGGTGAGGGGTAAGGATGCCGGCGCTACGGCCATCACCAGAAGAGCTTCAAGGCGAACTGAATATCACGCGCCGGGTTCGCGTCGGTAATTGTGCCGAATTCGGGCGATCCGAAACTTGTATCCGGCGCGTACAAGTTCACCTGATTAAAGGCGTTGAAAAACTCCGCCCGGAATTCGAGATGAGCTTTTTCGCCAAAGTACCAGTATTTTTCACCCGCGATATCCCAGTTATAAAGCCGCGGCGCGCGCAGGCTGGGCATGGTGCGCGGAACCGTTCCAAACGTGAACGGAGCCGGCTGGGCAAACGCGGCGGTGTTGAACCATTCGTTGATGCTGGGATTTGAGAGCGTCGGGTTGCCAACCAAATTCGGCCGCTGCGCGCCGCCCGAGTTATTCAGATTGTTGCTTGCCGCCGTGATGCCCAGCGGGAAGCCCGATTTCACCGTTGTGATCCCGCTTATCTGCCAGCCGCCAGCAATCGCGTTCACCACTTTACTCGAGTTCGCGCCAAAGTGCTGGCCTTTCCCGAATGGCAGTTGATAGATGTAGCTTGCGACGAAGCTTTGCGGGATGTCGTCGATATCGAGCGAATACTCATTACGCATGTTGTAGATATTCTCGTAATTGGCCGACGAGCCGGAAGTCCAGCCCTCCGGCCCTGACGAATCATCCAGGTATTTGGAATTGGTGTAAGAAAGGAGAAACTGCATTCCGGAGCTCCAGCGATGCGTAAAATTAACCTGCAGTGCGTTATAGCTGGATCTGCCTCCAGGAATTTGAACGTTGTTGACGCCGCAATATTCGGGGTAGGGCGTCAGGAGTTGTCCTTGCTCAACCGTCGGGTTATCCAGGCCGCAGCCGCTATTCGTGATGGCGCCGAAAAAGGGGTTCGAGACCTGCTGAAGTAATGCATTTCCCAAAGCCAGGTCCGCAGTCGGCAGCATGCTGAACGGTGTTTGCGCCGTCAGAGGCAGCTTGACGCCGTGATTACCCGCGTAAGTCACATCGAGCATGTTGTTGGGTGAAACCGCATACTGAATCCCAAACATCCACTGCTCCACGTAAGGCGTCGGACGATACCTTTCGATACCGGGCGTCGAAAATCCCACATTGGTCAGGGCTCCTTGGGAGTTGCCGGGCGGCAGCAGCAGGCCGGTTGGAAAAGGATTGCTCAGCAGGTTCACAGGAGTAATGCCATTCACCGTGCCCACGTAGGGGGTGGTCTGCGAAAAGCCGTTCAGCGTGAGGCCCTGGTAATCCCCAAATTCCATCGCCGGAATGTAAAACATGCCAAAGCCGCCCCGCATCACGAGCTTCGAAACCGGCGAATAAGCGAAGCCCACCCGGGGAGCCACGTTGGTATATTGCGGCTTGTAAACGCCGCGATTGTCCGCCGTAGTGTAGACGAGATGTCCGGGAACGTTCATCCCGATCTGACTGCTGATCGGATTGGTCGCGCCATAGTCAAACCACGACAGCCGGTTGAAGCGGTCGGTCGGCGCTGTTTGGAAATCGTAGCGCACGCCAAGGTTCAGGGTGAGCTTCCGGGTCGCTTTCCAATCATCCTGGAAATACCAGCCCTCGAAGTTCTTTTCGAACGCGGCGCGGGCGCTGTCGGTAATGCTGCCG
>DASUKV010000147.1:0-4502 GCA_036278555.1 Terriglobia bacterium
TGGCGGCGAGAAGAATTCTGGGCTTGAACCCGGTCCGGCTGACGTTCTATAACTTTACGAATAACGAGGCGGTCTCGGCAGCGAGGACGCCGGAAGATTTGGACAAGGCGGTTGAAAGCATTCGGGAAATCGTGTCCGAAATTCGGCGCGGGCTGTTTGAGGCGAAACCGGGCTTCATGTGCCGCTGGTGTGATTACAAACCCCTCTGTCCAGCGCACGAGGGCTAATTGGTCAGGCGGTCGAAGCAGGCCGCGAGGTTATTTATGAATCCTTGGTTGTCGTTAATTGCCGGCTTGATCGCAGGCGGCGTGGTGGCGTGGCTTTGGACGAAAGCTCGTGCGGAGAGCCTCTTCACCGTCTCCCGGATTGAAGCCGAGGGCAGAATCAAGAGCTCTGAAAGCGCCGCCGCTGAACTGCGAGCGCAGCTCCAGGAAATGACTGCGCTGCGCGAAAGTCTGAAGATCGAGGAAGCGGCGCGCGTGGCAGCAGAGACGCGCTTCGAGCAAGCTCAGGCGAATCTTGATGAGCAGCGCCGTCTGCTGGAAGGAGCGCGGGCGCAGCTCTCCGATACGTTTCACGCCCTCTCCGCGGAAGCTCTGAAGAGCAATAATCAGGCCTTTATCGCGCTTGCCCGAAGCACTTTTGAGACCATCCAGGCACGCGCCGAGGGTGATCTCGAAGCACGGCAGAAGGAAATCCACGGACTGGTCTCGCCGTTGAAGGAATCGCTCGACCGCTACGAAAAGCAAATCCTCGAGATGGAAAAAACGCGCCAGAACGCTTACGGCGGACTCGAAGAACAACTTCGCAGCTTGGCGCTCACGAACCAGCAGTTGCAAAAGGAAACCGGCACGCTCGCGAACGCCCTGAAAGGCGGGCCGCAGGTGCGCGGGCGCTGGGGAGAAATGACGCTGCGGCGCGCAGCGGAATTGGCCGGAATGGCCGAGCGCTGCGATTTTGTGGAGCAGGAAACGCTAACGTCCGAGACTGGCCGCCTGCGCCCGGACATGATCGTGAATCTGCCGGGCGGACGGCGTATTGCCGTGGATGCCAAGGTGCCGCTGCAGGCCTTTTTGGATGCCGCCGCGGCGGTCACTGAAGACGACCGCCGGGCTTACCTCAAACGGCATTGCGAACTGGTGCGCAGCCACATGAATCAACTCGCCTCGAAAGCCTATTGGGAGCAATTCGAACAGACGCCCGAGATTGTGGTGCTTTTCCTGCCCGGTGAATCATTTTTCAGCGCCGCCATCGAACAGGACAGCGAATTAATCGAGGACGGAATGAAAAAACACGTGGTCCTGGCGACACCCACAACCTTTGTGGCGCTGTTGAAAGCCGTGGCTTACGGCTGGCGGCAGGAGAGCATCGCGGAAAATGCCCGCGAGATCAGCGATTTGGGCAAGCAGCTTTATGACCGCCTGCGGACCTTCGCGGCGCATTTTGCCAACGTGGGAACCGCGCTGGGCCGGGCGGTGTCTGCATACAATAGCGCCACCGGATCGCTCGAAAGCCGCGTCCTGGTCCCGGCCCGCAGGTTTAAGGAGCTTGGCGCGACAGGCGGCGTCGAGATTAGCGAAGTCGAGCCCATCGAAGCCACTCCGCGCGAACTCGCCATCCCGGAGGGCGGCGGGGGAAATCCGTAAGCATCCCCTAGTTCGTAGACCCCTCACCCGTCCTCGTCCCTCGGGTACCCTCTCCCCGCACGCGGGGAGAGGGTCGGCATCATTCGATCTCTAGCCCTCTCCCTGGCAGGGAGAGGGTGGCGAGCCCGTTCGCCCTTCCGCTGCGAACGGCACTGAGCGTAGCGAAGGGGCCTCAGGATAAACTCCGCCAGCCGGGTGAGGGTCGTCGAACGAAATGTTCCGGCGTGCCCCATCAGGCTTTGCTCGCTCCCGGAACTGCCAAACTTCTATTGCCGACCCCGGCAGAGCTGGGGAAACTCCCGTTGGATTAGATAGATGAATCGCCGTTTCGGTGGACGGCATCTGATTAAGAAGGGGGAAGGCTGTCGCGGTTTTGCCTCAAGGCGGATCAGCCGGATCAGGGGCGGCGTTGAATTCCATGTTCGAGAGGCGTAGACTTTTAGATAGAAGATTAGCGACCGTTCGAGGAGGTCTCTGAAATGAAAAAGCTTTTTATCGGCGGGTTGACAGCGCTTATGGCAATGGTCGTGTGGGCCATTCCCTCGAGCGCCGCAATCCAGGGAAATTACGTTGAAGTCCGCACCGCGGACGTTTACACCGGCCCGTGCTTTGCCAACTCGGAAGTTGGCGTGGAAGGCCGCCGGGCGATTGTGGCATGGAAAATCAACCAGGGCGAATGGCACGGCACAAGCCTGAACGGGCTTAGCGTCATCGCCGTGGTGGATGCCAAGGACAACCTGGGCGATCCTTACCACAACCCTTATCCAGCTAAAACCATCGTCATCGTCGACGAGCACGCTACAAGCGCGCAGCGGCAGGCTCTGGTCTCATTTGTCCAGGCGGCAGGGGGTCCTCTAGCCAGCCACATCGTCCGTGTTGACCGGGCGCCGATTCAAATTGATTTTGGCTCCGGCATGAATCACGGCACGGTAAGCGTTGTGGCCGCGAACCTCGCCCGCATTCAGACTCGCAGCCTCTGCGCAGGCGATAGCATTTGCGGCAACGAAGTTCGCTACTATCCTCCGCTGACCAAGATATCGAACGCGATGCCGGCTTATACGGTTGAGGAATCGTTCAACGGCACGGGCCTTGGTGTGGTTTGGAACCGCAAGGACGACCGCAGCGCCTACGTGGGCACTTTCCGGCTGTAAGGCCGTTTATTGGGTCTCGCGAAAAATACGGGATCACCAAAAGGGGAGCAAGCGCTCCCCTTTTCTTTTCCAGCTCGAGCCAATCCTGCGCATGAGGACAAATTCCGATGAGACGAAGAAACGCAATTACGCTCTTTGCTGCTATTTCCTTCTTGTTTACCACCCTCGCTTGGGGGCAAGGGTCTTATAAGGCCGCCACCGGTGGCGCGCCGACGGCTTCCGCCATCCCGCAGCCTGTGCAATCTCTTCTCGAAGCACAAAGCGTGCGGTTCGAAAACGCGCAAGGCTCGCCGGTTTGCGAAATCTGGTGGCGGAAGGGCATTCCCGCCCAGGCAAGTCCAGCCTCGGGGGGAGATATTCTGTACGGCGGCCTCACGATGGGAGAGTTCGTCGGCGTCATTAATTTCCCGAGCGCCAATAAGGACTTCCGGGGGCAGGCGATTAAGCCTGGTTACTATACGCTGCGCTATGGGCTGATTCCGCAGGACGGCAATCATATGGGCGTCAGTTCTTACCGCGATTTCCTTCTGCTCACTCCGATCGCCAAAGATGCCAACCCCAGCCAGAACCTGAGCTTCAATGACTTAGTCAAAGGGAGCCGTCTGACCACTGGTACGGGGCACCCGGCGGTGTTGATGCTCGATCCCCCTAGCCAGGACTCGAGTGCCAAGACTCCGTCTGTAGCGCAGGATGACCAGGGCAACTGGGCGCTCCATGTGAATTTGGATGTGAAGGCCGGTGGCGCCGATAAACAGTTACCCTTCGCGGTGGTGCTGGTGGGGCAATATCAGGGATAAGAGCCGCCGGTGGCTGGAAGTGGCTTGAGCGCTGGAGGTTACAATGACAGCGAAAGGAATTTCAACTAAATCTAAGTCGTACTATAGGATCGCGCCGGGCGCCCTGGCGGCCGCTTTCGCATGCCTTCTGGCTTTTGCCGCCGTTCCGATTCTGGCTAGTCCTGCTCCGCCCAAGCCGCAAAGCTCTTTGGTGATTTTGCGCGGCACGCTCAGCTCAGTTTCGGGCAAAAATCCGGTTCTAACAGCAAATGGAAAAGAGTACACGCTTGCAGGCCAGTCAAGCTATATCTTGCGCACGCTTCAGGATAAGCGGCTGCTGAACCATGAGCTTCAAGTGGTTGGCACGCAAGGACCGAACGGTGATTTTGTGGTGCAGCGGATGTACGATATTCACAACGGAAAGCTCTACAAAATCCAGTATTACTGCGAAGTCTGCAACATCACCTACGTCCAGCCTGGCCACTGCTATTGCTGCGGCCGGGAGACCAAGCTAAAAGAAGTCCCCGCCAATTAAGGGCAATAAGCTACCGCAGCCATCTCGCGTACCGTCAAAAACCCATCCACCGAGGGCGTCTCGGTCGCGGTGCGTCAATGGACTCGGACGTGCAATCCAGCGCTACAGTTCCAAGACTCGATGGCAGCGTTACATAAGTCCACACCTGAAACTACCAGCTTTACCTGATTGCCCGAGAAGGCGGCGATTTGCCAGCATTGCTCCGTATTCCGGCGCCGCAGGGAGCTGAGCCTCCTGCTGAGGTGGCGGAATGCGTGCAAAACTATGGGCGATTTGTGGAGCCTTCGCGGACTCTCCTGTTGGGAGCTGGCGAAGCGAACATGCTACAGGATCTGGGAGGACGAAGTTTTCGGACAGGCAGCTCGACTCGCGTTCTATTATTTCCTTGGCATAT
>DASUKV010000148.1:0-3798 GCA_036278555.1 Terriglobia bacterium
GTCGTGTTGAGATTGGCGAAATTGTTGGCGACGAGATCGAGAGCATCGAACTTCGCCACCAAACCTGTCAGCGCTGCATAGAAGCCACTTTGCATATCGTCGTGGTCACCCCGCCATGCTGATAGCAGCTTCAAGGCCAAAGGAGGCCAACCAATCTAAGCCTCTGAGTCTCAAACACTTGGCAAGCGCGGCAGTGCGCCAGATTAGTTCCGTAACGGCGACTTTTGCCGGGTGAGCTGGGCAAACATGTTGCCCGGCAGCATTTGCCGAGAGAGTGCGAATTATCCCTGAATGGTTGGGATTACCACAACAAAATTGGCGTTGTCCCGGCGCCAGGCGAACGCAGCGCAGGGTTCAGCATGAGCGAGTTGAAACGCCCGGCATTCCTTGACTTTTCGAACGCGCTCGGCTAAGTTGATGTCATAACGTGATTGATTCTTCCGCCAGCGAAAGCCCCGCCATTTTCACGCATGCCAAGCCTTTCAGTTTGTTGAACGGGAGTCACTGCCCGCCATTGCGAGGTGTATGAAAAGCAGCGTCCGGATCGCCAAGGGGGTTGAGGAGTTCTTCGGGACATTTGACGAAAACCTGAAGCTGCTGGAGAGATTGTTTCAGGTTTCGACTCAGCTTTCGAATGGCACCCTGGAAGTCGAAGGGCCGGAACCGAACGTCCGGCGCGTCGAGAGCGTCGTCGAGGATTATGCGGCGTTGGTTGAGGGCGGCGCGCGGTTCGAGCCTTCGGAGGTGCAATCTTTTCTGAGGATTTTATCGGAAGACCCGGGCGCCAGCTTCAAGGGACTGGCTGAAGCGGGACGGCGCCGGACGCTCGGAAAAAAGTCCATTGCCCCGAAAGGGCTGAACCAGCGGCGCTACGTAGATGCGATTGAGCGGCACGACATGGTCTTCGGCATCGGGCCGTCTGGGACCGGCAAGACGTACCTGGCGGTGGCGATGGCGGTGGACTCACTGCTTTCGAAAGAGGTCAGCCGGATTATCCTTGCCCGTCCGGCTGTCGAGGCCGGCGAGCGCCTCGGTTTTCTTCCCGGCACGCTGGAGGAGAAGGTGAATCCCTACCTTCGTCCTCTCTACGACGCTCTGTATGATGTTCTTGACCCTGACCGCGTGGAACGCTACATCGAAAAGGACATTATCGAAATTGCCCCTATCGCTTTCATGCGCGGACGGACTCTGAATGACGCTTTTGTGATCCTGGACGAGGCCCAGAACACCACCAGCGAGCAGATGAAGATGTTTCTCACGCGCCTCGGGTTCAACTCCAAAGCGGTCGTCACAGGCGACATCACGCAGATTGACTTGCCGAATGGACGGCGATCCGGCCTGGTGGAAGCGATCGATATTGTTTCCGGGGTCGAAGGCATCAGCTTTATCTATTTTACCGAGCGCGACGTGGTGCGGCACAGCCTCGTGCAGCGGATTATCCGGGCGTACGAAGAATACGATCAGGCCCGCGCAGCGAACGGTTCATCCCGCAATGCCGCCAGAGACACTTTGCCCGCAAACGTGGAAGCCAAGTCCTGACGAGCCACCGGCGCCTGCGGTTTTCGCTGAGCGCCTGCCAGATTGCATGCTTTTTAACCGTCAGAATACGATCCGCGTTCGGGTCAGAATTTTACGGGAATTTTTCCAGACGCTTCGACGGCAATTACGCGTGGGCGGCCGGCGCTTTGATGTGACGCTGGTTGACGACGCGGAGATTAAAAGGCTCAACGCGGCTTTCCGAGGGAAACGCGGGCCCACGGACGTTCTTTCATTTCCCTGGGATGGTTCGCCACAAGCTGTTTCAGGCTCCGCATTGCATTCCCGCGAGCTTTCCGGGTTTTTGGGAGATATTGTGATCTCGGTGGAGACAGCGCGGCGGAATGCGCGGCGCGAAGGCCACAACCTGCACGTCGAGATTCAGCAGTTGATGTTGCATGGACTCCTGCACCTGCGCGGCTACGATCACGAGACCGACGATGGAAAAATGAACGCGCTCGAACTTCGCCTGCGGCGCCAGCTCGGGATTGAAGGATAGGAAATAAAGCGTTCTGTAGTGGCGGCCACTGACCGCCGGTTTTTAAGAAGCAGAGACCGGCGGCCAGAGGCCGCCACCACAACGACAGCATGGAAAACACAATAGAACAAACAGAACCGATCAGATGCGGCTTTGTCGCCGTGGTGGGCAGGCCCAACGCCGGGAAAAGCACGCTCACGAACGCCTTGGTTGCGGAGAAAGTCTCGATTGTCGCTGCCGCGCCGCAGACGACTCGCAACCGGATTTTGGGCATCGTTCACCGCCCCGCTGCTCAGGTGATCCTGATGGATACGCCTGGCATCCACAAGCCCCTCTCACGGTTGAATCAGCAGATGATGTCCTTCGTGCGGCGCGCTCTTGAAAGCCGGGACCTGATTCTGCTCATCGTGGACGCTTCCGCTGAGTTTGGCAAAGGCGACCGGTTCACGCTCGAATTGCTCAAGGAGTATCGCGCGCCCGCCGTGCTCGCCTTGAACAAAATCGATGTAATCCGGAAACCGCGCCTGCTGCCATTGATAGACCGTTACTCGAAGCTGGGCGATTTCGAAGAGATTTTCCCGATTTCCGCGCACAGCGGCGAGGGTCTGGAAGAGCTTCTGGCCGGCGTCATCCGCCGCCTGCCGGAAGGCGATCCGCTTTACCCGCCGGATTACTACACTGATCAGCCGGGCCGATTCCTGGCCGCGGAGATGATCCGCGAGAAGGTGATTCTGAACACGAAAGAAGAATTGCCTTATGCGGTGGCCGTATGGATCGAGGACCTCGACGAATCAGACCGGCTCACGCGAATCCACGCGACAATTGTCGTGGAAAAAGAATCGCAAAAGCCGATTGTGATCGGAGCGGAAGGCGCGCGGATTAAGCAGATCGGGATCGAAGCCCGCCATGACCTTGAGAAGCTCTTTCCGCCGCACGTTTTTCTGGACCTTCATGTACGCGTCGAGCCGGATTGGCGCAACAGCCGCGCGCTGGTGGGGACGCTGGATTACCGGAGCGAGAATTCGGGATAAGACTGGGGGCATCAGTTCGCATCCGCAGCAATCCGGGAGAGGAGCTGCAATTCCCTCACCCGGCCTCCGGCTACCCTCTCCCAAGGGGCGAGGGCTGATAAAGTAATATATCGTGCCTTCTTCTTCGGCCATCCCTCCCGGAAGGAGAGGGCCTGAACGCTGCCTGACCACTTCCCGCTCTGCTCTTCACTGAATCAATCTCCTCCCGCAATTCCGAGCGATTTCATCTTGCGGTAGAGGTGGCTTCGTTCGAGGCCCAGAAGCTCTGCCGTTCGGCTGACGTTGCCCCGGTTCTCTTCGAGCTTGCGGAGGATATAGTCGCGCTCGTAAGCGGCTCGCGCTTCGTGAAGCGTCGAAAATGCGAGGGCCGGCCGTGAAGCTCCCGAAGGCGCGGTCTTCGCGTGCGGCGAATTCTGCGCAATGGCTGAAGGGAGATGGCGCCGCTCGACGCGGGCTCCCGGCACCATAATGACGAGGCGCTCAATGAGGTTCCGCAATTCCCGGACGTTGCCGGGCCAGCGGTAGCGGACGAGACATTCCATGGCGGAGTCCGAAATCTGCTTGGCGCGCCTGCCGTAATTGCGGGCGAAGGCCGCCAGATAATGGTTGGCGAGCGCCGGAATATCTTCGGCGTGTTCCCGGAGCGCCGGAACATAGAACGGGATCACGTTGAGCCGGTAAAAGAGGTCCTCGCGGAAATTTCCCCTTTCAATTTCCTCCTGCAGATGTTTGTTCGTCGCCGCGATGATCCGC
>DASUKV010000149.1:0-4505 GCA_036278555.1 Terriglobia bacterium
CAAGCCTTCGGTGAATTCTCCGGCGTCGTTGAGGGGACTATAGACTTCGAGGCCATAGCGCAGGCCGGTCTGATAGTCCTCGCGGCCATGCCCGGGGGCGGTGTGGACGCAGCCCGTGCCATCCTCAGCGGTTACATAATCGGCAAGCACGCCGGGGACGGCGCGGTCGAGAAAAGGGTGCTGCAACTCGATACCTTCAAGCTTCCGTCCGGCGATGCGAGCCAGAATTTCGGGAGCCTCGATTCCCGCTTCCGCGAGCGCCGGGCCATAGCGGCGGCTTTCGACCAGGTAAGCATCGCCGCTGCTGTTGGCCGCGACGACGTACTCAAAATCGGGATGGAAGGCCACAGCCATGCTGGCGGGAAGCGTCCACGGTGTGGTGGTCCAGATAACAACCCAAACCTTACGGCCGGCGAGCTTTGGATCAAGCTTGGCGGGATCGGAAAGCAGAGCATATTTCACATAGATCGAGGGGCTCCGGTGATTTTCGTACTCCACCTCTGCTTCGGCGAGAGCCGTTTTGTCGAAAATGCACCAATAGACCGGCCGCCGGCCGCGGTAAACATAACCTTGTTCGAGGAATTTCAGGAACGCTTGGGCAATCACCGCTTCGTAAGAGTACGCCATGGTCAGATAGGCGTTATCCCACTCGCCCAGAATGCCAAGCCGCTTGAAGTCCGCCTTCTGCAGGCCCACGAATTTCTCGGCGTAGCGGCGGCACTCAAGCCGGATCTGGTGCGCCGTCATGCGCGACTTGCGTGGGCCAAGCTCCTTATCTACATTGATTTCGATGGGCAGACCGTGGCAATCCCAGCCCGGAACATAAGGAGCATTAAAACCCGCTAATGTTTTCGATTTAACGATGAAATCCTTGAGGATTTTGTTGAGGGCGGTCCCCAGGTGAATGCGTCCGTTGGCGTAGGGCGGCCCATCATGGAGGGTGAAAAGCGGCGCTTCTTTCCGCGAGGCCCGGATTTTTCCGTAAAGGTCCATCTCTTGCCACTTCGCCAGCCGCTGCGGCTCGGTTTGGGGCAGATTAGCCTTCATAGGGAAAGCGGTCTTCGGCAGGTTCAGCGTGGTTTTCAGGTCCAAAGCCTTCTCCATGGGTCCTCCGCGGAGACTAAAACTAAGCATTATAGATAATTGCTTAACCGGGTGTCCACTTTGGGAGTGGCGAACAGGATTTGTTTTGTTACAGCCCGCTGACACTTTTGTTGCATCCTGGAATCCAGCTCCCGCGTATTATTGAGTGGGAAGCTGGGGGGGCGCTGTTCATCTGGTTTTGTCCGGCGACGGAGGGGCAGTTTTGCGCGCATCTCTGTGCTAGAATCAGGACACGAGCTTAGTCGAGGAGAGGGAGGAAGACACCCCAAAAGGGAGGCGGTGCATCTTTGGGGCAACTTTGTGCAAGCGGTTGACATCTCCGCAGAGGGCGGCCGGGGCCTTGCCTGGAAGCGAATGATTTAAGCCGCGCGGATACGTGAGCGATGCCATCCACGAAATTTGAAGCAGGGCCCGGTCCGGCGAACGCGACATTGGATCGAGCGGACGCCAAGAAGCCCGTTTACCAATTAAAGTTTGTCAAAAGTCCATTCGTTCTGACGTCACTGTGGGAACTTTTCCGCGAAAGAAGGCGCGAGCCGAAGATCACGGTGCCGCAAGAGTATTACCGGGGGGAGGCAAAACTGCCCCTCTCGGATTCCGCATCGCTCCCAGTCAGTCTGCGCAACCAGATAAAATCCCTTTTTGAGAAACCGCAGCCAGCGGCGATTCCGATTACCTCTCAGCCTGCGGAAACGCCGGATCTCTGGCAGGACTACAAGCCGCAAAAGATCTCCTGGCTGAACTCCATTCTGGCGAACGCTCTGGTGGTGGCGCTGATCATCCTGCCCAGTCTCATTCTGGGCCACCATCCCGCGCCTCAGCACACACAAGTTATTCCGGTGGATATTTCTCCTTATCTGCTGCACTTGCCCCCTGCGCCCAAACGGGCAGGGGGCGGCGGAGGCGGCGGCACTCGCACCCCGACTCCACCTTCCAAGGGCCGCGAGCCGAAATTTTCCTGGACTCAGCTTGCGCCGCCTTCTGTGACCGTCAACATACCCAAACCGAAGTTGCCGGTAGAGCCCACCATTTTGGGCCCGCCCGACATGAAGCTTCCCAAGCTGGCGGATAATATGCTGGGCAATCCGACCGCAGTTCCGGGTCCGCCGTCGAATGGCCCCGGGACGGGCGGCGGGATCGGAGATGGCAACGGAACAGGCGTGGGCTCCGGCAGTGGAGGAGGGCTGGGTCCCGGTCAGGGCGGCGGCACGGGCGGAGGAGTTTTCAGCGTGGGCGGCGGCGTGAGCCAGCCCGTTCCGATTTACGACCCTGACCCGCCCTACTCCGAGCAGGCTCGCAAAGCAAAATACCAGGGGACGGTGGTGCTCTCGATCGTGGTGGACGCCCAGGGCGGCGTTCATGACGCGCGGGTAGTGAAACCTTTAGGTCTTGGACTGGATGAAGAGGCGGTGAAGACGATCCAGACCTGGAAGTTCAAGCCCGCCGAGCGCAACGGTACGCCCGTGCCGGTGCGCATCCTGGTGGAAGTCACCTTCCGGCTGTTCTGATCCCACAGAGCTTTCGCGCGGCCGCCTCGGTGGGCGTGTGAGCGATAGGCTAGATATATAGGCTACAATCTCACCCCAGTTTACCTGCCGGATACGCCCATGATAAGATCAAGAACTGGCAGGGGGCCGTTCATTTCCGTTCAGGGTCTCTCACAACGTCTCCCGGTCCTTCATCACACGCAAACCAGAAATTTTCCGAGGAACTATGGAGACATCGACTGTTCCCAAGACGGAGAATATCCCTCCGCAAGCAATGGAAATCAGCCTGGCGCACAGCCCGGATTCCGATGACGCTTTCATGTTTTACGGCCTTGCGACCCGGAAGATTCCAACCGGGAACCTGAAGTTCACCCACACGCTCGAAGACATCCAGAGCCTCAATCAGAAGGCCCGCGAAGGCGTTTTTGACGTCACGGCGGTTTCCTTTCACGCCTACGCCTTTATTTCAGGCGATTACATTCTGTTGCCGAGCGGCGCAAGCTTCGGCGAGCGTTATGGCCCCATCGTCGTGGCGCGCGGAGCTCTCGCGCCTTCAGACTTGAAGAGCCGCCGCGTGGCAGTGCCGGGGAAGATGACCACCGCCTATCTCGCGCTGACGCTCTTTGAGCCTGAGATCGAGCCGGTGGTGGTTCCGTTTGACCAAATTCTCGATTGCGTCGCGCGCGGAGAAGCAGACGCCGGTGTGGTGATCCACGAAGGGCAGCTTACTTACGGCCATCTAGGCCTCAGCAAAGTGATCGATCTCGGCGAGTGGTGGCACCAGCAAACGAACCTTCCACTGCCGTTGGGCGGCAACGTCATCCGGCGATCCCTCGGGCCGGAACTCATCTCCCGCATTTCCCGCATTCTGCGCGCGAGCATCCGCTACAGCCTCGATCATCACGAAGAAGCGCTTGCCTATGCCATGCATTTCGCGCGCGGCCTGGATTCCTTTACGGCCGACAAATTCGTCTCCATGTACGTTAACAATTGGACCCTGGATTACGGCGAGACCGGACGGCTCGCGGTACAAACGCTTCTGGATCGCGGATTCGAGCGCGGCGTGCTACCCAAGCGCATCCAGGCGGAGTTTGTGGATGACCAGGGAGCGTTTGTCCCCGGCGAATAGCGGTGGTAGCCACGGCACGGATTGTGTGCCGTGGGCCTTAGCGCGGTAGCGCAGAGGTGGGCGTAGTTTGCCCTCCTCTGCGGCTCTTTCTATAATTGCGTGTATGTCGTGACTTCGTGATCTTAAGGACAACCGCAGAGGAACGCAAAATGCGCGTACCTCTGCGCTACCCCGCTGAAAAGCGCAGGTCCGCGCTACTTCGCCTTCAAACCCTCACACAGGGGATCTCCAGGGGCGCATTTCGGGCCGACCGGATTTACCCAGGTGGTTATCGACCGGGCGGGGACTTGTGCGCACCGGTTCCTGTTGTTATCGTTTCTCTTGCCCACCCTTAGGAGGGGACCAGCACCAAATAGAATGATCCTGAGCGGCGGCCCTTGTAGTGCCCCGCGCCCCAGCATAGAGCGCGGATGGGAGCGGGTTTGTGTTTGTGCTCTCGAAGTATTGACATCCTGAAAGGAGGGTATAATTCAATGAGAAGCCGATTAGTGTTCCTCGCGGTTGCTATAGCTGTATTGGTACCGTTATCGGTTTTCGCGACGCCGGTGACGGGCGAACTTGACTTTAATGGGAGCGTGACGGCGACGCTCACTTCACTTGACTTTCTGTGCATTTTCCCCGGCGCGGGAGCCTGCGCCAATTCCACACAAGGTGATTTCATTCTCAACCCAATCAGCACCGGCACGTTTGCAGGCCAGCCGGTCCCCTCATACGGCCACGTCCTGGACATCAACAACACGTTGACGCCTCCGGGGCAGACGGTGGCCGTGACGAACTTTCTGACG
>DASUKV010000150.1:0-4346 GCA_036278555.1 Terriglobia bacterium
GCCGCGCGGCCCGTGGCCGGTCTCGAAAAACTTGACCGCGTTCGCCGTATCCCAGTGCAATCCCGCAATGGCCGGAGCGTGCTTCGCCCAATGAGGAACAGGGCTGGTCGGCTGGAAGTCCAGCGTTGCGCCCTGAAGCCAACGCGACTGGTCGAGCTCGCCGTTCGACATGCGCGGTGTATGGCAGTCACCACACTGCGCGATGTTGTTCACCAAATATTTACCTCTCGCGACCAGCGCCGCGTTTGTTGAAGCGCCTGGCCGGCCCCAGCCCGCCAAACCTAAAACCAGAAGTGAGCCGAGCAAAATCATACCTGCCGTTCTACCCATAACATCCCTCCTCGTGATTGAGACCAGCCGCCGAAGCTCCTTTCAGGCACGCGAGCCTCGTGCCGCGAAAGCGTACCACACCGCCCGAGCGTCCGCAATGCGGCGGCGCTGAAGTTCATGTCCGTCCGGCGTTTCGTTGATTCCACCCGGGCCTTTCGCTACAATTAACGTCAAGGAGTGGGGACTCCATTCATGAGGTTGCCGCGGTTGGCGCCAATTTTCTCGGGTCTGAGCTTCAGGACGCGGCTGGCTTTGGTACTGTTCCTCATCCTCGCCATCACCAGCGCAATCCTTTTCAGCACCTACATCCGGCAAAACCGGCACATTAAGGCTTACGTCGCGGGCATCACTTCCGATCTTCTTGCCATCAGCCAGGTTACCCAGGCGACGCTCCCTCCGAAGAGCACCCGGACTCAAGCCTTGGAAGCCTACATGAAGGCGCTCAAGGATGCCGGACTTTCCTCAATCACCGTCGCTTCAACCAGCGGCGAAGTTGTCGCCAGCACGAACCCGCGCCAGGTGGGCAAGAAAATCCGCATCAAGAAGCGCCACCGCGTGAGGAAGCAAGGTCCCATTGAAATCTCCGCTGAATTTCCTGAAGTGGATATTGACACCGCGGTGGGTGAGAAGACCTATTTCGTCGAATTCCCCATTGTGCAGGGCGACCGAGTGATCGGCTACGCGCGGCTGCGCGGTTTCGGAGATCAGCTTGATCCCCTCCTGCGCCGGGCGGACGTGGTGCGGTCGTTCTGGATTCTCGCCACCCTCCTCCTCGGCGTGTTTGCGGTGGTTTACCTGGCGTTTCTTTTTACCAAACCGGTGGATATGCTTGTCGAGGGAGCAAAGCAGGTGGCGCAGGGAAACCTCTACGTCTCGCTTCCCGTTAAAGGCCGGGACGAAATGGGGCGGCTGGCGCAGACCTTTAATCAGATGGTCGAGCGCCTCCGGGAGAACCGGCTTCTTGAGGAGCGGCTAAGCGAGGCGGAGAAGCTATCCTTGCTCGGACGGTTTGCGGCAAGCGTCGCCCATGAAGTGCGGAATTCGCTGAACTACATCAACCTGAGCGTCGACCAGATTCGGGCCAAGCAGGCGATTCTTGCCGGCGCTGTGAGTACGCCCTCCGCTGAGCGCGCCGCGCGCGACTTTCAGCGTAATCTCTCGAACATGAAGGAAGAGATCAGCCGGCTGAACCGGCTGGTAAACGATTTTCTCACCGCCGGCCGTCAAGCGCCCCCCAGCTTCCAATCCTGCGATCTGGGTGAAACCGTGAAGCAGGCCGTTGCCTTGGTGGAAAAGCAGGCGCATACACAGGACGTGATGATCCATGCGGAGATTCCGCCGGATTTTCCGGAAATCCGGGCGGATGCTCAGCAGATGAAGACCTGCTTCGTGAACCTGCTTACCAACGCCGTCCAGGCGATGCCGGAGGGCGGCCAGATTCATGTCACCGCGAGCCGCATCGCGCAAGAAAAGGGCCCTGGAAAATTGGAGCTGCAATTTGCGGATACCGGCCCCGGCATCCCCGCCGCCGACCGGGAAAAAATCTTTGCTCCGTATTTCTCCACGAAAGCCACCGGATTCGGCCTGGGCCTCGCCATCACCCGGAAGATTGTGGAAGACCACGGCGGGCGGGTTTATGTTCTCAACCGCAAAGCGCCCGGGGCGGTGATGGTGCTGGAACTGCCAATGAGTTCCGTTGTCGCGCCCGAGGAGGAATCCCGCCAGACCTTGCCGGTCGGGTAATCGTTCCCATCCATGCCTGAAGGAACCATCCTGGTTGTTGATGACGAAGAGCGCCAGCGGGAGATTTATCGGGATATCCTGCTCGATGAGGATTATTCCGCCGAAACCGCCGCGAGCGGCGAAACGGCTCTCCGCCTTCTGGGACAAAAACGCTTTGACCTGGTCATCACGGATCTCAACCTGCCGCGGATGACCGGCATCCAGCTCCTGAGCGCGATTCAGCAGGCGGACCCCACGGTCGCCGTCGTGCTCATCACGGGTTATCCCTCCATCCCGTCCGCCATCGAGGCCACCAAGAAGGGCGTTTACACCTACCTCGAAAAGCCCGTCGACCGCGACCGGCTACTGGAAGTGGTGGGCGAGGTTTTCGCGCGAATGGCAGTGCTGCGCAAAACTATCCTGGGCTTTTCCCCCGCGACGAAATCCATGCTGCGCATGATCCTGAAAGTGGCGGGAACCGCGCACACAGTCTTGATTCTGGGCGAAAGCGGCACGGGCAAGGAGCTGGTAGCGCGCGAGATTCACAAGCTCAGCCCTCGCGGGGAGCAGCCGTTCCTGGCCGTGAATTGCGCGGCGCTCACCGAAACCCTGCTTGAAAGCGAGCTCTTCGGTCACGAGAAGGGCGCTTTCACCGACGCGCATCAGCAGAAGAAGGGACTCTTTGAGCGCGCCAGCGGCTCAACGCTGTTTCTGGACGAAATCGGAGACACCAGCCTGAGCTTGCAAGCCAAAATCCTGCGCGCCTTGCAGGAGCGCGAAATCATGCGCGTGGGCGGCACGGAAGCCATCAAGGTGGATGTGCGCATCATCGCCGCGACCAACAAAAATCTGGAGCTGTTGTTGAAGGAGGGCAAGTTCCGGGAAGATTTATATTATCGGCTGAAGGTGATCCCCATCATCTGCCCGCCTTTGCGCGAGCGCGGAGAGGATATTGAGGTTTTGGCCCGGCATTTCATGCGCAAGGCCGCCCTGGCCGCCAAGCGCGAAATAACCGGCATTGCGCCGGATGCGCTACAGGCTCTGAAAGCTTACCCTTGGCCGGGAAACATCCGCCAGCTTGAATGGGCCATGGAACGCTCGGTTCTTCTGGGCGAGGGGGAATTGGTGGAGGCTCAAGACCTTCCGCCCGAGCTTCTTCAGCCGGAACGCGAGGTGGAATCCACCCCGGTTGCGACTCCGGCGGGAGCAAACATTGGCGAACCGAAACCCGTGATTACCGAAGGCTCGTGGGAAGAGCACGAAAAGGCCAAAATCCTCGAAGCGCTGCAGCGCACGAACGGCAACATCACTCGCGCCGCCCAACTGCTGGGCATGACGTTCCGCACACTTCAATATCGTCTTGAAAAATTCGGCATCAAGCGCGTTCTGTAACGCGGCGTTCGTATTTTAACGCCGCGGCTTTTCAATTTTTGCGGTGGTAGCCACGGCACGATTTCTGTGCCGTGGGCGGGTAGGGGTAGCCACGGTCAATCGGTTTTCGATTGGCCGTGGGCTGTTGGTCGTAGCGCCAGCATCCTGCTGGCATCTGCTGTCGCGGCGGCGTCCTCGCCGCCGGTTTTTGCAATGCCGGCGATTGGGACATCGCCGCTACAACCTATCGGCCTTGCGGCTACCTGCCTTCTGCCGCTGCTTTGGTCTCGCTGTAGGTCCCATACTTTTCGGCTACGGGCTTGAGGGTGGGATAGAACTGCACAAACGTGTTATCGACCGCCCCGTGCGTATTGTGGCACTCGAAACACGCAGCGCGCGGGTTGGCCCGGCTCGGAGTCGCATTCTTGCCGAAAGTAAAATAAGCCCACTTTTCCGGGAACCGTTTTTCATCTTTCACGGAAGCGGCCAGGCCCTCGACTGAAGTTTGGTAATGGCCGCCGTGATTGATGGAGCGTCTCGTCGCCGAAGCGCGCTCCTCCAGAACAAACACCGTTTTATCCGGCCAGCGGCCGGTTCTGAGGAATTCGTGATAAGCCGAAGGCTTCACGAAGACGTTGGTAAACTCGCTGTCCGCCTTGCCCGCGGGGTTGTACTCCATGCCCAGCCCGGACGATAAATAAATCCACTCACGATAGTGTTGCGGCAGCAGGAGCTTCCCATTCGCCGTGTACTGCGGAACGTCAGATTCGGCCGGCACAGCCGGAGCTTGGCTTCGCCGCATCACCAGAACAGCCGCAATCGCCGTCCCCGC
This sequence comes from Terriglobia bacterium, assembly GCA_036278555.1. Classification (GTDB taxonomy): domain Bacteria; phylum Acidobacteriota; class Terriglobia; order UBA7540; family UBA7540; genus RH2-MAG17b. The sequence continues at coordinate 4,256 of DASUKV010000150.1, forward strand.
CAATACGACGAGCCTGACAGTGGAATGTCGCTTCCCGAAACTCATCAGCCGGATTATGCCACAAATGCTACGACGCGCGGCATTCGCACTT
>DASUKV010000151.1:0-6388 GCA_036278555.1 Terriglobia bacterium
CTCCACCACCGTCAGCGTGAAAATATGTTGGGACGATGATGATTGCATGCGAATTCTAAAAGTAGCCATTGCGGCGATTCTCTCAACAGCTTCGCTGGCCGCGCAGCCGCGTGTCTTCGTCCAATGGACACAGCCGTCGATTCCGTCTGCGGAATCGCTTGGCGTGCGTGATGTTGCCATTCCCTGGGCGGCAGAACAAGGGCCCCTGCTCGCCGCGGCGAAGCACGGGCGCTATCAAATCTACGCCGAGGTTACGCCGGACCAGGCGCCGCGCGCCGCCCGAACGGCCGCACGCGAGGGACTTACCGGCATCATCGTAATTGCCCCGGGCGCAGGACCGGAAGCGGAACAGCATTTAGGCGTTGCGGCCGGGCAGGACAACCTCAGCGCGCTGATGAGGCGGCTGAAGACGTCCTATCCCTCTCTCGCAATCGAGCGGCTGGCGGCCGGCGGTAAGCAGCCCCAGATGAGGGGTTCGATGGTGGTGGGGAAGGATGGCATTCTGGAAGTTTCGCGTCCCTCGGAACAACCCTGGATCGATTCCAACGTGGCGCTTGTCCGGTTCGAAGAGGCGCGCTTTCCGGGAGAGACGCCGCTCATCAGCTTCAAATGGAACCTCATCGATCCGTCGGAACAGCGCTATGGGCCGCCGCCCTCCGATTATAAACTCGCGGTTGCCGAAGCGGGCAGTTTCCATGCCGATCTCATTCTGCCGTTGCATCCACGCCTCCAGCAGGATTTAACGGAGAGAAAGCCCCAAGCGTGGCGCGCCTGGGCCGCGATCCGGCGCTACATCCGGTTTTACTCTCCGGCAGGCGCCCGCGAAGGCATGCGCCCGATCGGCAACGTCGGCGTCATTACTGATTCTTACGAGAGTTCGTATGAGGCCGCGAACCTGCTGGCGCGTCACAATATCCCCTTCCGCGTGCTTCCGCCCGCCGCGTTGGAAAATGGAAATCTGAAGAATCTGGCCCTGGTTGCCGTCTTCAATCCCATGGACGCCGCCGCCGCGCGCTCTGTGGAGCAATTCGCCGCGAACGGCGGCTCTGCGGTTCTCGTGGGCCAGCACGGCGCGTTTCCGTGGCATTCCTCACCACCTGTCCACAAAAGCGAGGATGCTGCGGTCTACGTGACGGGCAAGGGGAAAGTGGCAGAGCTTGCGGCGCCGGTTAGCGATCCCGAAGCGTTTGCGCGGGACGTGTGGCGGATGCTCAGGCCGCCTCAGCGCGAGTTGAGCCTCTGGAACGCTTTAACGACGCTCGCTGTGGCTTATCAGACAAGGGGCGCTTCGGATGTCCGTTTGAATCTTGTTAATTTTTCCGGCGGCCCGCTTCGCGTTCAAGTGCGAGTGAAAGGGAATTTTTCCAAGATTCGTTTCGCCACGCCGGAGGATGGCTGCTGCACGCAGCTCAAGCCGGAACAAAGCCGAGGCTTTACGGAGTTCGTCACGCCGTCTTTTCGAACTGGCGCGGTGGCCCGTTTGAGCGTGACGGCGTCAGATTAATACACGCAGCGCTTCAATAAGGCGCTAGGGGGCGCCTCCTAAAAACGAAGTTTACTTTATACAATCTACCGCCGGAGGGTTTGTCTTATGAGCCGAACAGCAAGCGTACTGGCCGCTGCCGCGGCGCTGATGTTGGGAGTCGCCGCTTCCATCCACGCGCAAACTCCGCACTACGATCTGTTGCTGAAAGGAGGCCACGTCATTGACCCGGCGAACCATATTGACCGTGTCATGGACGTAGCAGTGGCGGGCGGCAAGGTCGCCGCTGTAGAGCCGGATATTCCCGCGAGTGAGGCGGGGAAGGTGGTTGACGTCCACGGCCTTTACGTGACGCCCGGCCTGATTGACATTCACGTCCACATCACGCAAGGTGGCGCGCCGCTCAATTGGTTCTCGCCCGACGCCCGCTCGCATATTCGCCCCTATATGGTGAATGCCGACGAGTTCCTTCAGTCCGGCGTCACCACAGCGGTTGATGCGGGCACGGCGGGGGCCGACACGTTTCTGGAGGAGAAGGAGGAAGTGACGGACCACTCCCCTGTTCGAGTCCTTTCCTGGCTCAACATTGTGGCCGACGGGATGAGCGGCGGCCTCGAACAAAATGTGGATCAAATGGATGTCCAGAAATGCGTAAACACGATTCATAAATATCGCCAATACATTGTGGGCGTAAAAACGGCTCATTACTGGACGGAGAAACCCTGGGATCCGGAGCACCAACCCTGGGTGGGCGTTGACCGCGCTGAAGCCTGCGGGCGCATGGCCGGCGTGCCGATTATGGTTGATTTCTTTCCGCGCCCCGGCCGGCCTTATTCCGAGTTGATTTTGAAAAAGATGCGGCCGGGCGATATTCATACCCACGTCTTCGCGCAACAGTTTCCGATTGTGCTTCCCAACGGCAAGGTGAATCCGATCATGTGGGAAGCGCGCAAGCGCGGCGTGATTTTTGACGTCGGCCATGGCGGCGCCAGCTTCTGGTTCCGCAACGCCATGCCCGCCGTCCAGCAAGGGTTTCTGCCCGATTCGATTTCGACAGACCTGCACGACGGAAGCATCGTGCAGCTTGCCATGAGCCTGAACAATGTGATGTCCAAGTTCCTGGCCATGGGCGAAACGCTCGAAGACGTGATCCAGGAAACAACGGTGAACCCGGCGCGCGAGATTCACCGCACCGACCTTGGCACTTTATCAGTGGGATCGGTCGCGGATATTGCCGTCCTCCAACTGCTGCACGGGCACTTCAGCTACATGGACGATGGCTACGCCCGCCAGGATGGCAACGAAAAGTTGATCACCCAGATGACGGTGCGCGCTGGAGCGATTGTGTTTGATCCTTACGGCCTGAGCGCGGTCGAATGGCAGAAAGCCCGCAAGCAGTATTACCACACTCCGACGCCCTCGGATATGAGCCGGGCGACTGCCGACGACTATCCGCGCTCGGTTCGGCACAAGTAGGCGGAGCACCCAATTCAGTGCTGATCGGAAAAACTCAGAGGTATCTGACTCGGGCAGATGCGGAGAGACCGGTTGAGCACGTCCGTATCAAGTAAGATTAACGCAGAAAACCCACTTTCCGGCTGAGTCATTGAAAATGTGGCAGGCGTGGAGGGACTCGGACCCCCCGACCCTCGGATTAGAAATCTAATGGAAGTCGGCTAACTCATTGATTTTGCGGCACGGTTGGCAACCGTAAGTTACTGAAAATCACGTTCGGAACTCTCAAGTTGTACCAATCTTGTACTCGTGATGCCCCGAGGCACATGCCTCAGCCCCAACCTGACCGCCGCGCTCCTCGAACAAATGGAGCGTCTTCCCGCCAGTGGCCAAACAACTCTGCTTTTTCGGTGGAGGCTTGGCAACGGTGAAGACCCGCGCGAGCACGGCATGCTGCATCCGAAGGTGGAGCTCACCCGAATTCAGTCCTTCCGCAAGATGGACTCAATAAATTGAGCTTAACGCTCTGTTGCAGAAACATGCGAATACTTATTCCCTTTGCCATTCGATCCTCCTCTTAACATCCTGATCCGGCGCAGCAACGCTCAAACTGGATGGCTGTCGCGGGTGTGCAATAGCTACCACCTTCGTTAAGGATACGAAAGCAATCTCGCTTCACCACATCGGTGTTAAAATTTGCCGTCTGCATATACTTTCCTTATGCTCGTGGAGGGGATAAATGGTTGCCGTTACCGCTGAGGAATTCGCGATCGGCTCACTCGTGCGGGCGCGTGAACGCGAATGGGTTGTGCTACCGTCGGAGGATCCAGCAGTGCTCCGGTTGCGGCCGCTCAGCGGCAGTGAAGCCGAGATTTGCGGGATTCATAAAGCCATCGAGGGTTCAAAAGTCAGTTCTGCGGAATTCCCTCCACCCGACCCCTTGACGGCAGGCGACTTCATCGCCGCGCGGCTTCTGCGAAATGCCGCCCGCTTAAGCCTCCGCAGCGGCGCCGGGCCGTTTCGATCGCTTGGAAGGCTTTCTGTTCGCCCTCGCCCTTACCAGTTTGTTCCCCTCATTATGGCCTTGCACCTTGATCCGGTCAGAATGCTCATTGCCGATGACGTGGGTGTGGGCAAAACCATCGAGGCCGGGCTAATCGCGCGAGAACTCCTGGATCGCGGCGAAGCACGAGGCTTATGTGTTCTGTGCCCACCTCATTTATGTGACCAATGGCAGCGCGAGCTTGAAGTAAAGTTTAATCTTCAACCGGTCGTCGTCCGTACCAGCACCATCGGGCGCCTGCAGCGGGAGCTCCCGCGCCCTGACGTGAGCATTTACTCCCATTACCCCTGCCTCGTCGCCAGCATCGATTTTGTGAAGAACGAGCGGAGGCGCCACGAGTTTCTCAGCCATTGTCGGGATCTCGTAATTGTGGACGAAGCACACGCCGCCGCCCGCCCCGGCAAGCACAGTTCGCAGGAGCAGCAACAGCGGTACGAATTGATCCATCATTTGGCGAAAACAAACGACCGTCACCTGCTGCTGCTCACGGCTACGCCTCATAGCGGAGTCGAAGATAGTTTCCTTTCCCTGCTTGGATTGCTCAGCCCGCGATTCGAGCAAATATCTTTAGGCAGCCTCAGCGAAGCAAATCGGCGCGCCCTGGCGCGTCACTTCGTTCAGCGCCGCCGGGCAGACGTGAAACGATGGCTCGGCGCGGACACATTCTTCCCAACGCGCGAGCCGGATGAGAAACCTTATGCTCTCAGCCCTGAATACCGGAAGCTTTTCGAGGATGTTGTGGATTTTACCCGTGAGACGGTGCGGGAGCCGGGCCTGAGCCATCCTCGGCAGCGGGTTCGCTACTGGGCAGCCCTGGCTTTGCTCCGATGTTTAATGTCCAGCCCGGCCACAGCCGCCAAGGCGCTTCGAGACCGCGCTCGACGAGTTGTGAACGAGGAGACGGATGACGAAGCGCGGCAGCGAGAGATTCTCGATCCTCTTGATGAAGGTGTCACGGATACGCTGCCCGATGCCGCGCTTGAAGCGGGTGAATCGGACCTTCCGGATCAAGGCCGCCGGCGGCTGCGGGAATTCGCGCGGCGCGCTGAGCAACTCCGGCAGGATGGCAAGGACCTGAAGATCGAAAAGGCTGCGGAAATTATCAGCGGATTGCTCGGCAAGGGATTCAAGCCCATCGTCTATTGCCGGTTTGTGGCCACTTCGGAATATGTAGCCGAACAGCTTCAAGCGCGGCTGAAAACAGCCTTTCCGGAAGCGCACGTGATCAGCGTCACGGGCGAGACGGGGGACGACGAAGAGCGGGAATCGCGGGTCGCGGAGCTGGCTGAAAGCCCATGCCGCGTTCTTGTGGCGACGGACTGCATGAGTGAAGGTATCAACCTGCAGGAGCGTTTTGACGCGGTTTTGCATTACGACCTGCCCTGGAATCCCAACCGTCTCGAACAACGGGAAGGGCGCGTCGACCGATTCGGGCAGCAGACAGCCGCCGTGCCTGCCGTGCTGCTCTACAGCCCGGACAACCGGATTGACGGCATCGTCCTAAGCGTGCTCATCCGCAAAGCCCGGGAGATTTACCGCACGCTCGGCGTCAGCGTGCCGGTCCCGGTAAACAGCGAAAGCGTGGTGCAGGCCGTAGTGAAGGCTCTCTTTGAGGAGACGCCTGCTGAACAGTTGCGGCTGAACCTGGAAAACTTTTTAACCACTGAGTCTATCGGAGAAGCCTGGGATCGCGCCGCTGAACGTGAGAAAGAGAGCCGCACGCGCTTCGCTCAGCACGCGATTAAGCCGGAGGAAGTGGCGCGCGAACTCGAAGCGGTGGATACGGTCCTGGGCGACCCGGAAGCCGTCAGGCATTTTATGATCGAAGCCGCAGCGAGGCTCGAGTTCACGCTCCAGAAGAAGAACGGCAACTATGTTCTCGATCCTGGGCGGCTGCCCTCATCCATCCGCGAGCGGCTGGCATGGAAGAAACCGCAGCCCGTGGTGTTTGACTCACCGCCGCCCAAAGGGCTCGAAAATGCCGTGGCGCTGGGCCGCAACCATCCGTTGGTTGCAGCGCTTTCGGATCACATCCTGGGCCAGGCGTTCAGGCCCGGCGCCGCTTCGCAATTCTCGCGCTGCGGCGCAGCTTATACGAACCTCGTCGCACTGCGGACGGCCATCGTGCTGCTTCGCATCCGGTACTTGCTCAAGGAACGAAAGGGCAATGAGTTATTTGCCGAAGAAGTAGTCACAGTCGGCTTCAGGCGCGGCAATGACGGCCTTGACTGGCTGCCGGCCAATGGAGATGAGGTCTTGGATATTCTCAAGACAGCCCAGCCCGTTGGCAATATTTCTCAGCAGGAGCGCGTCGAGCAGGCCGAATGGGCGCTAAGGATGCTTTCGGAACACGCGCCAGATTTGCAAAACATTGCCGGCCAGCGAGC
>DASUKV010000152.1:0-6589 GCA_036278555.1 Terriglobia bacterium
CCGGTGAGCGCAATCATCAGACCCAGCGCAAAGCCGCCGCGAAGAAGGAGGGGCGCCATGCCATGCCGATTATGATCTCTGCCGCAGCGGTTGAAGGAGCGATGGCGCATGATCCGTGGAATTTCCGATTTTATAGCGAACCCATTGAGAGTCAATCAGAAATCGGCCGTTCGGCAACCTGCTAAGATAAAAGCAGCCGATGGAAACGTCTCGATATCTTCTGCTGCTGGCCCTGTTCCGGGTATCGCGGAGCATTGCCGCGGGGATGATTTCGATCGCTTTCCCCTATCTGATTCTCACCCATCTGCATCATTCCCCACTGGTGCTGGGATTGCTTTATACGGCCGCCGCGCTCGCCACCGCAGCGTTCGGACTGACGTTTGGCTTTCTTGCCGATATCTGGGGACAGAAGAAAACATTGGTGGCGGTCGGCCTCTTTCTGCCGCTCAGCGCCTTGCTGGTGTTTGCTTCGGGAACACTGTGGGTTTTATTCATCGCCTGCATGATCGGAGGCTATTCGGCCACGGGATCGCTGATGGGAGGAGGCGTTGGGGGCGCGGCGCAACCCATCCAGATTGTCGCGCTCGCTCACCTCACCACGCCCGGAAATCGCACGTCCGTTTTCTCCCTCTTCACGTTCATCAGCGGCATTTTCGCCGCTTTTGGCGCTCTCATGGTGCGGCTGTTTACCGTCCGCGATGTTTTCCTCGTGGCCACGCTGGTCGCCTTCGCTGGCATCGCGTGCTTGGCGCCGGTTCACTTCCGGGAGTACCGGGGAAACATCCGCCGCCTGAGCAGCAGGGACATTATCGGCAAATTCACTCTGACCGGCGCCTTGAACGGATTTGCCGCCGGGTTGATTATTCCCTTCCTCATTCCATTTTTCGTGATTGTTTACCATGTCCCCAAGTCGGAAATGTCTGTCTACGGCTTTATCGCAGGTTCGCTTGGAGCCTTCGCGATTCTTACCGCCCCGCGATTGGAACGCCTGTGGGGATTCGTCCGGAGCATCGCGGTGACGCGCGGGGTCGGGACCGTGCTGCTCCTGGCTCTGCCCTTGTCACATGTTTTTTATCTGGCGCTCGTGGTTTATATTGTTACACCTGCATTGCGAGTGATGGCAGTGCCCGTCCAGCAGGCGGCGCTCACCGAAATGGTAAACTTCGATGAGGTGGGCCGCGCGCTCGGATTGAACCAGGTGGCGCGCCTCGCCTCTTCATCCGGCGCGATTGCGTTCACCGGGTATATGTTCGATATTTCGGAAATCGGCCTGCCTTTTTATGCATATGCTGTCATTATGACCTTTAATATTTACCTTTATTTTAGATTCTTTAGCGTGTTGGAAAATCGCTTGGAACCTGCGGATTGAAAATGAGAGTTTTCTAATCTTGCCGCAACGCAAGATGCTGTCATTCTGAGCGAGCGCAGTGAGCGGAGAATGACAGAGCCCAAAATGTTTGTTAAAAGAATTCACGAGCTTGCAATGCAGAGAGTGCATTCTATTAACGTTTTCGTCGGCTGCCTTTTACTTCTTTCCCTACCTTCACTAGCCTCCGCAGCCCAGCGAGTCAAGATCGAAGGCCTTGTGACCGACCAGACTGGCAGCCCCGTCGCCGGGGCCAAAGTTAACTTCCAGGGCGGAAACATTTTGAAGGCTGCTTCGACCGATTCTCAGGGTCGCTTCGTATTCTCAGACGTCCCCGTCACTCACGGAACGTTGAACGTGCAAGCCAAAGGCTTTGCCACCACTAAGATCAACTGGCAGAACCACGGGCAGAGTGTTTCGCGCGTCCGGATTCCTCTTTCTCTGGGAAGTTTTGCCCAACAGGTGACGGTGACGGCCGATCGTACGAAGATGCTGGTCAGCCAAACGGCGGGAACCGTGAGGGTGCTCTCGCAGAACGATCTGGCAAGTACGGCCGCGCTTTCTTTGGATGGCGCGCTGAAACAACTTCCGGGTTTCACCCTTTTCCGTCGCACCGACAGCCGGGTGTCAAATCCCACCACTCAGGGAGTTTCATTGCGCGGCGTGGGCGCAAGCGGCGCGAGCCGCGCGTTGGTGCTTGAGAACGGCTTTCCGCTGAATGACCCCTTCGGCGGCTGGGTTTATTGGGATCGCGTGCCGAGGGCGGCCATCGGGCGGATCGAAGTGGCCGAGGGCGGCGCATCCAACCTTTACGGCAGTGACGCGATGGGCGGCGTGATCAACATTATGACCCGCCGCGCCGATCATTCCGAGGTGTCGCTCGACACCTCCTACGGTAATGAAAGCTCGCCGGACGCCTCGCTTTGGGCGAATACGGTCTGGGGCCGCTGGGGGGCGCAATTGGGCGCCGAAGCCTTCCGAACCGATGGCTACATCCTGCTACCGCAGGAGGAGCGTGGGCAGGTGGATACGGCCGCCGGGTCCGACCATACCGATCTCAACCTGAAGCTCGATCGCCAGATTTCGAGCGGCGTGCGCGCCTTCCTGAGCGGTGCGGTTTTTGGTGAATCGCGCCGCAACGGCACCCCTCTGCAAACCAACCGGACGCACCTGCGGCAGCTTCGCGCCGGCGCCGATTGGCAATCCGCAACGCTCGGCGTTCTGAGCTTCCGCGGCTACACCGAGGAGGAAATCTACGACCAGAACTTTTCGGCCGTTGCCGCGTCCCGCAACAGCGAAGCGCTCACCGTGCTTCAACGCGTGCCCGCGCAGGAGACGGGATATTCGGTTGAATGGACGCGCCTCGTGGGCGCCCGGCAAACCTTGGTGGCGGGCGCCGAAGGCAGCGCGGTGCGCGGCTCAAGCAATGAGTTGCATTATTCCCAAGGCAGCCTGAACTTCGCCGCCGGCTCGGGCGGAAAGCAGAATATCAACGGAATTTTCGGCGAAGACATCATTCGCCTCGCGCCCCGGTGGATATTTACGGCAAGCGCGCGGGCCGATTTCTGGCGGAACTTTGACGCGCTTTCGACGACGCGCCCTCTGGCAGCGCCCGGACCTATTAGCGTGATCGACTTCACCCCGCGCTCGGAGAACGCCTTCAGCCCCCATGTATCACTCCTGCATCAACTTACGCCGTCCGTCTCGGTTTACGCCTCGGCTTATCGCGCCTTCCGGGCTCCCACGCTCAATGAACTTTACCGGCCCTTCCGGGTGGGCAACGTCGTGACCCTGGCCAACAGTGATCTTGGCGCCGAGCACCTGAACGGGGCGGAAATCGGCACAGCACTGACGCCGGTCCGCGACCGCCTGCGCGTGCATGCTGCATTCTTCTGGAACGAGATCACGCAACCCATCGCCAACGTCACGCTCGGAACAACTCCCAGCCTTATCACCCGTCAGCGCCAGAACCTGGGCAGTACCCGCGCTCCGGGTTTCGAAATAGAAGCCGAGAGCCAGGTTCGGCCGAACCTGATGCTTTCCGGCGGGTACCAGTTTGTGGACGCCAAAGTTCAGCGCTTTCCCGCGGACGTAACCCTCCAGGGCTTGTTTGTTCCGCAGACACCGCAAAACACGTTCAGCGTTCAGGCGCGATATTCGAAGCCTTCGTGGTTCGATCTGGGGTTGCAAGGCCGCTTCACCGGCATTCAATACGACGACGATCGGAACCAGTTTCCGCTCGACCGCGCCTTCACGCTCGACTTCTTCGCCTCCCACTCGATCCACCATTTGGCTGAAATCTATTTCGCGGCGGAAAACATTACCGGCCAGCGCTATGAGGTGGCTCGCGTCCCCTATGTCGAAGTGGGTCCGCCGGTGCTGGCCCGAATCGGACTGCGCTTCAACTGGGGCGCACGGTAGGTTTGTAAACTTTAATCAGATCAGGCTTGCATTTGAGGTTTTTGCTCCCTTCTCTTTCCTTCTTTTCCGAACGGCTCCTGCGCCATTTCCCGCAATCCAGCGCGCTTCTCCCGATTTGAAACCTGCAATCTCCGGCGCGTCCGCGGCGCGCGAACTAACGCGCGGCCTGCAACGTCCTTTGCTCTCACATAGATACGGTGTGTAAGACGAGAGTCTTTCTTCTTACCAATAAGTGGCAAATAAATTGCTTTAGGTACTGCCGAAGAGATTGAGCGGTCACAAATCAGGAGGAGGAAAACCTAAGATGAGCCCGATGGGACTGATGCTTGACCCGACGCGACGGAACTCAGAAGTTCAGCGCTTTGAAGAAGGCTTGCGGCGCAAGGTTGTAGGCCAGGATCGCGCGATCCGGCAGCTTGGCCGCATTTACCAGGTTTTCCGCGCGGGAATCGCAGCCCCCGGCCGGCCGCTTTCCAACTTGCTTCTTCTTGGCCCGACGGGCTCCGGCAAAACTCGGCTGGTAGAAGCCGCCGCGGAAACCCTGCTTGGAGACGAACGCGCCGTGCTGAAGATTGACTGCGCGGAGTTCCAGCACGGGCACGAAATCTCAAAGCTCATAGGCTCCCCTCCCGGATACCTGGGCCATCGTGAGACCCATCCCTTGATCACGCAGCAGGCGCTTGACCAGCACCACACGGATTCCCTGAAGCTGTCGCTGGTGTTGTTTGATGAGATTGAGAAGGCGAGCGACACGCTGTGGCAGTTGCTGCTGGGAATTCTCGATAAGGCAACGCTCACGTTGGGCGATAACCAACGTGTTGATTTTTCCCGGTGCATGATCTTCATGACGTCCAATCTTGGCTCGCAGGAAATGGCGAAGCTGGTGGAGGGGGGACTCGGCTTCGCCAGCCTGCCCAACGGGGTTGATCCGGAATTGGATCAGAAAATTTACCGCACCGCTTCGGATGCGGCGCGGCGCAAGTTCACTCCCGAATTCATGAACCGCATTGACAAAGTTCTGGTTTTCCGCAGCCTGCAGCGGGAGCACCTGGAAGAGATCCTTGAGATCGAGCTCGAACGCGTGCAGGAGCGCGTGATGCGTTCAGCCTCGGACCGGCCGTTTGTTTTCCAGTGCACGCAGGCGGCGCGTAAATTTCTGCTGGACGAAGGCGTCGATCCAAAATTCGGAGCGCGGCACCTGAAGCGCGCGATCGAGCGCCATCTGGTCTTCCCGCTCTCCAACCTGATCGCCACCGAGCAGATTTCGAGCGGCGACCTGATTACCATCGACTTTGATGCCTCAAAAATGGTGTTCTTCCGCGAAGAGCGGGCCGTCCTGGCGGTTGCCGGACGCGATGCCTACTCCGGAAGATCTGTCACCGCCGCTTCGAACGCGCCCGCGATGGCGTTCTAGTTGCGACCCCGCCCGATCGCGGCGCTAAATGGAATAAGAGATTGGGGGGGAATTGGGGGAAATCCTTCTTCCCCAAGGGACCGGCATGATAGTTGCTTTTGCCAGCCCTTGGGGAGAAGGCCTTTTTCTTTCTTGCCGCACATCCCTATCGAGAAATGCAAATTGTAGCGGCGGCCTCCGGCCGCCGATTTTTTGCGGAGCTCAGAAAGCGCCGCCTCGCTCCTCGTCTGCGCCTTCTTGTGACGTGAGTTTTACCGCATCGAGCAGTCAGGGTGGGACTTCGGATGCTGCGAGGGAATTGGCGGTCAATGGGAGAGCCGGACGTTCTACGCGTCTTCCCGGACTTTGAGCTTCACAATATCCTGCAGCGGCACAAATTCGTCAGGAATGAAAAACTTGCCGTAAAGTGTGGCCACGATCACGGCCACTCCGAACGCCGCGAACGCATCGACAGCAATAGTCCAAACCAAATACAAGGTCATTTTTCCCCCTCCAGACTAACTTTCACTCTCACTCTGCGGGTGTGCGCGCCAACCAGCCGCGTCAATCCGTTTTTTCATCCTCGCGGCGGTTGAATTCGATGTTGTCTTGTGCCGGCGGGTGTTCGTTGGGGATGGAGAAGTGAGCGAAGAGTCCCGCCAACATCACCACCGTTCCGAACGCCGCCAAACTATCCACGATGATCCTCCAAGCCAGACGCAGGATCATTTCCCCCTCCCAGCTGAATCCTCACGCTTCCCGTTTCTTGTCTGTATCGAAACCAGCTACACGAAACAACTGACTGAGTCTCTCAGCAATTTTGAAATTGCGCGGCGCTCTCCGGCTGAAATGCACGGAGCTTCCTCACAAAGGCTCGCTGCCGCATTTCTGACAGAATCATGGGGATGAGCCGGCGCTGGCGGATGCCGTCGCTCGACTGGAGTGACCGCGATTCGCCGCGATAGCCCATTTCCCAGTAAGCTTGCTCAGCCTCGCGCGCGCCCACAAATTTCCGCGCCATGTGGTAATGGGCTGACGGAGCCTGGTTCACGTCCGCCTTCGCCTGCAAGGCGTGGTCGGCCGTGGCAATGCCGATGAGGCAGCAGCAGGACTGGTACGCGAGCTTGCCGTTCCGCGCATGCGCCAGCAGCCATGTAAGCCGCTCCTCGGTGTAGGCCGTCCGCAGATATTGCCGGATTGCGTTCTTCTGCTTCCGCAAGAGAGTGTCCATAAGGTCCTCGATCCTTTCTGGGCCACGACTGGTTCTGAGCCGTGGCTTAAAACGCAGCAGGCATGCTTAAGAGCAATTCTCAATCCAAAATATTTCCGGCGCCTGCGCGTGAGATCATGCTGCGAAAATCCGAGGAACCGTTGTGAAAAAAGGGGTTATGATGCCAGCCTGAAAAGCG
>DASUKV010000153.1:0-21619 GCA_036278555.1 Terriglobia bacterium
TGACTGTGGGTCTGCTGAATTTTTTCTGGAGCGACCGCGCCGAAGTCTCGACGCTCACCCTGGAGCATCTCTGGATGGTGGGAATTTCCATGTTGCTGGCGGTGGCAATTGGCATCCCGTTGGGCATCCTGCTGACGCGCAGAGGGTCGCTTCGCAAGCCCATAATCGGCGGCGCGAACATTATGGAAACCGTTCCCAGCCTCGCGCTTTTTGGTTTGCTGCTGCCCCTGCCGTGGATCGGGGCACGGGCGGAGCGGTTGGCGATTCTGGCGCTGACGCTTTACGCTCTGCTGCCCATCATTCGAAATACTTATGCGGGCATTCAGGGCGTCGATCCGGCGGTGGTTGAGGCCGGGCGCGGCATGGGAATGACGGACTGGCAGCTCCTTTACCAGGTGCAGCTTCCGCTGGCGCTAAGCGTCATCATCGCGGGCGTACGCGTGGCCACTGTGATTTCGGTAGGCGTGGCAACGATCGCCGCGGCGATTGGAGCTGGAGGGCTGGGCGAATTCATCTTTCGCGGGCTTTCGATGGTCAACAACAACCTGATTCTCGCCGGCGCCATCCCCGCCGCGATTATGGCGCTCGTCGCGGATCTGCTTCTGGGATGGCTTGAGAAATCGTTGCGAAAAGGATAGGGACCGGATGCTACGCCGGCGGCTTTATTGGCTTTTGGCAATGGCGGTTCTGGCGCTCGCCTCCTGCGGACCGCCGCACAAGAACGTGATTGTGGTGGGCAGCAAGAATTTTGCCGAGCAGGAGATTCTCGGCGAGCTTTTAGCGCAGCACATTCATGCTGTGACAGGCCTTCCTGTTGAGAGGCGCTTTTACCTGGCCGGAACGTATATCGCGCAACAGGCGATTCTGGCGGGGCGGATTGATACTTACGTCGAATATACCGGCACGGCTCTTGAGGCCATCCTGAAGCAATCGGCGCGAGGAACTCCTCAGCAGGTTTTTGAGCGGGTTAAGGCGGAGTACGCCCAGCGCTATCACCTGTCGGTGATGCCCTCGCTGGGGTTTGAGGATAGCTTTGCCATCGTGATTCGTGGCGACGACGCCCGGCGTTATCACCTGAGCAAACTCTCGCAGCTTGCTCCCATCGCTCCAAAGTGGCGCGCCGGGTTTGGCTATGAATTCATGGAGAGGCAGGACGGATACCGGGGCTTTGTGAATACCTATCACCTGCACTTTGCGGGCAAGCCGCGGATCATGGATCTGGGGCTTCTTTATCGCGCCCTGATTTCGCGGCAGGTTGATCTCGTGGCGGGGAATTCCACGGACGGGCTGATCGAGGCGTACCATCTCGTGGTCCTTCAGGATGACCAGCATTACTTCCCGCCCTATCAGGCCGTTCCTGTTGTACGGCAAAAGACGCTCGAATTGCATCCAGCGGTGCGCAAGGCCCTCGAAGATCTGGCCGGGAAGATTTCGACTGAAGACATGCGAAAGATGAACTACGAGGTGGTGGCGGAGCACCGCCCGGCGCGAAGCGTGGTGAGCGAATTTCGAAAATCAAAGGGCCTGTAGAATCCGTGAGAGGCGGAAGCGAAACTCTGGATTATCCCCTCACCCGGCCTTCGGCCACCCTCTCCCAGAGGGAGAGGGCCGTTACTGCAAAGAAAGAAATGGCAGAGGCGCTGCTTGCCGCGTCCCTTTGCCGGAATACCAAAAGGCCGAAGGCGTATTTACGCCTTGCAATTACGGTCCCTGTTCGCGTCGGCAGGAAATCAGATCGCGGAAGCAGCGGTCAAGTGACTTGCGCATTGGACGTGCGCCGGAACGCTGCCTTCGGGCCAGATTGCCAGCAGCAAAACCTTACCATTGGGACAGATGTGGATGTAGAACACCTGGTGCTCGTGCTCGATCTCATAAAAATCTCTGCGGTGAGAATCCGCAAAGGCAGGAACGCCGCTCGCCAGGAGCCTCTGCAACTGCTGAACGTTCTCGGGCGTATGGTTCCACAGGTCTTCAATCGCGAAGTTTCCATCGAGTTTTAGCAGCATAAGTCCTCCCACTAGCTCCATCGTATCTTTAATACGATTACGTTGGGATGAAAGTTTCGTTTTTTTTAGGGCGATAATACGCCGCAGAGCAAGTCCCGTTGCAAATCATGTTAGACGCCAGGAAGGGGGAAAAGTCACTTGGCGGAAGGGGAAAAGATGGGGGCGGTTATCACGTAGGGGGCTGCTTGCCGTGCCCGGGTTCGGGTCCAAATGGAACCATGCCCTCACCCGGCCTTCGGCCACCCTCTCCCGTCGTGGTGGGAGAGGGCTGATGATCGAATGACGTGAAGTCTAGCCACGGGACGATACTGGCGCCGTGGGTTTCTAGCCGCCGCTACAGGTTAGCTCTTTGAGGGTGTCTGAATCTCCTCATGCGACGCTTCCGCGCCGGAGGTCTCGTTGGACGCGGGTGGGGCCGTTTGCTGCCCAGCGGCTTCTGGCTTTCTCTCACTCTGGGCGCTCAGAACCCGTGCGATACCTTCTTTGAGTTGCTCAAAAATTGGGCGTATGTCGCGCGTGGCGTCGATCACTTCAAAAGCATATTCGGCGGCAAGCGTATCGAAATGTCCCAGGAGCGCTGTCTGGTACTTGCGGAAACTCTCGTACATATCCTCGCTCGGATGTAAGTCCATGCCGGACTCCCAATAGTCGAAGCCGCGCGAGAAAACAACGCGCGGGATCAGGTCATCCACGCCGATGCGGAGATAGAAGACAGCATCCGGCTTCAAGGCGAAGCTATAAAGGTTTTGCAGCCACGGAACGTCGAGGCCGCGCACGAGCGCCCGCGCCATCAAGGAATAAATATAGCGGTCCGTCAGCACCACGAACCCCGCTTGCAGCGCGGGCAGCATCTGGTGGATGAGGCGGTCGGCAAAATCCGTCGCGTAAAAGAGAGTGAGCGTGATGCGGCCCAGCGTATGCCCCTCTTTCGCTTTCTTGATTCCCTTGCGGGCGAGATCGGAGCGCCGGATGCCCGTATCCACCACAGCGTGGCCCTGGTGTTCGAGCCAGGGCTTCAGCAGGTTGATCTGCGTGGAGCGGCCCACCCCGTCCGTGCCTTCAATCACGATGAGCTTGCCGGTCAGTTCCGCCAGGTTCACCTTCGGCAGGAACGCCCCATAGGTTTCTCTCACGGCGCCACTCTCAATCTCTTCGCCTGCGCCAGGCGGGCCTTCACAAGCTGGCGCATCTGATCTTGCTGTTCTTCGATCGGCAACGTCGCGTCCACCGCCGTCAAATCAAATTCCGGCACCATCTTTTCGTATTCCTGCAGGATGCGGCCCTGGAAAAGCTTAAAGCTCTCGTCGGGATCTTCGCTGAGATCAAGGTCCATTCCCGCTTCATAAAATTTGAACCCGTTGCGCGCGGTGTGAAGCCTCTTGATCGAAACTTCGAGCGGAACGCGAAAATAAAACGCCACCGTAGGTTTTACGGCGAAGGAGTACAGTTCGCGAACCCACTTGGGGTCCATGCCGCGCGCCACGTCACGCGCAAAAGCCGTGTAGATATACCGGTCGCACAGCACCACGGCTCCGGCCTTGAGCAGGGGAATGATGTTGTGCTCCATGCGGTCGGCGAAATCCGTGGCGTGAATCAGGCTGAACGTGGAAGGGGTCAGCATCTGTTTCTTCTTGCCGTGCTTGGTCACGTCGCGGACCAGGAGGGAAGAGTTCCACTCGCTGAAGACCACGCCATAGCCTTCGCTCTGCAACCATTGGTGCAGCAGGTTGAGCTGCGTGGATTTTCCCGAGCCGTCGATCCCCTCGACCACGAAGAGCTTTCCGGGAAAGCGGTGTTCACCGTAGCGTTTCATACCAGTTTTCAAGGCTATCACAGCCAGCGAAGCGAAGAAAATCGCGTGCGCCTCTGCGTTGTAGCGGCGGCCTCTGGCCGCCGGGTTTAAGAAATAGAGACCGGCGGCCAGAGGCCGCCGCTACAGCCGCCGGTTTTCAAGGAATAGAGACTGGCGGCGAGACGCCACCGCTACGGCCTTTTGCCGCGGGGCTCGACGGACTTTGCCAGCCGCACCGCGTCAAACCCAAACCGCTGCCGGAGTTCGTCCGCCGCCTCGAAGAGCCGTCCCATCCGCGCTTTTTGCGCCTCGTCCCAAAGACCCGGCTGGGAGGCTGCGGCCTCAAGCCTCGATGCGCGCACGCCCAGCAGCCGCACCTTCAGGGAAGGGTCGAAGGTCGCGTTGAATAAACGCAGGGCGCTCGCATAAATCTTAGAGTCGAGATGCGTGGGCTCGCGCAGGGAGATGTCGCGCGTGAGCGTCTGAAAATCCGAATAGCGCAGCTTTAAGCTGATGGTGCGGGCAAACAAATGCTCTTCCCGCAGGCGGCGCGCGACGAGCTGAGAGAGATATGACAAGGTCCGCTCCAGTTCCTCGCGGTCTCGCGTGTCGGCGTCGAAAGTTGTCTCGTGACTGATCGAGCGGGATGATGCGCCGTGCTCGCGGCCGGTATCCTTGCCGAGCGCGCACAGGTAAAGCCATTCCCCGAACGCGCCGAAACGGCTTCTTAATGCCTCAACGCCCAGCCTCTGCAGATGATCCATCGTTTCGATGCCGAGGGCGTGGAGGCGCGATTCCGTGACCTTGCCGATGCCCGGCATCCGCCGGATGGGCAAGGGCGCGAGGAATTGCGCCTCATAGCCTGGCAGGACGTAAAGCAGCGCGTGCGGTTTGGCCTGGTCCGAAGCGATTTTCGAAACCACGTGGGAAGATGACGCGCCCACCGAGCAATTCAGTCCCGTGCGGCTTTTCACGCGGCGGATCAGATGATGAGCCGCCGCCATCAGCGGCCCGTGGAGCCTCTCGCAGCCCGTCAGATCCAGATAAGCCTCGTCGACCGAAACCATTTCGACGGCCGGGGTTATTTCGGCGAAGAGCGAGCGGAGCGTCTGAGAGTATTCCCGGTATTTCCGGAAATTACCGCGAAGGAAAATCGCGTGCGGGCAGAGACGCTTCGCGGTGCGAAGAGGCTGCGCGGAATGGACGCCGAACTTGCGCGCTTCATAGCTTGCGGCCGCCACGACGCCTCGGGCGTCCGGGTTGCCGCCGACGATGACGGCTTTGCCACGCAGCGCGGGGTTCTCCAACTCCTCCACGGACACGTAGAACGCGTCCATATCCACGTGCAGAATCTGGCGCTGCATAGAAGCCGAAGATAAATCGGCTTGCCCGATTATGCAACGTTGTTTGACGAGAACATGGCGAGTTCATCTTATTGCGAGACAAATTTGCAGCCACGTAGGGTGCTCCTAAGAATGGAGTCCTATTTTTCTTGCCCTCTCCCCTGGGGAGAGGGCCTAGATCAACGTATGGATTACAGCCCTGCGACGTTAGCTGGCCCCGGAAATCCAGCCGCCGCCGAGAATCTCATCACCATCGTAGAAAACCGCAGCCTGGCCGGGAGTGATGGCGCGCTGCGGATCGGCAAACTCCACAAGTACTTCGGAGTCCGCGGCTGTGATAGTGGCCGCGGCGGGTGTGTGCCTGTTACGGATTTTGACGCAAGCCTCAGTCTGAGCGGCCTCCGGCGGGCGAATCCAATTCACCTCGCGCACCTCGCAGCGGCGCTTCAAAAGTTCTTCGTCGCGGCCTACCACTACCTGATTTTTCCGGGGATCGATCTCAATCACATAAAGCGGCGAGCCCACCGCGATACCCAATCCTTTGCGCTGGCCAACCGTGAAGTGATGGACGCCCGCGTGCTCGCCGAGCACCCGGCCATCGGTGGTAACGATCTCACCCCGGGCAGTTTCCGCAGCTTTCTCCTGGTCCGTCATGTAAGCACGAATAAAATCACGGTAGGAGCCGCGAGGGACAAAGCAAATTTCCTGGCTGTCGGGCTTTTCCGCGACGGGCAGCTTCCGCTCACGCGCGATCGCGCGCACCTGTTCCTTGGTCATCTCACCCAAAGGGAAAAGAGCGCGTGAAAGCTGCTCCTGCGTGAGCCCAAAAAGAAAGTAGGACTGGTCTTTTGTGCGGTCGATGGCGGCGAAAAGGCGGTAGCGGCCGGTCCGCTCATCGCGGCGAACGCGAGCGTAATGGCCGGTGGCGATGCAACCGGCGCCGATTTGCCGCGCGGTTTCCACAAACTGCGCGAACTTGATTTCCGTGTTGCAGGCGCTGCACGGAATGGGGGTCTCGCCGGTGAGGTACTGCTCAACAAACGGACGGACAACCTTCTCCTCAAACTGCTTTTCGTAATTCACCACGTAGTACGGAATGCCCAGGAAATTTGCGACGCGGCGGGCATCATAAACGTCATCGAGCGAACAACAGCGGCCTGAGGCGCGGCCCGGCTCGAGGCCCTCATTCAACCCCTGCAACGCGGGCAGCCGGCGCTGGTTCCAAAGCTGCATCGTGAGGCCTACGACGCTCGGTTCGGAGCCGTCTCCGGCAGGCGCGCGCCTTCCGGAGAGAAGCGCGGCGGCGGTGGAGCTATCGACTCCTCCGCTCATGGCAACGGCAATGGTCATATAAAGATAGCCTTCAGCTTTCAGCGATCAGCAATCAAGCCGGCAATCACAGTTACTGTCATTCCGAGGGCCGATGTTTTAGATCGGCCAGAGGAATCTGCTTTGCTCTTCTTCGATCCAAAGCAGATTCCTCGCGGAGCCTACCCTGAATCAAATACAGAGATCCTTCGCTGCCGCTCAGGATGACAAGCGAAGGACTCAAGTTTTTAGCCGGCCGCTGACGGCTGAGCGCTGACAGCTTCTTTGAAATACGGCGAAAGCGATCGCAAATGCTCCGCGATCTGCGCAACGATTTCGAGACCCTGCTCGATATCTTCCGGTGTATTGAACCGTCCCAGGCTGAAGCGGATCGTCGAGCGAGCCTGCTCTTTGCTGATCCCGATGGCGGAGAGCACGTGCGAGGGTTCGAGCGAGCCGGAAGAACAGGCAGCGCCGGTGGAGCAAGCGAGTCCGCGCAAATCTGCGGCGATCACGAAGCCTTCGCCCTCAGTGTACGCAAAGCTCATGCTCGCGGTGTTGGGCAGGCGCTGGCTTCCGCGGGCGTGAACCGTCACATCCGGCACTCGGCGGAGGATGCCCTCTTCAAGGCGGTCGCGTAACACGGCGAGCCGCGCGGCTTCCTGCTCGAGCCCTGGCAAGGCAAGATCGGCAGCTCTGCCAAGGCCCACAATACCGGCGACATTCTCTGTGCCGGGCCGCCGGTCGCGCTCATGATGGCCGCCGTACATCAGAGGCCGCAGGGAGGTTCCGCGCCGCACGTAGAGAGCGCCAACGCCTTTGGGGCCGTGCAGCTTGTGCGCGGAGAGCGAAAGCAAGTGCACATTGAGCCGGTTCACGTCGATTGGGATTTTTCCGGCGGATTGCACCGCGTCCGTATGGAACAGAATGCCGCGCTCCCGGGCGATGCGTCCGATTTCCTCGATGGGCTGAATCGCGCCTAACTCATTATTGGCGTGCATCACGGAAATCAGCACCGTTTCCGGCGTGATGGCGCGCTCGATTTCTGCCGGGTCCACGACACCGCTGGCTTCCACCGGAACCCAGGTGACGTGCGCGCCGCGAGCCTCAAGCGCCTTAGCTGAATAAAGTACCGCGTGGTGCTCAATGGCGGTCGTAATCACGTGGGGCGGCGTGCCGGAAGCGCTTGGCTCCGCCGCTTCGACGGCCCCAAAAATCGCCATATTATCGCTTTCCGTTCCGCCGCTGGTAAAAACGATCTCGCCGGGCTGGGCGCCGAGCAGCCGGGCCACGCTTTCACGCGCCTCCTCAACCGCCGCCTTCGCCTGCTGGCCGTACCAGTGAATGGAGGATGCGTTGCCGAACTCTGTGGTCAGGTAAGGCTTCATCGCCTCAAACACTTCCGGCGCCATGGGCGCCGTCGCATTGTTGTCCAGGTAGATTCTGCGCATAAGTCCTTCTTTTTCAGGTTATCCGACGCAATTTCGTGTGTCAAACCATAGAGGTTGGGGCTGACGAAACCCCTCACTCGCGCTCGTACCTCGCGCACCCTCTCCCCAACGGAGAGGGTTGTCAGGCTGTCGTTGATTCAAGTCCTCTCCCTCCAGGAGAGGGCTGTAAGGCTGCCGGTGATTCACTCCCCTCCAGGAGAGGGCTGTAAGGCTGCCGTTGATTCACTCCCCTCCGGGAGAGGGTTGTCAGGCTGTCGTTGATTCAAGCCCTCTCCCTCCGGGAGAGGGTGGCCGAAGGCCGGGTGAGGGCCCTTCAAGGCTCCGAAATAACAAGCTGAAGGCCGCGCGGGGTCCCTCTTCGATTTTATAAAACCGAGCCATCATGGTGGATTTTCCTAATTTTCAAACGAATATCTCTGTGCGCTAATAGGAAGTGGGGGTAAACCCCGGCCACCATGAGCGATACTTACGCGCTGGTTCTCTTCAATTTCGTGATCGCGGGAATTCTCGCCCTGGACCTGGGTGTCTTCCACCGGCGCGCCCACCGGATCTCTTTCCGGGAAGCTGCGGCCTGGTCGGTGTTCTGGGTTGGCCTCTCCGGGCTTTTCTGCGTTCTGATCTATCTTTGGCGCGGCTCAGGACCGGCGCTCGAGTATATTACCAGCGATATCCTGCAGAAGTCGCTCTCGGTGGACAACGTTTTTCTTTTTGTGCTGATTTTCGGGGCTTTGGCAGTTCCATCCCGGCTGCAGCATCGCGTGCTTTTCTGGGGAGTTCTTGGCGCGATTCTTCTGCGCGCGGGGTTTATTGCCGGCGGGTTGGCCCTGATTGGGGAAAGCCGCTGGATGTTCTATATTTTTGGCGGCTTCCTGGTCGTGACCGGGATCAAGCTGTTGAAGCAGCACGGTCCGGCGATGAACCCGAATGACAACATTGTGGTCCGGCTGGCGCGAAAAATCTTCCCGGTAACCGGAGACTACGAAGGGTCCGCTTTCTTTGTCCGCAAGGACAGGAGGTGGGCTGTGACGCCGCTCTTCCTGGCTCTCCTGCTGATTGAGGCTGCGGACCTGCTCCTGGCCGCGGATTCCATCCCGGCAAGCTTCGCAATTTCGCGCGATCCCTTCATCGTATATTCCTCGAACATCATGGCGTTGCTGGGGCTACGGGCAATGTACTTCCTTCTGGCCGGAGTTCTTTCGCGCCTGCGTTATCTTTCCGCGGGCTTGTCGGTTTTGTTGATCTTCGTCGGCGTGAAAATGCTGGTGGCCGAATTTGTGAAGCTGCCGGTCTGGTTCTCGCTTCCTGTGATTTGCGCGATTCTGGGTGTTGCCGTGGGGGCTTCGCTCTGGGCGGACAGGCGGGACGAGGCGCGGCGCGGCGAGCGGCGGATTATGGCAGAAGAAAATCTATTCTGAACCGGTCATTTGCCGGTTCAACCCTGTCCGTTCGTTGATGACGGCTTAATTGCGGTGCTCCCAGGCAAAGCCGTCCTCTGCGTAGCTAAATGGGACAGCCATCGCCAGAGGCCGCCGCTTACAAACCTTACAGATATTTTTTTACCAGCAAGTTCAGCTTCTTTTTAGCGGCTGCGGGAATTTTCGTGCGATCGGTAATGAAGGCGTGCGCCAGCGCAGAGCCGCACTTGCAAGGGCGGTCCTTCGGAAGCTCTCTCACGGCCAGCCGCACAATTTCCTGGGCGTTCTGGGCATTGCGCTGGAGATATTCGTACACCTGGCTGGCGGTCACCGCGTCATGCCCCTCGTGCCAGCAGTCATAATCCGTCACCATGGCCAGCGTGGCGTAGCAGATTTCCGCTTCGCGCGCGAGCTTCGCCTCCTGCAGATTCGTCATGCCAATAATATCCATGCCCCAGGCGCGATAGGTATTCGATTCCGCCCGGGTCGAGAATGCCGGACCCTCCATGCAGAGATATGTTCCGCCCCGGTGATAAGCCACTGTGGCCGCGGCACAGGCGTTCTGAAGCGTCTTCTGAATGTCAGGACAAAACGGATCGGCAAAGCTGACGTGCGCGGCCAATCCGCCGCCGAAGAAAGTGGAAACTCGAGCGTGGGTGCGGTCAAAAAACTGGTCGGGGATCGCCATCTCCATAGGTTTGTAGTCTTCGCGGAGCGAGCCGACGGCGCTCAACGAAACAATCCGCTCAACGCCCAGTTTTTTGAAGCCATAGATATTCGCCCGGAAGTTCAACTCCGACGGCAGCAACAAATGCCCCCGGCCGTGACGGGCCAGGAAGGCGACGCGCCGGCCTTCCAGTTCCCCCAGGATGTAAGCGTCTGAGGGCCGCCCAAAGGGGGTCGTCACCCGCGCCTCGCGTTTGCGAGCGATCCCCGCCATATTGTAAATGCCGCTGCCGCCGACAATTCCGATCTCAGCCTGAGTCATCTTGAGTTATCCTCGTTCGATCCCTTTCTCGCCAGTGTCATGCCTTTCAAATTCGTTAATCAATTCGTTAGGGCAAAGACTCTGCCACAGATGTCATCCCCCTCACCCGTCCCGCTACGCGCGACACCCTCGCCCCCTTCTTCAGGGGGCGAGGGCGGTAATTTTGAAAGATTCTAGCCCTCCCCCTTCGGGAGAGGGTGGCCGAAGGCCGGGTGAGGGCCAGTCTGGATACCTGTTTCTTCGTGCCGTGAATTTATGTCGAAAAAGTTCTGATTACTAAACGCCCGTCAACTTTATCAATCGGAGGAATTCGTCACCGCGAAAATCCGGCCATCCCTTTCCTCCAGTTGTGCCCCGGTGATCGAAGGATCGTGAGGAAAAATAACGAGCGCCCGCTCCCTGGCAAGTTCGGGCAGGAGCCGCTTTTTGTTGGAAAGGGTCTCCACCGGGTAAAGGTCAAAAGCCATGATCCACGGATACTGCAAGTGCGCGGACGTAGGCGCCAAGTCGGAGATGAAATAAACCTGCTCGCCTTCTGACCGAATTCGCACTCCCTGCATATTTCGCGTGTGGCCGGGCAACACTTCCACTTGAATTCCAGGCAGCAACTCCGCATTTCCGTCCAAGAGCTCCGTCTGCGCCTCAGCCGCCGCAAAGAACTCCTCAACGTAGCTCGCACGGTCCCGCTCAGTGGGATTTAACGCGTGCTCCCATTCTCCGCGCTGGACGAAATAGCGTGCGCGCGGAAAAGTGGGAACGAGTTTTGCGCCCTCGCGCCGCGTATTCCAGCCGCAATGGTCAAAGTGAAGGTGTGTATTGATCACAATGTGGATGTCATCCGGAGAGAGCCCGTGCTTCTTAAGCTCCTCAGGCAGCGAAGCTGCTGAATGATCCACGCCGTAAATGTCCGCGTATTTCGGCGCAAATTTATTACCCACGCCCGTTTCGATCAAAATGTTCTGTTTCCCGGTCTCAACCAGCAGGCACGTCAGGCCCAGGCGCACACGGTTGCGAGCATCCGCGGGCAATTTTTTCTCCCAAAGGGCTTTCGGCACCACGCCGAACATCTGGCCGCCATCCAGCGTAAAGGTTCCGTCCGAAATGATGTGAATATTGAATCGTCCGAGTTTCATCACGCTGGATGGCACACTTTATTTCTTTTCTTCAACTAGCTCAATCAGCACGCCGGCCGTGCTCTTGGGGTGCAGGAAAGCGATGCGTTCGTTGCCGGCCCCGGCGCGCGGCTTGGGGTCAACCAGACGGATGCCGGATTTCCCAATCTCTTTGAGAGACTCCTCCAGGTTCTGGACGGTCAAGCTGAGGTGATGAATCCCGGGTCCGCGCTTTGCGATAAAACGGCCGATGGGTGAATCCGGCTCCGCGGCCTCCAGCAGTTCGATATGGCTTTCCCCCACTCCGAACACCGCCACCCGCACCTTCTGGCCTTCAACGGTTTCTTGCGATTCGGGCGCGCCGCCCAGAAGCTTTTCAAAAACAGGGATCGCTTCTTTGAGCGACTCAACCGCGATGCCAAGGTGATGAATCTTCATTGTTATTTGGTTTCTTCGCTACGACAAGACGCCCGCCCATCATCCAGGTATCGGCACAAGTTGTGAGGTGCCGGGCGGCGCACTCGCCATGAACTCACAAGCCGCCCCTATTGTGCAATTTACCTTACTGTATTTAGGGCGAAAAAGGAAAGCGGGTAGCCACGGCATGGTTTTTATGCCGTGGACTTTTCCAAAGGCCCACGGCGCACAAATCGTGCCGTGACCACCACCTTGGCCATTGCCTCAACTTCAATCAGGCTTACTGATTTCAAGCGTGGCCTTGATCCCGTGCCCCCGCTGCGTGAACCACTGCGCATAGTTCTGCCAGGGCAGGGGCGTCGTAAGAAGCTGCCGCAAAGCGCCAGGCGATGCCTTTTCGATGGCCACAAAATCCTCCACGCCCTTCTGGAAGTGGCGCGGGTTCGCGTTAACACTGCCGAAGGCTACATTGTTTCGCAAAACCAAATCCTGATTGATTACATCCGTGGGTTCCGGCCGGACGGAGTGGCCGCCAGTGACGCTGAGCAGGCACAACACGCCGTCCGGCGCAAGAATTTGCATGGCGGAGAATACCACCGCCGAGCTTCCCGTCGCCTCCATGATAATGTCCGGGGAGCCGATTTGCTTGGGAAGATCACTCAGCGGTACGCCGTCCACGGAAATATATTCGGCGCCGAGATTCTTCCCAACCTGGGCGCGCAGGTCGTTCGCCGGCTCGCGGCCGACGAGAAAGGTTTCGAGTCCGCGCAGTCTAAGAAGCGCCGCTGCCAGAATCCCTACCGGTCCCGCGCCTAACACCAGCGCCCGGTGCGGCTGCCAGGGCATACGCCTCTGGATAAGGTAAACGTGATCGATCCCCTTTTCCACGATCGAGGCCGGCTCAAGCAATACGCCGATGTCTTTGATTTCCTTTGGGATTTTGATCAGATAACGCGATGATTCCACGTAGTATTCCGCCATGAAGCCGTGCCGCCCCTTGATGCCCCGTTCGGTGTATTCGCCGCTCGAGCAAAGGTCCATCTCGCCCTGTTTGCAATAAGAGCACTTGCCGCAAGGGCGGCGGACGGTAGAGACCACAAAATCTCCAGGGGCTAGCCCCGTAGCGTTCCCTCCGGTTTCCCGTATCACCCCAAAATTTTCATGCCCCAGAATGAGGAAATCCTCACCCGGCGGCGCCTCTCCGTAGTCACCCCGGTAGATATCGGCATCCGTGCCACAGAGCCCCGTACGAATAACTTGAACCTTGACGTCGTCGTCGCCACTCCGGGCGGGCTCTGGGACATCACGCATCTGAATACTATTCTTAATTCCAGGTCTTATGATAATGGCTTTCATAGTTTTCATTTTACGCTGGGAAAACCGGCGGGCGCAAAGTTTTGATTCAATTCAAATTGGGCCGCTTTCCGCACGAACAGAGTTTCTCTGAACCCTGTTTGAGTGCGTGCTTAAGCGGATTCTCATCTATGTTAAGACAATTAGAAAAACGAAAGCGGCTCAGCGATTTCAGTGCCGTTCCGGTAATCAGGAAAATAATACACATGAAGTGTAGAATTTTTGCACGCGAGGAAAGGAATTCCTAATTCCTTTGATTTGTATTTTCATTAATTTAATCGCCCTAATCGTTTGGCACTTCGGTTGCTCCTTCAATAGGCGCGTCGCTATAACCGGGTCATGGCGCTTCGGGTGTGCTGATTCGGAAAAATGGCGGCGCCCGCGGTTCCCCCCTCCCCGCGGAAAAGCACTGCTCCCGGAGATGGACCGCTGACAGAGCAATAGCTCGTTGGTGGGCCGCTCCGGGAGTTGTCATTTAGGGCCTTATTTGCAATCACTTATCACCATTCATTGACCCCAGACAATCAGCGCCTTACACTAAGATTTCACCGGCCGCAGTTTACCCGGAAGCCGGCGGTTTCTCACGCTTGCAATGCGCACAATAAGCTACAGAGCAATCCTTCTAAGCAGCCTGTCTCTGTGTGTTCTGCTCCTTTTGCCGGAGGCATTGCTCCAGGCGCAGGAGCTGGGGCGTGAGGCGATGGCAGCTTTTCCCGCCGACACTCAGCAGATCAGCTATGCCAACCTTGCTCAGCTTCGGACACTCCCTGACTACGGCCAGTTGCGGCGGCTCCTTTTCAGCGTCCAGATGCAGAATTTCGAACAGTTTCTGCGCCCTTTGGGGACCGATCCCGAAAAGGACGTGGATGAAGTGGCGCTGGGGTGGCGGGGCGGAAATCACTCGGCGTTTTTCGGTCTTGCGCAAGGGCGATTCAATCCTGCCCAGGCTCAAGCCTACGTCACGAAGGAACAGCTTCCGACGAGCGAATACCAGGGTTTTACTCTGGACGCGTTCGGTTCAGGGCTGGGCCGCGATGATCTGTTTTTTACTTTCCTGAACTCCAACTTGGCGGCGTTTGGCCGCCTGAGCGATCTAAAGGCGGTCATCGACGGATATCTCGGCCGCCGCGCCACCTTAGATTCTGATGCTGAGTTCGTGAATTGGGAAGCTGCGCTGGAGGGGTCGGGGCCGCAGTGGGGTGTGACCACCGGCAAGGCCGCCGCCAATCTCGCAGTCCCTTGGCTTGTGGGCGCCAAGCCGCAACAGAAATCTGACCTCAGCACGCTCCTTGCTCCCGTCAAAGCGGTGCTTTACGAAACGAACTGGAATACCGACTTCTCGGCGAATATCACCGTCGTTTGCCGTGACGCCCAAAGTGCCCAGACTTTGGCCCAGCTCCTGATGATCTGCCGCGATTCTCCGGCTTTCACAAATTCGCGGCCACCCGACGTCCTGAATTTCATTCAGGGCCTTCGCATCGCGTCGAGCGGCAACCGTGTGGAACTCGCCGGTTCAGGATCGCCGGGCGTCTTGAATCGTTTCCTTCGGAACCTGAACGGACGATAAGGCAGAGCTGCGATTTGCTCCTATCAACCGTTCGTAATCGTCCGGCTCATCAATATCCAGCAGGATCATCGAGTCCGCTGTTTCAACCCAACGGGCTGCACTAAATTGCTCCCGGATTACCGTGTTCGCTCCCTCCACTGGTTTCAGGTTCAACAGTTGCTGAAACAGCCCTCGGCCGATCACCACCGGATGCCCCCGCCGCCCCTGAAATACCGGGATCGTAACCGGCGCTCGCGAATCAAAATAACCCTTGCAAAGCTGCTTGATCACCTCGGCGCTCACTGCCGGATGATCCACCAGGCAGAGCAGAATCGCTTGAGGCTCAGGCGTTTGCAATGCGCGGATTCCCGCTTGCAGCGAGGAAGTCTGCCCCTCACGGTAAGACAGATTCACGACTACGTGCGCGCCCGCCAGGTTCGCCCCGCGCTCGATCTCTTCCGCATGATGTCC
The DNA here is from genome assembly GCA_036278555.1 of Terriglobia bacterium. Lineage (GTDB taxonomy): Bacteria > Acidobacteriota > Terriglobia > UBA7540 > UBA7540 > RH2-MAG17b. The sequence goes on from DASUKV010000153.1 coordinate 15,203, forward strand.
CAGCACCACAACAATACGCTTAATACCCGCCGAGCGGAGGTTCTGAACGATCACCTCAATGAACGTGCTCCCGCGAAAGGGAAGCAGGGCCTTGTCCGTGCCCATGCGCGAGGATTCCCCGGCGGCCAAAACCAGCCCGGCGATCTCTCCACGCTTCATGAAGCCTGCCAGGCTTTGGGACGATAGGCGAGGGAGGGAACTTCGAGGCGGGCATTGCGGCGAATCGCGATCATTTCCGCAACGATTGAAACCGCGATTTCTTCGGGGGTGAGCGAGCCGATGTCGAGGCCGGCCGGAGAGTGGATGCGCTCGATCGCTTCCGGCGGTACGCCTTCGCGTTCCAGATCCTTCGCAAACTCGATCAGCTTGCGCTTGCTCCCGACCATTCCGATATAGCGGGCGGGGGTGGCCAGGGCCCAGCGCAGGCACGCCAAGTCACCTTTGTGTCCCCGCGTTGCGATCACGAGGTAGGAAAAATCATTGGGAAGGAGCCGCGAAAAAACCTCTTCCCAGGGGCCAGAGTGCACTTCGAGCGCTCCCGGAAAGCGCTCCTTATTGGCAAAGGCTTCGCGGTCATCCACGACGATGGTTTCGAAGCCCGCAATTTCCGCGATTCGGGAAACGGACAGGGAGATGTGGCCGCCGCCGAAAAGATAAAGCGCCGGAGTGGCGAGAATCGGCTCAATGAAGATATCCAATGATCCGCCGCAAACCAGGCCCTCATCCTCATCCGGGCGATTGTTCAGGTTAAAATGCAGGCGGCGGGGCTTTTCTTCGCGCATGACGTCCTGCGCCACCGCCCAGACTTCCGCCTCAACGCAGCCGCCGCCTACGGTTCCAACGATAGACCCATCATCCCGAACCAGAATTTTGGAGGACTCATAGCTCGGAATCGAGCCTTGCACCTGGATGATGGTGGCGAGCGCGCCCCTTCGGCCCTCTTTCCGCAGCTTGGCAATTTCAGCGTAAATGTCCGTCATATCTCCATCAGGTTAGTCGGCGCGCCGAATGATGTCAAACCCAGCGCGCGAACGTGGGTACCGCGTAGGTTCCAGTGTTATCAAACCGGCTCGATTTTCAGCTCGGCCGCTGAACCGTTACGAATCTCGAAAACGCGGACGGCGCGGGCCATGGGAGCTTCGGGCGAGATGATAAAGTAAGCGCAGGCTGGGTAATAAGCGGTTTCGATGTCGCGGCGGGAAGGGAAGTTTTGACCGCGAGGGTGGGAATGATAAATGCCCCGATGCCTTAGGCCGCGCTCGCGGATCAGGCGCAGCGTGGCGATCAGTTCACCCGGTGCGATGAAATATTCGCTCGGGGAAACCAGCGCATTGGCGGTGGGAAATACATCTGTGATTTCATCCGGCGTGCCGCCCAGCAAGCCGCAACATTCATATGGAAGCTCCGCGCGCGCCTGTTCAAGCATGCCATCGAGTACTGCCGCCCGTACCCGGATTCTACGGTTCACGCTGCTTTCACCACAAAGAACAAAGAGCACAAATGATTCAAAGGCGACTGAGTACCACCGTCTTCGTGTTCTTCGTGCTCTTCGTGGTGAAATGTCTTTTTTGCCATCAGGGTTTTGGCTCAGGTTTTTTGCGGCGTAGGAAGGCGGGAACTTCGTACTCGTCCGGAGGCGGCGCGGGGGGCCGCTGGGCAAGCTCCGCTTCAATGGGCGGATTTTCTCTATTGAGCACGGCGCCCTGGGGAGCTTGCTGCGCTCCTCTCGCTGCGCCAGACGCTGCGGCCTGCCGGGGGAGCGGGGTGAACTTATCACTTTTGATGCCGGTCGCAATCACCGTGACCTTCACTTCATGGCCCATCGCTTCGTCGTGTACCGCCCCGAAGATGATGTTGGCATTTTCGGCGGCGGCTTGCTGCACAATTGTGGAAGCCGCGTGCACCTCGTGCAAGGTCAGCTTGCTTGAGCCGGTGATATTCAGCAGGATGCCCTGAGCCCCATTGATCGAGGCGTCTTCCAGGAGCGGGCTCGAAATCGCACGGTTTGTGGCCTCGACGGCGCGATTCTGGCCGCTTGCGGTGGCTGTGCCCATCACGGCATAGCCCATACCTTGCATAATGGTCTTGATATCCGCAAAGTCGCGGTTGATGATGCCGGTAATCGTGATGATATCGGAGATGCCCTGAACGCCCTGGCGCAGGATGTCGTCCGCAATGCGAAACGCCTCAAAGAAGCTGGTTTCTTTATCGACAAACTGCATGAGGCGCTCGTTGGGAATGCAGATGACGGTATCAACATTTTCGCTCAGTTCCGCGAGGCCCGTTTCCGCCTGAGACATCCGGCGCTTGCCCTCAAAAGCGAAGGGCTTGGTGACGACGGCAACCGTCAGGGCGCTCAGTTCGCGGGCGAGGCCCGCGACGATGGGAGCGCCGCCCGTCCCGGTGCCGCCGCCGAGGCCGGCGGTGATGAAGACCATATCCGCGCCATCGAGCACGTCCAGAATCTTTTCGGTGTCTTCGAGCGCCGCCTGCTTCCCGATCTCCGGATTTGCGCCCGCGCCGAGGCCCTTGGTGAGCTTCGCGCCGAGTTGAATCTTCACCGGGGCCTTGGACATGCCCAGCGCCTGGAGGTCTGTGTTCGCCACGCAGAATTCCACGCCCTCGAGCTTAGCGTCAATCATGCGATTCACGGCGTTGCCGCCGCCGCCGCCCACCCCAATCACGCGGATTTTCGCGCCGCGGCGCAGCTCGTCAGAAAAATCTACCCGCAGATTTCCGTTGCTGTTTTCGTCGGTCATATCCGTACTCCTTCAAATACAGTGACAAGAGACAGCGATCAGCCGTCAGCTTTGAGCCACTAGAACCATGAGCGCTGCTGCTTCTCATAATTATGCCTAATTCTCGTCAGAAGTCGGTCGTTGCGGCGCCGCTGAAACCCTTACTGCGAAGCGAGTGGCTGAATGCTGACGGCTGAATGCTGAGGGCTTTCACTTGTTTCTTGTCTCTCGTCTCTTGTCACTGATTTTTCCCCCTGAAAATTCCCATGAGCTTGCTGGAAAATCCTGAGTTCCGGGAATCGTGCATCATCCGCAGCCGGTAACCGTGAATGACCAGACCCACCACCGTCGCATACGCGGCGTCGGGAAGCGCATCGCCCATCTGTTCGAGACCGTAAGGCTGACCCAGGCGGACCGGCAGCTCCAGCGTTTCCTCAGCCATGCCCGCCAAGCCCCCCAGTTTTCCGCCGCCGCCTGTGAGGACGATACCGCCGGTCAGTTGTTTCTGTAAACCCGAATACTCGAGTTCTCGCGAAATCAGTTCCAGGAGCTCCTGTGCGCGCGGCTCAATGATCTCTCCCAGCTCGGAATCGCTCACCGTCCGCGACGGCCGCTCGCCCACCCCCGCCACTTCAATCGGTGATTCACTGGAATTCGAGCGGTCGCAGCGGCCCCAAGCCACCTTGATCTTTTCCGCTTCCGGAATGGGCGTGCGCAAGCCGACGGCAATGTCATTCGTGAAGTGATCTCCCCCGACCGGAATCACGCCGGTGTAACGCACGCTTCCCTCATGATAGATGATCAGGTTGGAATTGCCGCCGCCGATGTCAACCAGTGCGACGCCCAACTCCCGCTCATCCGGGGTGAGGCAGGCATCGGCAGCCGCCAGGGCTTCAAAAATCGTTTCATTTACCTCGATCCCGGCGTGGTGCACGGAGGATACCACATTGTCATGAGCCGCGATGGAACCGGTGATCAGATGGATGTTCACTTCGAGGCGCGAGCCTACCATCCCGACCGGGTTCCGGATGCCGTTCTGCGAATCCAGGAGATACTCCTGGCGCTCGGCATAAATCACCTTGCGATCCGCCGGCAGGCTCACCGCCTGCGCCGCCAGAAAAACCTTACGTACGTCTTCGCTTGAAACTTCGCGGGTTGCGTAGGCGGACTTGCCCAAATTCAGCCCGCCCCGCGAGTTCACGCCCCGGATGTGCGGCCCCCCGACGCCGATGTAGGCGTTATCGATGGGTGTGCCGGCCTCATCCTCCGCAGCTTCGACCGCCTTCTTAATTGCAACCAGCGCCGAATCCAGGTTCACGATCAGGCCACGGCGCCAGCCTTTCGATTCCGCCGTACCGAATCCGGCCAAACGCAGTTTACCGTTTCCGACGGGCTCGCACACCAGAGCGCAGGTCTTTGTGCTGCCGAGGTCAAGCGCTGTGATGTACGAGTCTTTAGACGGCATTGGAATTGTCGCGGGCGCGGCGAGGGATCCGCTTTATTGAGCCGCGGCTCCCTTTTGGCTGTTGCCTGAAGCCGGCGAGGATCGAAACGGGTCTACGACAACCTCGCCGTTGTAACGCATGTCCATGGAATCGATCCGCGGATTATCGGCCAACGCTTTCGGAGCGACCCTGGCAAACGTTTTGAACCGGCTCGGAAAGTCCTTGCCGCCGAAGTGCGCCAGAACCGTTTCTCGTCCTTGCACCATGAGGAGCTTCAGGTCGCTGGGGTCGCTCAGATTCACTTCAGAGATCATCCAGCCAGATCGCGTCACGTCGTCCCGGGTTTCCTGAAGGAAACGCAGATAAGACCCCAGCAGCGCCTTGCGCCGGGCGGGAGTGCTTCCCGGGTCGAGGCCGTACAACACCGGGAAATCAAAAGCCGCCTTTCCTGGAGGCTGAAGAAAAACTCCTTCCTTATCCACCAATTCCAGATGCCCGCCCACGTCCACGAAGGCGACCGGGGTCCTCTCGATGATATTCACGGTGAGCCGGTTTGGCAAAATCCGGGAAACCGTCGCGGATTCTACCCAGGGAATCGCTTCCAAACGTTTGCGCGCCTCAGCAAGGCTCAGTTGGAAAACGTTTGGAGCCTGCGCAATCCCGAGGCGCCCCCAGCCAAGCGCATTCATAACCTCCATGCGGGAGACATAGTGATTTCCCATCAGCGCCAGGTCCTGATCCGGGTGAAATAGGAATCGGCTGGAATTCGTGGCGTGGGTTGAAATCACGTACGTTGCGCCAATGATCCCAAGTGGCAGCAGGACGCCCAAAAGTACCGCCCGGGCCACGCGCGCCCTGCCATCCTGCCGCCCGCGCCGGACGCCCACCGCCTGTTGCCGCCGGCGATAAGGAGACGGCTCATCGAACTCTTCCGGCAATGGGACGTGTTCAGGAAAACTCACTCGACGCCTTCCAGGATTTCAACGGTGCGAGGCTCAGCCCGGGTTCCGGTCATGGGTGCGGGACCGCCAATTGCCGCTGCAGCCCTTTCGCCACAGCCTCGCTGATTCTCCAGACGCTTCCCGCCCCAATCGTCAAAAGCAAAACGCCCGGCTCAACTTCCGCCAGCACCTTGCGAATGAGGTCGTCTTCGGAAGCCGCGTAACGCGCCGCGGAGCACCCCATCTGATGCATTCGCTCTACCAGCCGCTCGGAAGTGATACCGGGAATCGGTTTTTCGCTCGCCGGGTAAATATCCAGCACGTAGACGCGCTCAGCCCCGGCAAACGCGCCTGCAAAGTCATCCATCAAGAACTGCGTGCGGGTGTAGCGATGCGGCTGAAAAATCGCCCAGATGCGCCGCGCTCCGCGCGCCTGCGCGGCGTCCAGGGTGGCGCGAATTTCGGTCGGGTGGTGGCCATAGTCGTCGACCACCGTAACGCCTTCGGCTTCGGCCTTCACCTCGAAGCGGCGATCCGCGCCGTGGAATTGCTCGAGCCCGCGCCGAATCTCATCACCCGTGAGTCCGAGCTCGAGACCAACCCCCACCGCCGCCAGAGCGTTCTGCACGTTGTGCCTTCCGGGGACGGCAAGAGTTAGATGCAGCAGCCGTCTGCCCGCATCCAGAACGTCGAAAGAAGTGCCGCGCCCGTCGGGGTGGACGTTCGCCGCCGTGATATTCGCGCCGGGCTCAAGGCCGTAGGTCACCAGACGCCTTCTGAGCCGCGGGCGAATCGCCTCAATCGTCTCGCCCCACGGCGAGTCCGCGCAGGCAATGACCGCGCCGTAAAAAGGAGTCTTGTTCATGAACGAGACGAACGCATCGATAATCTCATCCAAGCTATGGTAATGGTCCAGGTGCTCGCGATCAATGTTGGTTACTACGGCAATAGACGGCAGTAAAAGCAGAAACGAGCGGTCGCTCTCATCCGCCTCGGCCACCATCAGGTCTCCTTTGCCCAGCCGCGCGCTCGATCCAAAAACGTCCAGCCGCCCCCCAATCACCGCCGTAGGGTCAAGGCCCGCTTCGGTCAGCATCAAGGCGATCATGGAGGTGGTGGTGGTTTTGCCGTGCGCCCCCGCCACGGCGACGCTGAACTTCAGGCGCATCAACTCCGCGAGCATCTCCGCCCGCGGGATGATGGGAACCTGCAACCGTTGCGCTTCAAGAATTTCCGGATTTTCATTTGGCACGGCGGAGGAGATCACGACCACTTCGGCGCCGTGAATGTTCG
>DASUKV010000154.1:0-10030 GCA_036278555.1 Terriglobia bacterium
ACGGGCATCGCGGGAGCGCGGCAGACCACGGGAAAGCGGTCAAAGCCGATACAGCTAAATCTGGAGGTGGCATGACGGGGGAACTTGAGCGGTTACTGAACAGCAAGGAAGTGGGCGCGGCCCTTGGTATCCATCCGGCGGTTGTGCAGCGGATGGCTATTCGCGGGGAAGTGCCGGGGTTCAAGGTTGGTAAATTCTGGCGCTACCGGAAATCGGATATTGACGAATGGATCGACTCGCGCCTAAAATCGGCTCGCCAACCGTGCCGCATAGAAAACTGAAAAGGAGAATCTATGCAGGCACGATACCAGTATGGAACGCTGACCAAGCGGGCCCGGCGCAAAGGGCCGGACGTTTGGCAGTGGAGATGGACGGAAAACGGCAGGACGAAGTCAGTGTTGATTGGAACCGTTGAAAAGTATCAGACCAAAGCGGACGCGGAGCGCGCCGTTGAATCGCTCCGCATGAAAATTAACGCTCAGAGTATGGAGCAAGCTTTCCACCCGGTGACCGTAGGCGCGCTCATCGACCGATTCATGGAAGATTATGCGCCGAAGCGATGCCGGCCATTTACGCGGCGGTGCTATCAGAGCATGTTTAAGAACCATATCCGCCCGAGGTGGGAAAAGGAGCTGGTCCGAAACGTCAAAACGATGGCAGTTGAGGACTGGCTGGAAGCCTACCCGCATTCGAGGCAGACCAAATCACACATCCGAAGTTTGATGCACGTTATCTATCAATGCGCCGTACGCTGGGAAATGGCAGAGCGCAATCCGATAGACTTGGTGCGCCAGTCCAGGAAGCGCCTGAAAACGCCGCGCGCGCTCGCGCCGGCGGAATTGCGGTCGCTTCTATCGGAACTGACCGAGCCGTATCGGACGATGGTTTTGACCGCCGCGTGCTTAGGCTTGCGCGTATGCGAGTTGCTGGGCTTGCAGTGGCGAGACCTGGATTTCGACAATCTGTCGGTCAAGGTTCAGCGCAGCGTCATCGAAGGGCGGGTTTTTGAAACCAAAAATCAAGCCTCAGAAGGCGTATTGCCCCTGGATGCTGGACTGGCGGAATCGCTGCGGGCGCACAAGTCTCGTTCGTTTTACGTTGGCGATACAGACTTTGTGTTTGCAGGCGATTCGGGCAAGGCGCGCTGGAAAGACGGAATTCTCGCCGACTACCTCAAACCGGCGGCGGTTCGCGCCGGAATCGGGAAGATCGGATGGCATACGTTCAGGCACACTTACTCGACACTCCTGCATGCGCTCGGTGCGAAGCCAGCCGTGCAAAAGGAACTGTTGCGCCACGCCAATATCCAGACCACCATGAACATCTACACGCAAGCCGTTTCGGATGAGAAGCGCGAGATGGCGTCACGTGTGGCTGGTTCCTTGTACCAAGTTGTACCTGTTTTACCGTCAGGAACAAGCGTAAACCATTGGAAACAATAATGGGCGGTATCCGGATCGAACGGATGACCTTCTGCTTGTAAGGCAGACGCTCTGACCAACTGAGCTAACCGCCCACGTCCGTACCCTTTACCTTGACACCTCGAAACCTCGCAATATACACTACCCTCTAAAGACGGTCAAGGAGGGCGTTTCCCACATCCGATGCGGTTACCTCGTGAATATCCCGCTTACATGGCAAAGCAGGTTCTCAAGCGACTCAGTGCGGAACGCTTGATTCAGTTCGAGCAAGCGGATTACGTGAACGAGGTGATGACCCAAGTGATCCTCGAGGAGTTAAGCGTCGAAGATCATATCAACGAAGAGGTGCGAAAAATTCTCGAAGAATACGACGACCAGATGAAGCAGATGGGCGCTTCCTATGAAGAAATGTTCAAGAAAGTGAAGAAACAGCTCGTGCACGACCGGAACGTTATACTCTGAACCTCATCGCAATGAAGCTGACCTACGAAAAAATCAACAAGCTTTCTCATCAGCTCATAAACGCCATCACCGATCTCGACGAAATCGAGATATTCGATGAGCCGAGCGCGATCCGCCAGGAAATTGTGAAAGTCCTGAACGACTTGATGCGCGAGGAAGAAGAGATTGATCACCGCGTCCGGCAGCAGATCACCTCCCAAAAGCGGACCATTCCAGAGGGCAGCGCCGAATGGGAAATTCTGTACAAGAAGTACTATTCCGATGCCTTACGAAAATTGGGCATTACGATTTCCGCCCCGCAGCGTACTCACGTGTAGGAACGATTCCAAATTCTAGATTCAAGATTCCAATCACTACTCCACCCGCAGCGAACCCACGTGTAAAGAATTCCAGATTTCAGTTTCCAATCGCAATGTCTGGTTCAAGGCGCCAGTGTACCTGCGGGTGATCCCCGGTTTTCTGCTTCCGTATCACTCCCACAACCTGTTGCCCTGACTGACTCCAAAAGCAGACATTCGCTTAACCTGACGATGAGCCGGGGCCGAAAGGCGGATGGCCTTTTAACAGAATCCTGCGGCTCAGGTCCGGCTGTTTTTCCGGAGGCGCCAGAGGAAGCCACTGCGACGTGAGTTCTGGCGAGGGCGCTTCCGAATCCACATCAAACCGGATTGTCACGATTTGTTGCGGCCTGACGGAAAATTGATAAGCAGGCCCTGGCCCCTGCAATGCCACGGGCTTCTCACCCATCAGATTCGTGATCGCGGCATTGCGGTGGGGCAAATGCAATGTGACCTCGGCATCTCCGGCCACTCCTTTCCATTCATAAACCCGCAACTCAATTTGGCGCTTTTCTCTTCGCAAAGCTCCAGCGATGAGGTTTTCAGACGTCTCCAAAAATGAGAGATTCGCTCCGTGCTGGCTCCCCTGGCGCAGAAAAAGCGGGCCATTAAATTCCCAGGCCCTTCGCGGAATGCCCGCCTCAGGCAACGCGCCGTCGTGCGGCACCAGAGCGTAAGTAAAGTGGTGCAGCCCCTGCCCCGCCATGAGTGCATTCGGCCAGCCGTTGTACTTCGCGTGCGCGTTGAAAAGTCCCAGCGTCACGGTGGAGCCGTTCAATTCGTGCGCCGTGAGCCCATGGGCCAGCAGTGCCATCCCCGGACCACCCGCCAATTGGTAGTTTGACCATCGCACCGCGGGCAAGATCGCGTCTGAAAATCCATGCCGCCGTGATTCGCCCACCTCGTAGGCCGGCAGTGGGCGGAACGGGTGGCGGGGATCGATCGCGGCAAATCCATAAGGAATCCCCCGCGTCCGTTCGGCCACCGCCCCCGTCAGAGGAAAATCCGCGGTGATGAGGACTTCGTCCGCGCGGAGGTCCAACTGGGTCTCGAAATCAATTCGAGGTGAATTATAGTAAAAACGCACGATGCGCTTGAGTTTGGAGCCGCCGTGGAAGCCGGAGGTGGCGATGATCGTCGTTGCGAGAGGACCCTCGAAGGCACGGACTTCGACCGCGTAATTGCTGCTGGTCTTCAAAACCTTGCGTTGCGGGCGCGGAAGCATGAAATCGCCGGGGTCAAAATTAGGAATTCCCGCGACCGATTCCGCCAATATGACGTTGGCGGGTCCGCCCAGCAATTCACGGCCGGTATCTTTGAGCTTCACGCTTGTGAGCGCTCCCGTTTTTTCATCCACCGTGGCGGTGTAATACGCTGTAACAATACGCTCGCCCAACTGCACTGCCTTCGGCGACTCTGCGGCGCCGCTTTCAAGCGGCAGCGAAATGATTCCGGAGGAAGGCAGCTTGACCTGACAAATCACCCGGCCAGAACTAGCAAGGCTCGCTTCGCACCGGACCCCTGAAATACGCTTTCCCGAAGGGAGAGAGAGCTCGATAGGATCGTTCCGTTCCCAATTGAGCGGATTAAATAACGCCAGGCTTTCACCTTTGCCGGCGAGAGGCTTCATGGCCTCACCGATCACGGTTGACGTAATCTTCCGCACCGAATCGTAGCGATCTTCGGCATCCCACGATTTAGGGTCACGAAAAACTTTGCCGCCCGCCGATCCCCACAGCGCATTGCGGTCCATATTCACAGCAAGGTTCATCCAGCAATCGTGGAATTGCTGAGAAGGATACGCCGGACCTCCTTTCAAGCTCGCGGCGGTCGAGAGCATCTCCGCAGCCTCAAGCGCATATTCCATCTCCCGAAATTGCTTCTTGATCTGCGGCAGATCGTACCAAAATGCATTGAAGCAATACGCAGTGTCGCCGCGGAATTCCTCGAGCTTGATATCGCCTGACTTTATTTCCGACCGAAGCGGCTTCACATAGTCACTGAGCGTGCAGAAACGAATGTCGGTATGCGGATAACTCTCTTTCCACTGGTCGAGGAGCTTTGAAGGATATTCCTTGTAAAGGGGCGCGAGGCTGTAATCACCTGAGCCGCCCAGCGCGAGAAGCGTTTTCTGGCTGGGGCTGTGCGCTTTTTTCCAATCGATGACCTTGGCGATTTTTTTGAGTCCGGCGGAATCGAGCGGCTGATGAGTGGTAAAGACTTCCGGCAGATCGGCATAGCTGTTGGCATTACAGATGGTGAGAGCGCGAGTGCCATCGGGCGCAACCCACCAGAAGACAGTTTTTTTAGCAGGATTGTTACGGCAGAAAAGCATAGCGTCAAGCCCCAAGCCCGCGACAATCTGGGGCATCTGCCGGTGATTTCCCACCACGTCAATCATCCAGCCATATCGCGGACGCAGGCCGAAGAATTTTTCGTACCAGCGAAGCCCGTTCACTCCGAGCTGCACAATCGCCTCGCCCCCGGAGAGGTTCATCGCCGATTCCAGGAAAAACCCGTTAACCAGTTCCACGCGGCCTTGGTGAATCCGCGCCTTCAGGTCGTCGAGACGGTCCGGCGCAAACTGGAGCAAGGAGATCAGGTTGGGCACTTCGGAATAAGCGAACGCGTAATGTGGATCGCTGTCCACGCGGTCCAGATGGTCGAGATAATTGTTCAGGCAATAGTTTCTTTCCGTATCAAAATCATCCAGCCATCCGGCAACGGTACCGTGCGTGTCGGGAACAATGTAAAGCGTGGTGCGTGAGGACGAGCCGCAGGAAACGATCCCTCCTGAGATCGTCGCCGCCAGCGCCGCCTTCGCGCCCTTCTTGATGAACTCCCGTCGATTGCAATTGCCACTCATCAGCAGAAATCTCCCTTCGCCTCATCGTCCCCATGAAAACAACTCCCCTCCTCGGGCTTACTGTAGCGGCGGCGAGACGCCGCCGCTACAGCCCTACGTGCGGAACCATTATATTCCTCCGTCCGAATATCAACGAGACAAATAAGACGAAATGAAAACGGCGAATTTACCATTCAAAACCACAGTTGCCAAGGACGGTAGTCGAGATCGGGTGTTGTGTCAGTTACGGGAGGAAATCCGCGGAAAGAAGGCAATCGAGAGCAGTGCGGAGCGATTCGACCGCCTTACGATGGAGCATCACAAATCGCATTGTATGCAAGGGCGACCTGGCAGCGATCCGGGCGGCGGCAAGCTTATCAACTTCGCCGTTTGCTCTCAGAGCGGGATTAAAATCTGGCAACCCCCGGTCCAGCGAGTCCGACACGGCACGGACCACCGCGACCGGTATTCCCGCACCGGCCATCACCTCCACAATCTCGTAACTCTCCATATCAACCACTTCAGCGCCCATTCTCGCCCATCTCAACTTCTCTTCTGGGGTGGCCGCCATTCGGTCCGAGGTAATGCCCGCTACTCGCGCATAGGAGATTCCACAGCCGTCGAGGCGCTCGTTCAATGTGCCGGCGAGGGCCTTCGCGCACACGAGCGGTTGTTTATTAACAGAGACCGGCAGACACTTTGTATAAACAACGATCTCGCCTTCGTGCCGCTGTGGAGAAAGACTGCCGCATGTTCCGATCACAAGCGCGGCATCCGGCCGCTTGCCATGACGGAAAGGCTCGATCACTTGCGTTGAACAGGAGCGGGCCGCGCGTGGTCCGATGCCGGTTATGAATAGTTCAAAAGTATTGGGACCGCCAGCGCCCGGAGGGCCTTCGCTCGCGCCGGAGCCAGAGCGTCCTCGCGTGGCCCCGCGCCCGAGTGCCTTGGCTTCCATCGCCGTCGCCGCAAAGACATAGACAAAACTCATGGTCAGACTATAGCATTGAGCGCCGTTGCCGGGCGCTGACCACACCCTTCCATTGCAACCCACCGGGTGCTCAGCGTATATTGCTGGGACTTGCCCCAAATCCGGAATGCCCGGGCATGGCTCAAGCCGCATCAACACTAGGACCTAAATTCGCGTCGAAATTACGATGGAGCAAAAGTCCGGATTGGCCCCTCACTCGGCCTTCGCCCACCCTCTCCCACCGGCGGAGAGGGCTGAAAATGGTAACGGTAGCAGCTCCTTTTCGGGATAGGCACAGAAAGAATAAGGATTGAAGCCCTCTCCCTTCGGGAGAGGGGGGACCGCGAAGCGGTGGGTGAAGGTTCCAGCCGACAGATCCACTTGTTTCGTTCTCGCGGAGTTATCAGGCGGACCTGTGTCACGAAGCACTAATCCCGGCCAGGCTTGTCCGCGACCTTCGGCGCACTGAACAGGAGGAACGGCTAAAGCGCGCCGTGCTTTCTCCCGATGAAAGATATAGTGGAAAACACAAAACCCAACTCGAACAGCCCGTCTGAGCCGCCGGCAGAAGAGAAGAGCAACGCCGGGCGGCGGCGGAGCACCCGGCTCTCAATCGCCGTGCCGGTTACGATCAGCGGTCAGAATACCCGAGGCGAGATGTACCGGGAGGAGACCCGGACGGTCGTCGTCAATCGTCAGGGCGCCTGCATTTCGACTGCGCAGCGGCTTGCGCCCGATCTGGAACTTACGATTGAGAACCCGCCATTAAGGATCGCGGTCCGAGGGCGGATCATCCATGTTTCCGATCCCGCTCCAGACGGTGATTCTAATGAGATTGGCGTGGAATTGGTGGAGTCTAAGAATGTCTGGGGAATTCAGTATCCTCCTGCAGACTGGCGGCAGGCAAACGTCACCCCCGCTCAGCCGCCCCCTGCGGCAATGTTAAAATCAGATGCCCCGCCTTCTGCCGAGACGGATTCCACAGACCCCGCTCCCTCAGGCGCCTGTCCGCAAGCTCAAGTCTTTGAAGTGGAGCTTCCGGCAATATTCTGTTCAGCGAATTCCTCCAACTCGCCGTCTGGACGATTGCTCCCGCCGACTGAGCCGAATCCTCGGCAAGAAATTCCGGCGCCGGATCAGGAAACCGAGCGGACCTTGCAGGATGCCAGGACCCAGCTTGTGCGCCTGGGGGAAGAGATTCAGGGCCGCCTTCGGGAAAGCCTGCAAAGCGCGCTTCGCAAGATTGACGCGAGGCAGGAAGAAAATTTATCTGCCGGCCCAACGCTTGCCGCGTCGATTGCCCGCGCGGAGGAATGCTGCGGCCGCCTCGAACAATTGCTCCTCCGGATTGAGCGAGCGCGGCAGGAGGCTGTTGAGGAATCAGAATCTCTCGAATCCCTCATTCCGCAGAGATCCCTGCCGGACTTGGAGCACACCGCGAGACGTCAGGCCCAATCCTGACATCCTTTTCTCCAGACCACTTCGCCGTCCAAAGACACGATATAATACCTGCGTGACAATTGAGAGAAGGCGCTCAGACCGGCTGATGCTGACTATCCCCTTGCGTGTCACCGGGTCGGATGAAAGCGGAACGACGTTTGAGTGCGAAGCTCAGACGATTGACGTCAGCCGCCACGGCGCCCGCGTCCGGATCTCCCGTCCCCTGCTCAGCGGCCAGGAACTGCGAATCATTAATCAGCTTAACCGGCGCGACGCCGCTTTCCGCGTAGCCGGCCCGCTTATCCCCCTCACCGAGAAAGGAGGGGAGTTTGCGCTCATGGGGCCGCTGACGGCAAATCCGGAACGAAGAAATGAATGGGGCATGGAGTGCCTGGATCCGAGAAGCGATCTTTGGGGTATCCGTTTTCCGCCAGCACCTTCCGATCAAAACTCGCAACCGAAAGCGCTTCTGGCATGCCGCTCTTGCAACGCTCCCGAGCTTGTTCACTTGACCCTCATCGAAGTAGACGTTTTGGAGACCGCCGGCATTTTTTCCCGCCACTGCCCCGCTTGCAAGCGCGCCACGCCGTGGGGATATGCGCCAAATGGAGCGGAGGCCGAACGTCCGGCAGCGGAACGCGTCCAAGCCCTGCCCGCCCCACCGCCTTCGGAACGGCGCAGGCACCGCCGGGCGGTGCTGCAGCTTCCGATTCTGGTGAGGGATTACTTCGGAGGCACGGAGATCACGAAGAGCGAGAATGTCTCGAAAGGCGGCATCTGCTTTGCCAGTGAAAAGAGCTACCATCTCGGAGAAGGTGTGATGGTTGCGTGCCCGTACGATAAAGCAAGCCAGAACATTGAAGTGCCCGCCCAAATTGCGAGCCGTAAGGAACTCGAAGGCACACAGCGGAAAATTTACGGGGTTCGATATCGAAGCAAAAACCTCTAGCGTTATGTCTCATCAGTTCGTTGCATAATTCTCGTCAGAAGGCGGGTTCTGTTGAAACCCTCACCCACCGCTTCGCGGTCCCCCTCTCCCGGAGGGAGAGGGCTGGAATCTCTCGAATTTATGGCCCTCGCCCCCTGAAAGGGGGAGAGGGTGTCACGCGGAGTGGGACGGGTGAGGGGGCGACATCGATGGCGGAGTTGACGCCCTGACGAATTATTTGTCGACTTTATGAGACACGACACTGGCGCATCCGCGACCGGGTAGCAAGGCCGTGCGGCTCCCGCCAGGTTTCCCGCGCTGCCGCTCCGCACCGGGGTTCATGTTTTCAGAAAAAACCAACTGGCCCCTCACCACCAACGAGCTTACCAAAGCCTGCCAGGAGCGAAAACGGGAGCATCTTCCGATCCTGGACTTGACCGAATCAAATCCCACCCGGTGCGGTTTCGAATACGATTCCGAAAAGTTACTCGCGGCGTTGCGCGACTCACGCACAGTCATTTATGAGCCTGACCCGCACGGTCTCCTCTCCGCGCGCCTGGCGGTCGTGGATTATTACGCCGAGCGTGGCATCCGTCTCCATCCTGACCAGATTTTCCTGACGGCCAGCACCAGCGAGGCCTACTCGTTCGTTTTTCATCTCTTGGCCGATGCGGGAGACAGCATCCTTGCGCCTCGTCCCAGCTATCCGCTCTTTGATTTTCTCGCCCGCTTTCACGAACTGGAGCTTTTGGATTACCCGCTGGGTTACGGTCCGCCCTGGCAAATAGACCAAGCTGCCTTTGCCAGCAGGATTTCCGCGCGTACCCGGGCAGCGCTCGTAGTTCATCCTAACAATCCCACTGGTTCATTCGTCCACGAAGATGAAGCCGCGTTCCTGCTTGAACGCTGCGCAGAGCATTCGATGACACTCATTGCCGATGAAGTTTTTTCGGACTACGGCCTGCCCGGAGCAGCAATTTCCCGTGCGCCGGGTTTCGCCGGAGAAGATCGCGTTCTGGTTTTTACTCTCAGCGGCCTCTCAAAAATCTCGGCTTTGCCGCAGATGAAGTGCGCCTGGATCGTGGCCAGCGGCCCTCCGGACCTTCTGCGGAAAGCCGTGTCGCGCTTGGAAGTGATCGCCGATACTTACCTTTCCATCAGCGCGCCCGTTGCTTGGGCGCTGCCGCAATTGCTTGATCTGCGTCACACGCTGCAGCCGCAAATCGTCCAGAGGCTCCAATCGAACTTGGCGCGGCTCGATGCCCGCATCGCGGGAAATTCCGTGAGCCGCTTGGAGATCGAGGGCGGCTGGTACACCATTTTGCGCGTTCCCTCCACCCGTACCGATGAAGATTGGGCCGTAGATCTACTGAAAAGCGAAGGCGTGTGGGTCCACCCTGGACATTTTTATGATTTCCCCGGAGAGGGCCACCTCGTGGTCAGCCTGCTTCCCCGTCCTGATGTTTTCGAAGATGGGATTGGAAAACTCGTGGGACTCGTGGACGGCGAGCTATAAATCTAGCCACGTAGCCCGCCAATAGGAAACTGCGGTGGGCCCACCAGGATTCGAACCTGGGACCGACGGATTATGAGTCCGCTGCTCTGACCGGCTGAGCTATGGGCCCG
>DASUKV010000155.1:0-10919 GCA_036278555.1 Terriglobia bacterium
AAACTGCCGGGCGTTCAGCGACGTGTTGCGGAGATATTCGTAGCCGCCGCCATGAAATTGATCCGTGCCGGCCTTGGTGCTGGCGATCGTCACGGCGGAGTTCGTTGCGCCGTATTGCGGATCGTAATTTGAGGTCAGTACACTGATTTCCCCCACCGCCTCTGGAGAGATAGGGAAATCGGCCTGGATCGCCACCGTCCCGCTCTGGCTGAGCAATCCCTCCATCATGCTCACTCCGTCAAGGATGGCTTCGTCGGCATCCTCCTGGCCTCCGTTGAAACGTGCATAGGCGGTCGCGCCCGTCGCGCCCCCGTTGACCCCTGGCATGATGCTGATGAAATTCGCCGCGGATCGCTGAGCGCCCGCCACCATCAGGGGAAGCTGCTCAATCTGCTGCTTGGCGATTCCTTGCTTCACCACCGCGTTCTGGAAATTCAGCGGCGAAGCGTTCGCCGCCACTTCGATGGTCTGGTTTGAAGCTCCCAGCTTGAGCTGGATCGGGATTCGCACGGTCTGGTTCAGGTGAAGGGTGATGCCTCGTTGAACGAACGTCTCAAACCCTTTCGCCGAGCAACGCAGCTCATAATCGCCGGCAGGCACGTTCGGGAAGGAATAGAGGCCGTCGGACCCCGTGGTAACTCGCGTTGTCGTTCCTGCTACCACGTAGGTCAAGGTCACCTGAGCGCCGGGGATCACTGCGCCGCTCTGGTCCGTTACGGCGCCGCTGATGCTCGCATTGGCATTCTGCGCCAGAAGACTTGCCGGGCACGCAGCAAGCATGACCAGCGTCAGAATCATTAGAACGTTCTTTCTTACATCCATCGTGTCATCCTCCACTTGGCCCACCTGGCTTTTACGGGGCGTTGCACATCCTAATGTTATGTTTATTCAAATCGTAAAATGCTCATTGAATCAGAAAACCCAGACGGTAAAATGGATATACCACCCGAAATTTGGCGTGTCAAGGCAAAATAATTGATTCAATTGCGAGAATATGGTAAATGGAACTAGCTGGCGGCTGTCGTACAGATCATATCATTATGATCTTTAACTGTTCTTGATCTAGGGTTTTCGGAAGAGACTGATGCCGGTCATAAAATCTCGCGGAGTGCCCCTCTACCTGCAGGTTCGAGAAAGGCTCCGGGAGACGCTTTCCCATATGGAGGCAGGGCAACTGATTCCGGCCGAGCGGGAACTCGAATCCCGCTTTGGCGTGAGCCGCATCACCATTCGCAACGCCGTGGATGACCTGGTGATCGAGGGGCTTTTAGTCCGGCAACAAGGCCGCGGCACCTTTGTTCAGCAGCCCAAACTGACCCATGAGCTTAGCACGATCACAAGCTGGACCGAGCAACTGGAGACCCTGGGCTATACGCCGCGTACTTCTCAGTCAGAAATCGAAGAAATTGACTCGCCGGCCCGCGTCGCCTTTGCTCTGAAACTCGAAAAGGGCGAGCGCGTCTTCAGGATCAAACGGCTCCGCCTGGCTTCGGAGGAGCCTGTCACGCTCATGGTAAACTATCTGCCTTCCGGATTGGTTCCGGGGCTCGCCGAAAGGGTTGCGCCGTACGAGTCACTTTATGAGGCGCTCGAAAAGGAATATGGCCTCGAGCCCGCGAGCGCCGTGGATACGGTCGAAGCCCGCTCTGCCACCGAGGAGGAAGCCCAGCAATTGAAAATCGAGCCTTGGGCCTCGGTTGTGTGCGTGACCCGCGTGAGCCACCTTGAAGACCAGCGGCCGCTGGAATTTGCCAAAGCGATTTCGCGCGGCGACCGCTACCAATACCGCGTCAAGCTTCGCGGCCGCGCCCGCTGACGCCAGCTATTGCCGCGGCGGCCTCCAGTTTCTAAATACCGCCTATGAATCCGTTGACGTTGGGGATTGATGTTGGGACCACCACCACCAAAGCCGTGCTGGCGGACGTGGAAGGGAAGCTCTTCGCGGATGCCGCCAAATCCTACACCTACTCGAAGCCCTGTCCCGATTGGGTAGAACAAAATCCGGAGGATTGGTGGGATGCCGTTTGCCACACGATTCGGGAATTACTCCGGCAGCATCCTGATGCGCGGCAGCGTATCGCCGCCATTGGCGTTAGCGGTCAGGGAGTGGCCTCCGTCCTTATTGACGCTCAGGGGCGGCCGCTGCGCCCTGCGATCTTGTGGCTTGATTCGCGCTCTGCGCCGCAATCAGATGAACTCAATCGGCGCTGCGGTGAGCGCATCGCAGCTCTGAGCGGCAAGAGTCCCGCGCCTTACAACGTGGAGCCGAAGCTGCTCTGGGTGCGGCAGAATGAGCCCGAAATCTGGCGCCGGACTTCAAAAAACCTCACCACCACCGGCTACGTTACGTTCCGCTTGACGGGCCGTGCGGTGATGAACCATTCGGACGCCGGAATTTGCCTCGCCTACGATCTCGCACGGCTCGCGTGGTCCGAAGAACTCGCGGAGTTAATCGGAATTACCACATCGATTTACTGCGAACTCGCGGCGTGCCATCAGGTGATTGGCTCGGTGACCCCGGAGGCCGCCGAAGCTTCGGGATTGCCGGCGGGCACTCCGGTGATTGCTGGGGGAGAAGACACTAGCTCTGCCGGACTGGCCATGGGCGTGACTTCGCCCGACACCGCACAGCTTTCGATGGGATCCGCCAGCACTGTCTATGTCCCTCTTTCTCGCGCCGTAACCGACCCCCGCCTGCTGGCGTTTCCGCATGTGGTCCAAGGACTCACGCTCGTGGGCGGATCGATGGTGGGGGGCGGCACTGCGATGGATTGGACGGCGGCGGTTCTGGGCGGCGAGGATGGAAGAGCGTCGAAGGAGCAATTGCAGTCTCTCACCCAAGGCGCCGCGGAAGTCCATCCCGGAAGCGACGGGTTGATTTTTTTACCTTACCTCGCGGGCGAGCTTCAGCCGATTAATGATGGATTCGCACGCGGAGTATTTTTCGGGTTGGATCTTTCCAAAACCCGTGGCCACATGGTTCGCGCGGTTCTCGAAGGGACAGCATTTGCGATCCGGCAGAATCTTGAAATTACCCGCGATCTGGGCGCTAACACCCAGAAGCTGGTGGCGGTGGGCGGTCCCACCCGCAATAAATTGTGGTGCCAGATCATCGCGGATGTCACCGGCCTTCCCGTCGAGGTAATGCACGAAAGGGGCGGCGCGGCGCTGGGGGACGCCATCCTTGCGGCGTTGGGCGTGGGGCTGATCACTTCCGCGAGATCGATGCAGCAGGCCCATGCTCAAGTGATTGACGGGTTCACGCCGGATTCGCGCTATGCCGCGCGTTACGCTGAACTGTTTGCCATCTATCAGGAGCTTTACCCGCGGCTGAAGGACTTGTTTCCGCGGCTCGCCGCATGCTCACGGTAGCTCTGCCGGTCCTATCACTAATTTCAGGGTAGGGATTGCCGGCGCTAATTGGAGGAATCGTATGGAAAACCCGAAGTTTTTTGCAATTGCGCGGGAGATTATCGATAAGATCGAAAAAACACAATCCGGAAATCTCATGCAAGTGGCGGACCTTTACGCCCGCTCGATTGCTGCCGGTGGATTGGTGCACTTATGGGGCAGCGGCCATTCCGCGATTGGAGTGCAAGAGACGTTCCCGCGCATTGGCAGCATCGTCGGATTTCATCCGATTCTCGAACTCCCTCTCACCTACTACACGAATGTGGTCGGGCCTTCCGGCTTGCGGCAGGCGCTATTTCTTGAGCGGGTCAGCGGATACGCCGAAACCGTATTGCAGAATTACGAATTTGGGCCCGAGGACTGCTTCGTGGTCATCTCCAGTACGGGAATCAACAGCGGCGCTATCGAGATAGCATTGGGAGCGAAAAAGCGCGGCATGCCGGTGGTAGCCATCACTTCGCTGGCGCATCAAGCGAAAACAGTTTCACGCCATTCATCGGGGAAAAAGCTCAGCGAAGTCGCCGATTTTGTAATCGATAATTGCACTCCGCCGGGGGACGCCAGCATTAAGGTTGAAGGGTGCGATTATCCGACATCCTCCACTTCTTCGGTCGCGGTTGTTACCATCGTGCAAACGCTGAACGCGCTCGTCGCGGAGCGGCTCATCGAGCTCGGCGTGAAGCCCCTCATCCTGGCCAGCCCCCATTTTGTCGAAAGCGAACAGGAATCCCAACGTAATATCGAAGAGTATTACAAAGAATTCCGCCGCCGGACGCGCCGGCTTTAGACATCGCGCTGTAGGGGCGCTGCTTGCCGATGCTGTCCAAGTTAGTTGCGCAGCGCGGCCTCGCGGCCATATCAAAGGAAATGTCATTCTGAGGGAGCGCAGCGACCGAAGAATCCCTGTATTTGAATGAGCAAATGCCGGGATTCTTCGCGAAGTTTACCCTGAGTTCCTTCGCTACGCTCAGGACCGTTCGAAGCGGAGCGAACGGGCTCAGAATGACACGGTTCCAAATGTTTGCTAAAAAACAAGAATTTACGTCTTTGCAAAGCCGCAGGTTGCATCGGTAAAATTGAAACCTAATTTGACAAGTATGCCGCTTGCTGCGCCCTTTCCGCACACGCCGGGACGGCGGCGCACCATCATGAACGAGGTTTTATGCCTTCAATGCCTAAGCCAGTTTCGGGTTTACTTTATTCAGGCGGCAAGCTGATGCGCGCCCACGGACGCGCGCCGATGGAGCTGCGCCCGGTTGAAATTATCCCTCACTTTATTTCCAGCGCCGAAGGTTCGGCGCTGATCCGCCTGGGCGAAACGCGCGTCATCTGCACGGCGTCGGTTGATGACGGCGTGCCGCTGTTTCTGAAAGGCTCGGGCAAGGGCTGGATCACCAGCGAATATGCCATGATCCCGCGCGCCACGAGTTCCCGCACTCCGCGCGAGGCGACCAAGGGCCGTCAGGGCGGACGTACCCTTGAGATCCAGCGGCTTATCGGCCGCGCTCTGCGCTCAGTGACCGATCTTGAAAGCCTGGGCGAGCGGACCGTCTGGATTGACTGCGACGTGATCCGCGCCGATGGCGGCACGCGCACCGCTTCCATCACCGGGGCGCTGGTCGCGCTGGGTCTGGCGTTCCAGAAGCTGCGCGACGTGAAGGCGCTCGCCAGGATCCCGTTGCGGGATTACGTCACGGCCGTCAGCGCCGGAATCGTAGGCGGCGAACCCTTGCTCGACCTCGACTATGCCGAGGATTCCCATGCGGACGTGGACCTGAACATTGCGATGACTGGCAAAGGGCAATTGGTCGAGATTCAGGCGACCGCCGAGGGCCACCCCTATAGCACTGAGGACTTGAACAATCTCATTGCCATCGCCCGTCCCGGCATCGAGAAGCTGCTTGCCTTGCAGAGCTCTATTCTGCAGCTTGAAGTGGGTGCGGGTTGTTAGCGCCCGACTTACAGCAAGCCCTCACCCACCGCTTCGCGGTTCCCCCTCTCCCGGGAGGGAGAGGGCGTTGCGGGGCAACGATGCGCAGCAACCGCTTGTTAACTTGATGACTTCACGAAATCTCTATCTCGCATCGGTGAATCCGGGCAAGCTTCGGGAATTCCGCGAAGCGGCTCTTGAATATGGAATTCGGATTGAGTCAGCGCCCGGCCTGTCTCAGCGCGCGCCCTGCATCGAAGATGGCGAAACGTTTGAGGCCAACGCCTGCAAAAAGGCGCTGTACTATGCAGCGGGGGTTCAGGGCCTGGTTTTTGCGGACGATTCCGGAATCTGTGTTGATGCCCTGGGCGGCGCGCCGGGCGTGCACTCCGCACGGTATGCCGGACTCCAGGCGTCCGAGGAGGACAATAACCGCAAGCTCATGACGGAACTACGCCGCGCGCCGGACTCCGGCAAGACTCAGGAACGCCCGCCCGGCTCTCGCGAGCGCATCGGCGGATTCACCGCTCACTACCTGTGTCTCATCGCGCTGGTCGAGGATGGCGAAGTTCTTACCGTGACAGAAGGCCGCGTGGATGGTGTGATTGTAGATAGTCCCAGAGGCAGCGGCGGCTTTGGCTACGATCCTTATTTCTTTTATCCGCCGTTCGGGAAAACCTTCGCGGAAATCACGCCGGAAGAGAAATTCACGGTGTCGCATCGCGGGATTGCCTTCCGCAAGCTGCTTGATTATCTCCGAAGGCATGAGGGTTAGCCCCGTTTCCATTTCGCTGCCGGCCAGCCCGGCGGTTCGTGTGCTGCCCTCCGTTAGACGGTGTTGTAGCGTTTGAGTGAATAGCGCGCGCAATGTTGTTCCATCTGCGGCCACACTTGTTGATGGATGTCCGTCGCCACCCATTGCTGTTGAAAAGATTGATCGTCAAACGCGAGGCTGAGGAGATAGTTGCTTTCACCTTCCGTGGGGCGAAGCAGCGCGACCGCGCTGAATCCCGCCTGGCGGGATATTGCCGGGCGGAATGTTTCGGCGTAAATTTTTTCGAGAGCCTGCCGGGCGCCCGGCTTCACTTCCAGATCAACGTGCAGGACGAACATGATCGCCTCCTGAAGCAAGTTTGAATACTTCGACCGCCGTGCCTCCCATGACCTGGTTGTAGACCGCGGGTTCGAGTTCCAGCGCCCGGTATTTTGCCACCTCCACGGGAACATTGCTCGGCAGGTCAGCGCCCATCATCACGCGGTCCGCGCCGATGGTCGAGATCATCCACCGGATATCTTCGCCGATGCACCAGGAGGTTTCGAGATAGAGGTTGCCGCACACCGAAGCCGCCACCTGCGCTTCCGCCGAGAATACCGCGAATCCGGCATGCGCGAGGATGATTTTCAAGCCGGGATACTTCCGGGCTGCGGGGATGCAGAGCGCGGGCAAAGCGAAGGGAATGCCGGGACCGGTGTGGACCATTGCAGGAATGCCCAGCGCGTGCGCCGTTGCGAAGACTAAATCTCCATCATCCGAGAGAGGATTGACGCCGTGGCCGATGGTGTGGAGCTTGACGGCTACAAATTTTAAGTCACGCGCGCACCGCTCGACTTCCTTGCGGTAGGCATCATGATTGCCGTGCGGGCTGACGCTCGCCAAGCCAAAAAAACGGCCAGGATGCTTTGCGCAGAGATCCGCGATGCGGTCGTGCGTCTGGGCGGCTTCTTTCACGCCGGGATAGGGCTGCACGATGGTGGCGTCAATCTCATTTTCATCCATGCGGCGGAGCAGCTCTTCTTCGGTGCTCACCAGACCAAACACGCAGCATTCTCCCAGGTGGGCGTGCGCGTCCACCACCTTCAATGTCCTGGCCATGGTCGAACCTCCTAAATCCCAAAATGCTGAATGCTGAATGCTGAATGCTAAATGCTAAATGCTAAATGCTAAGTCTCTCTAAGCAGCCAGCGCACAGCGTTCTTCTGCAGCTTAAAGTATTCCGGCTGCCACATCGCGTGAATATTGTGTCCAACGGCGGTGAACACCACTCGTCCTTTGCCATACTCATGCGCCCAGCCGCTGATGGATTGCGTTCCGTGGTCGCCGTAAGCGAGCCCGTCAATATTCTCGGCGCGCAGGATGATGTTTTGCGGGTCTTTGTCGTAGACCACAAAGTGCTGCTCGTCATTGACCATAAAATCGTGAACGCCCCGCGTGATGGGATGATCCTTCCTGGCGATTGTCACCTTGAAGGGCCGCAGCGGCGGATGGCCGATATAGGCGCCGCCCATAACCGCGCGGTAGCTTTTTGATGAAAGAGAGAGATGGCTGTTGTTGTGGAGCGAGTAGAAGCTGTTGCCCCTCGTAACGAAGTCCTTCACCGCCTCGCCCTGTTCTTCGGTGATCCACGTCTCGGGCGTTTCTTTGGGAAAACTGGAAGGATTCTCGAGGTATCGCTCATAACCGCTATAGGCGTCCGGGCCGAGGTAGCCGCCCGGCCAGATCATTCCGTCTCTCAGGCAGACGAAGAGTTGATGATCGCGGAGCGCGCTTCCGGACAAATCATCGTAATTGGACGTGTAGGTTACGGCGAGGTTCAAGTCTTTAAAAAGCTTGTCTAAACTGACGCGGATATAATCGGGGTTGTGATAACGGTCTCCAATCAGCGCGAACACGCGCGACCGCCGGTTTGCGTTCTGTGGTGTTGCGGCTGCGTGCGCGCTCCCCGCCTCGGAGCCGGTCAAAGCGCTGAGGGTAACGGCGGCCCCCACGTTTTGCAGAAGATGCCTTCTTGAAATCGCGATTTTCTTTTTCATCGTAAAAAACCTTGTCCTTCTGAGAGATCGAAGTACACCCTCATACGGCGTTGCCCGTGACAGCCATCGAAACTCCTTTATCGATCACCGCCGGACGCAGTCCGGCCGCGGAAAAGATCAAGTACACCAGAAATCCAGCGCCAAACGAATACAGCACTGCGGGATTATCTGCCTTCACCCAGGTGGCGGGAACTCCAGGAATATGATCCGGGATTCCGATAACGAAGCCGATAGCCCACGCGATATAACCCGCCCAATTGATCCCGCGCCGGGGTCCAGACCAGCCCTTTCCGGCGAGAAGGTAGTCCGCCGCCATCGCGCCGCAGATCG
Source organism: Terriglobia bacterium (assembly GCA_036278555.1). Lineage (GTDB taxonomy): Bacteria > Acidobacteriota > Terriglobia > UBA7540 > UBA7540 > RH2-MAG17b. Next base: position 8,483 of record DASUKV010000155.1, read on the forward strand.
GCCCGAAAGAGGCGCCGACAATTGTAAAGAAGCCTACCAGATTGCCCGCCACGCCCGTCACCGCTAAAACCGCGCTGACGGTTACGGCGACGAGGGTAGAAGTGGTGCGAGAAATCCTCGGCAGCATCGTGCTGAAGCTGTTCGACGCAATAAACGATGAAAAGCACGTTGGGACTAGCGAGGCCGCGGCAAACAGGAAGAACATGAGGGGCGCTAACGCGCCAACGCTTGCAATGGCGGCGGAGTAATCGTAGCTCGTACCCGCGCCCCGGCCAATATAGCCCGCTACGGAAAGGATAGGAAGGCCTCCGGCGATCACCACGCCCAGAATGATGCCAAAAACGCCGCCGAGAACGATGTCTCTCCGGTTCCGGTTGTTCATGCCAAAATCGGCGCCCGCCGCGCCCGCCGTGGCAAAGTAACCGATCACAATCGTGAGGACGCTGAGAAAGCCGGACAGTGAATCAGAACGCGGGGCCTCATAGTGCGCGATGCCGCGGCGGTTGGCGAGGAACACTACAACAATCATAATGAGCGGAACCCAGTTCAGGAATTTCGCCGCCTGGCCGACATAGCGGATCCCCTTGATAGCGACCCACGCCAGGCCATAAATCCACAGAACCACAATCACTGCAAAGAGCGCTTCCTGCGTTTTTCCAAGCCCCTTCATAATGAATTCGGCGGCGACTGAGGCGACCACGGCCACCCATCCAACTTGCAGCGCTCCCATCAGCAGGCCGGGCATCAGGTAGCCTCCTGCTGTGCCGAACGTTGAGCTGCCCACCACGTAGAGCGGATGTCCCGTGCGCATGCCAAGCATGGCGGGCGCATAGTAATAAAGAGCGAAGCAAAGAAACCCGGCCACCGCGAGCCCTAAAAGGCAGACGCCCGTTCCGGCGTAGCCGAGAGTGGGCGCTGCCAGCTCCAAATAAAATCCCACCCACAAAAAAATGCCGGCGTACGTTGGAAAGGTGTTCTTGTACCACGGCGACCGCGCGGCGGGCGGCACGGGAATTGAAAGGCGAATGTATCGTGGTACGTTTTCCACCGGGCTTCCCGGATCAAAGGCCCCGATTCCGTCACACCTGCTCGGTATCGAGAACCCATTTTTGAGTTGCAATGCCGATAATCATGATCTCGAGATCCTGAGAACCGCTGTTGCGGAAGGCATGGACTTCGCTCAGCAATACCGGCACGGCGTCGCCTTTCCGGACTGGAGCGGTTTCTCTGTTCACCTCCACCTCTCCGCTGCCGTTCATGATGTAGTAAATTTCCTCGACGCCGGTGTGCCGGTGCCGGCCCTCGGAGGCGCCGGGAGGCAGGAGCAGGTGGTCCACGTAAGACCAGTTGGTGCGGAAGACTTCGGGCTCGAGCGCCCGGCGGTAGCCGGCATTCCCCTCGCCGCCGAGATAGTTCTCAACTGTGTGGAGCAACTTTTGATCCAGACGCATTGTCATGAAAACTGGAATCGGATCGAGTGGAACGCCAACGCGAGCGTCGCCAAGATTGAAGGCGTCGTACTTGCCTTTTACGGCGGAAACGTTGATGTTCATGAATTCCACCGGTTTATTTGATGGATTGTAGATGGCATGCGAGTGGCCCATGCGGCACGGAGCGCCCGCGGGCCCTTTCACCACCGACGTCCGGCCGTCAATCGTAAATTGCGCCTCATCGCCAAAAATGACGAACATCTCTTCGCAGCGATTGTGAAAGTGATGGCCCACACCGCCGCCGGGCATGATTTGGCAGCGGTCGATAAAAAAAAGATTGGTGGTCATGGCGCTGCTTTCGAGCAAGCGCTCGCACGCCATATCGCCCGCACTTTCGTGAGAGCGGCTACGGTGGTACGCTTCAGGATTCGTGTGACGGATTCGCTGGCTGAGCGTCTCCTCGCCAAGCGCCGGAACAGCCAAAGAACCGGCCCCGGCCAGCATGGTTTTCAGATAAGTTCTGCGCTTCATTGATTTGGTTTGCCTCGCGGTCCCACTTCCGACAGGTCAATGGGCTTAAACCCGATCTTCAGAGCCGGCGATCCGCGCTCAAGCGAAAAGTTGCCGTGCTCGGGATCAACGAAGAGCGGGTTGGCAATGAGCGAGTGGATATCCTGGCCGCGCTTTTGCCACTCCTCAAACGACCATTTCGAGAAGGTCAACTCCCCTCCACCCACGGCGTCGTAGAGATTGTAATCGAACCGGTAGTGATTGTCGTCCCATTTGCCGTCCAGCAACTTGCCATCTTTCCAATAGATGAGATTGTGCTCGAAGGTGAAGCTCAGATGATTCTCTTCCCTGGTTCGGCGAATCTGGGCGTTTCGCCCAAGCGCGAAAATATTGTTTCGAACGATGTTAGCTTCGCCGTAGTGCTGGTGAAAACCTCCGTCTTCGCAGCGGTAAACCACGTTATCTTCGATCAGGATGTCACTGCTGCCTTCGTCGGT
>DASUKV010000156.1:0-4272 GCA_036278555.1 Terriglobia bacterium
GAAAATCCGTGCCCTCGCTCGGGTCCAGGTCAAAGAAAACAAAATCCGGGCGTTCCAGGTCATCGCGGCGAATCGCCCAGGGATTATGATCGATGCAGCCCAGATTGGTGAGGTAGAGCAGGGCCGCCAAATCATTGGCGATGAAATAGTGAATGTCCCTGCGCTTCTCTTCGGAAGGAATCGCTATCGTTTCCATCCAGTCGGGAACGGCTTCACCCGCTTCCTTCTGGAAAAACGATTCGCCGGTGATGCCGTCCGGATACCGCCGCAGGACCAGCGGACGGTCTTTCAGAAACGGCAGAACGTATTCGGCGGCGCGAAAGTAGTAGGCGAGCAGATCGCGCTTGCGGTACTTTTCCTGCGGAAAATAGACCTTGTTGAGATGGCTCAGTCTCAGACGCTTGCCATTGATTTCCACCAGGACGTTTTCAGCGCTGCCGCGAAAAAGTTCTTTCTCGACGGCCTGCCTCGTGGAGAGCACATCCATTCCGAGGGCCGGAGCCTTACCGCCGGCTGCCTTCCTTGCTCGCGTTTTGTTCACGACTGCCGCCGTATGGGCTGGAGTTTCGATGTTGAACCAGCAATCTTCGGGCCGGTGGTCTTTCAAAATCGCCAGGAACACGGGAACGCGCAGGTGGCGATCTTTCGTCCAATTTCCATACTTCACCCGCGCCACCAGCTTCGGCTGCACCCAATAGGCCTTCTCCTTCGTCTGGGGCCGTTCATCAAAATAGCAGCGATCCGACTTGAGCTTCTGAAGCTGGTGATAAATTTTCTCCTGCTTTTTCCTGTCAAAGCCTGTCCCAACGCCGCTGATAAAGCGCAGCGCTTTTCCTTCGTAAAGCCCCAGCAGAAGGGCCCCAAAGAACTCGCGGGAATTGCGCGGCGCGGTGTAGCCGCCAATCACCGCGTCAACTTCCCGCGTGATTTTGAATTTCACCCAGTCCGGGCTGCGCGTTTCGGAATAGAAGCTACTCTTCCGTTTTCCGATGATCCCTTCAAGCCCCTGCTTGCGCGCGGCTTCCAGCAGTTCCCGTCCTTTCTCGAACTGGTGGGCGGTGTAAACGAATGGAGGACTCGGGTCGAGGACCTGGCGCAGCCGCTCTTTGCGCTCGATGAGCGGCACGTTTCGTAAATCGTAGCCGTCTGAGTAGAGAAGGTCGAAAAGGAAGTAAGTTGCGGGCGCGCTTTCCCGCAATGCCGGCACCGGTGAGCTGACGTTGATGCGCGGCTGTAGAAGCTCAAAACGGCTGCGGCCCTTACGGTCGAGCACAACGATCTCGCCGTCTAAAATCGCTGTCCCGGCCCGGACCTGCTCCGGCAATGATGCCAACTCGGGATAGTGGCTGGTAATAACCCTTCCCGTGCGGGAGCGCAGCTCGAGTTTGCCATCTTCGATCCAGGCGAGCGCCCGGACGCCATCCCACTTAATCTCAAAGAGCCAGTCTGGGCTTGAAAAAGGCTTATCCACCAGCGTGGCAAGCATCGGGTGCAAAGACCGGGGCATCCTGGTCTTTCGAGCGCTTTCCGGGGGCGGAGCGGGTTGACCTTCCGCAGCGGATGCGGGCGCGCCTGCTTCCACCTCTTGCAAGTTCCTGGCAGTAACGACCGAACCGTCGTGAGCTTCGATCTTCCATCGCGGATTGGCCGCGGCGTCGCGGTGCTTGATGAGCAGCCAGGGTTTCCCTGAGCCCGTGGGCCTGTGAAGCTTGACGAGAACAAATCCGCCGCGCAATTTTTGCCCGTGCAACACGAATTTGAGCTCACCACGCTCCCATTGGCGGTCCGCCGGGGTTTCACCCTCAATGGTGAATGTTCCGCGATCCCAGATGATCACCGGCCCCGCGCCGTAATTCCCCTCGGGAATGACGCCCTCGAATCCGGCGTATTCAAGTGGATGGTCTTCCGTCTCCATGGCCAGCCGCTTGTCCGCCGGGTTGAGCGAAGGACCTTTCGGCACCGCCCAGGACTTGAGAACGCCGTCAATTTCCAGGCGAAAGTCATAGTGCAAGCGTGTGGCGTCGTGCTTTTGGATCACGAAGCGGTTATTCGCGGATTTCTGCGCGCGTTGGGGAGCCGGCTCCGGGGTTTCTTTGAAGCGGCGCTTACGCCGATATTCAGTAAGAGGTTTCATTTTACCGGCGCCGAACCATGGTCTGCAGCTCAAGGGCGTTGAGAGCGGCAAATCCCGCCTGGTCGTTATCAAAATAAATAAAGACTTCCTTCGCTCCCTTCTTCAACCATCTGCGGCAATAGTCCAGCCAGCGCCGGAGCTGAGCCCGCGTGTAGCGGCCGCTGTATTTTTGCTTGGCCGGACCGTGCAGCCGCAGGTAGGCAAATTTGCCCGTCAGCACTTTGGGCGATTCCTCACCCGCCAGATCGGAAACGCAAAGCGCGCCGCCGTAACGCTCGAGGACTTTATAAGTTTCGGCGTTAAACCAGGAAGGATCTCTGAATTCAAAGGCGTACCGCTGCCCTTTTGGCAAGGCTTCCAGAAAATTGCGCAGACGGGGAACATCGCTTTTCCAATTTGGCGGCAATTGAAAAAGCACCGGACCCAGCTTCGAATCCAGCGTCAAGGCGCGGGAGAAGAATTTCTGGATTCCCTGCTTGGGATCTTTCAGTCTTTTCAGGTGGGTGATGTACCTGCTGCTCTTGACGGCAAACAAAAAGCCCTTCGGGGTGCTTTCACGCCAGTTATTGACGCTCTTTCGGGACGGCAGGTGGTAAAACGAATTGTTGATCTCAACCGTGCGAAGGCGTTCCGCGTAAAAATCAAGCAGTTCGCGGTCCGGCATCGACTCGGGGTAAAAGGGTCCCCTCCAGTGCTTATAATGCCAGCCCGACGTCCCGATCCAGATCCGCTCTTCCATTGATCCATCGCGTCCCGCGCAGAGTTTATCATTCGGGCGCCGCGGAAAAGCTTCCGCTGCGGTCAGCGGGGGATCGCTTCGTGATAGGCGACTGCCGGATTTTCCGGCGGCTTGTCCGTCCAGCGCCGGGCCGCAAAATCCCTTCGGCACTTCCGCTCGTGTTGAATCTGCGCGTCCTCTGAATCAAGCATTCTTCCGCAGATTGCGCACTGGAACCAGCGTAGCGGGTATTCGTCGTTATCCATCGGTCACCTCTTGAAAGTCACGGCGGCCGCACGCAGCGCGCGCCGGCAACAAAGCTCCCCCGGTTGAACCGAGTGGCGGATGGAAGCGGCCTTGTGCCGCCGAAGCGGCAGATGGAGTTCCATCCATATCACTCACGCCGCCCGCGCCTCTTGAGCCTGGAGACGGAAACCGCTGCGTCTGGACTGACCGATGACTGAACGGCTTTGCAGTTCTTGTCGTGATCGCGAAGATCCATGATGGAAATAAACGCCTGCCCACATTTGCCACACACATACTGTCCGCATGGGATCCGAAGAGCGTCTAATTTTGACATAAGCTACTTTCCGGGTGATATCTGTTGAATAAGAACCCTAGGAAAAGGATTTTTTTATAAACAGTAACAGGCTCTCGCCGGTCGTCCCCGAACGGTCCTTCTGTTTGGGGCAGGCGGCGCTTTGTCTCCTGCACAAGCTTCGAATTTACCGATGTGGGGGGTCGGGAGCAATCCAGCGAAGCCTGTACTTTGGCGAGAAAGCTATGGTAAGACTGCGGCACAATCTATTGAGGAGTTCATGGATCGTAGGGGCGCTGCTCGCTGCGCCCTCGCCGCCGGTTTTTTTCGGTTGTCAATGCCGGCGATGAGGATGAGGACATCGCCGCTACGGCCAGAAGGAATATCGCTACACGGCAGGGTAGAGCCCATAACCGGCGCTGACGTCAATTATTTGCCCTGTAATGTTCTGTGCGGCCTCCGAGGCTAGGAACACCACCGCATGGCCGATATCATCGGGCTCAACCATCCGGCCGAGCGCCGAAGGCCGCATGAAGCCGCTCCGCATCTCTTCAACGGAGATTCCCAGCGCTTGGGCCCGGTTGGCCAGCATACGGCTCAGCGCTTTCCCGGAAGTTGGGCCGGGGCAGATGGCATTCACGCGGATACCGAACTTCCCTGCTTCCTGCGCCAAGGTGATGGTCAGATTCAGCAAACCGGCTTTCGAGGCCGAATATCCAACGCGCAAGGGATAAGCCCAATGCGCTGCGGTTGACGAAATATTAATGATGCAGCCCTCGCGGCGCCGCGTCATATGCCGGAGGCATTCGCGGGAGAGCAGGAACGGCGCAGTCAGATTTGTGTCGATGACCTCCTGCCAATCCTTCCGGCGCAATTCCGTGA
>DASUKV010000157.1:0-5769 GCA_036278555.1 Terriglobia bacterium
GCGGGGCGGCCGGACAGGGCAGTATTCCATCCGAATCAATGACCAGTGGCGGATCTGCTTTGCCTGGCGGGCGGGTCATGCCGAAGATGTCGAGATTGTGGATTACCACTAAGGAGAAATTAGCAATGAGCAAACCGGAAAATCTATTGCCTCCCGTTCATCCCGGCGAGATCCTCCGTGAAGATTTCATGAAGCCGCTCGGGCTCACCGTGAACAGGCTGGCGCTTGACCTGCACGTGCCGGCGACGCGCATGGGTGAAATTGTACACGAACGCCGCCGCATTAGCGCAGATACGGCCCTACGGCTTGCGCGTTACTTCAAGACGAATCCCGAATTCTGGCTGAACCTGCAAAATTTCTTCGATCTCGAAATCGAGAGGCGGTCCGGTGGGGCGGTCGACATTGAGCGCCACGTGCACCCCATGGCGGCGCGAGCTTCTTGACTGGATTCCGCTTCGTTAAGGAAGTGCTGCCGCGTCGAATGGCTGATCGCGGAACCTCTCAACGTCGTCGTGACCGGACGCCGTGGCGCAGGGCGTTGCGGATAGCTCGCGCCCAGTCGTGGAGACGAGGGAATCTTTCCTCGCGTTCAACTTCGGTGGCCGACGGCATTCCCGATCGCAAAAATTCCACGATGGCGGTCGCAGGGATGCGTCTCGATTTCGTATCCACGGAGCGAAAGCGCACGCGGCGGTCGCGGTCAACCACAAAAACAGCAGGAGCAGCAATCCCGCCTTTTTCACTGACCATAATCCCCCACGCCGTAATGAGTTTCCTTTTGACATCGCAAAGGATTGGGAAAGGCAGGCGGAGGTCGCGCCGCACGCGCTCTGAACGGGCCGGACCATCCACGGAAACTGCCGCGAGCTCCGCACCGGTGCTTCGGAGGGTTTCATATTGCTCGCGATATTCCGCCAACTGGCGAAGGCAGAACGGTCACCAGTGACCGCGATAAAAAACGAAAACCCGAGGGCCTTCCGCGACGCAATCTGTCAGGCGCCACTCGCGCCCGGTTGAATCCGTCAACTGAAAATCCGGCGCGGCTTCTCCAACCTTGGGAATGGGTCCATGTTCCATACGCCCATTCTACCGTAGCCGTGTGCACTATCCGATTCCTCTCTTCGCGGCCGCCCAGTAGCCTCTAATCCCCCACCCCTAACTTCCGCCTTTAGTATTTGGCGTTTGTCCTCCGCCCGTGGTCTTCACCGCGCAGCCAGACGTAAACTGGAGCTTCCGGCGCGGGCGGTGGCCAAGGAAGCTCAATGTTCAGAGTTTGTTGCATCCCAGACCCCGGCACTGGGGTGGGGATGCCCTGGACGGGGTAGCCGGCTTTGGGGTTCCAGCCAGTCTTTTCAATCATTTGCAAGTCTTGCCCGGTGAGGACTCCCGCATAAAGTGACTGGCCGGCGCGCTCATTGCTCAGCGAAAACTTGTCGATCTGAGGCAGGCGGACCACCTTGCCCAGCGGATACGGGTTTGAGGTCCCGGCATCTTCAGTCGTGACGTCGGCAATCAATTCGCAGCCTGACTGCCCCACCATACCAGGATCGAGGGATAGGAATAAGAGACCGGCTCCTGCGGCGTCCAACTGCGCTGAGCCTTTCCTGTCTCCGGGCATCAGGTGCAGCGCCTCCCGCGTCGCGTCATTGCTGCAAGAAAGGCCCACAGCGGGGCGGGAGTCCATGTTCTGGACGTGCATGGCGAAGCTGACAGCGGATCCTGCCGGGATTTCCCCTTGTTGGAGCGCCACGTTTCCATCTTTGGGAAAAGATTCGTTGACGCTCACGATTTTAGGCAGCGGGCCCGCCACCTGAAGCAAATCATCGATTTTGACAGGCTTATGAATCTCCTCAACGCCCATGCTGGCCTCGAGGACGTCACCCTTGTGCGCGCCAAGGTGAAGCTTGAGCCTTGCCTTGCGCTCGGTCACTTGATGAGCGCCTGCGGGCACGGAGGAAAGCATAAACGAGGCTTCCGGGCTGGTTAAGCTCACGATGCGTTCCAGGTTCGTTCCGCGCAACAGCACGGTCTGTTGCGGCTCGCCCAGGTTTACGCGCAGCGGCACGTTTTGAATTTCCGGATTGGGCGGATGGATAACAATGGGAACCTGCTGCGTCTTTCCGTCCGTCTGCGTCAGTTGCAGTTGATAGGCGCCGGGCTGAAGTTTGGTTGTATTCACCTCAGCGCTCATGCTGAGCTGTTGGCCAGCGCCCACGCCGCTCGGCAGAGTGAAGAAAACATCCTGCGGCTGGGAATGGGACTGATGCGCGGGGGCAATCGCCACTCCCGTGACGAATTCAAAATCGGCTCCGATTAAACTCACCTTCACGGTACCGCTGCCCGCAATAAGATGATCTTCAGAGTCGGGCGTGAGCCTGACGTTCGAAAAGTCACTGAAGGGGTGTAGCCAGATAGCCCCGGCTGCGCGAAGCGGCTGCCAATCCCATAAGGCGGCAAGGTGGTACTCACCGGCCGGCAATTTGACGCCGGTCAGATCCAGAGACAGGGTATCCTCGGTTGCTCCCACCTCCACTTTCACGGGTATCTTCGCCTTATGATCCGAGGAAACCAGTTGCCAATCGTGGGCGCGGGGAAGGAGCCGCAATTGGTCGTGTGTGGCGCAAGTGACCTTCACTTGGGATTTTAGTCCCATGGGCAGATTGTGCGTCTCCGGCAGAGAAACGGATGGCGCGCTGGCATCGGGGATCCGCAGCATCCACAGGTAGGCGATCCGGGTGCGGGGCCGGGGAGAATGATTTTGCGCGCAAAGCTCGACATCGCCGGACTTCAGGGTCTGTGGGAATGCCGCGCGGAAATCTGTGTCAGGGAACATCATGGTGCGCATGTTCTGGAAAAGCGCCGCGCCGCCCACGGCGAGCCCTACGGGTGTGCCGTAAAAAAGCGATGCGACGGAGGCCGCGAGCCCGGCCGATTGTTGCACCATCGCCGAGCGCCCTGACGCCAGAGGATCGTAATTGGAAATGGAAGGAAGAACCGCGGAGAGCAGTATCGAGGCCTGCTGGTCCGTCGAGGCTCCAGAGCTTAGCCGGGGCAGCGCGACGCCATACTGCGCCGAGAATCCGCGCAGCGCCGCATTCAGGTCCATGCTGCCCGGCTGCGATTGCTCGTATTGCGAAAGCGTATCAACCAGGGCATTCACTGTGGCGGTTTTTTGCGCGTAGCGGGCCAGTTCGGGAACAAGATCGGGATTCTTCTTGACCAGGGAAGTTACCTTTTTCACATCCAGACCGCGCGGCCCAAAAACGACGCCGACCACCGAGGCTCGTAGTGGCAGAGACCATTCGGCGGAAGTCCCCGCGGCTTTGGCGTCGAGCACTGCAAGGCCCTTGCCCGTTGCTCCGTGCGCCGGAAGCAGCACCAGGGCGATCCGCGCCTTATCTTTGATGGCCGGGGCAATCTTCACCGGCTCGTATTTCAGCTTGTCACCCGGCTGGATCACATTGATGGAATTCAAGGGCAGCGGGGCGCCACCCTTCGGTGACACCACCATCAGCCTGAACGTGCCCACCGGCAAGCTGTTCCCTGCGCCGGCGCAAGGGCGCAGCGCCACCCCAAAGGCGGGCAATGCAAAAAGGGTCAAGCTGATAAAAGAGTTGAGAATCAGGCGGCGATTGACCGCAAGTTTCTTTCGAATCGAAGTTTTCATTTTGTCAGTTGCGCGATTTTTGGCGGTTGCGATGGAACTCTGTGGAACCCCTCACGCCGGAACGTGTAAAACCCTCCATTGGTATAAGATGCGGGTCGCTTCATCCGGGAAGCCTGGCACTTTCAGCCGACTGGTACGTAAGCCAGTTTTACACATCCGGCAGTACGTTATTCTAAAACAACTGCAGCGCGGTTGATAGACTTCTCATGTGCGCTTTTTCGGCTTCCGTGCTCTTTGTGTCTCTGTGGTAAAGCTTTTTCACCACAGAGGGCACGGAGAACACAGAGGACTTGGCGCGAATGCCTTGCTTTCCGCGATTCTGTCGGATAGCCTGGATTTATCCATCATGGGCGCGCCTCAGTCATCGCCGACTGCACTCCAATTGCTGCGCGGCCTCTTGCGGCAGTATCCTTTCGTACTAAAAAATTTCAAACATTATTTCCAGAACCTGTATCGCCGGGAGATCCTGCGCACGAATGTGGTCGCGCCGTACGCGGCAGTTTTTTACACCACGCATAAGTGCAATCTGGAATGCACGTATTGCACCCAGAAAGAGCCCGATGTTTTCAGCCAGGAGCTACCCACCCGGAAGACCATCGAGCTATTGCGTATCATCCGCAAGGAAACCGATTCCATCCTCTTCACCGGCGGCGAACCGCTTCTGCGCCCTGACATCCAAGAACTCGTTGAGGCGGCACGGCGCGAGATCAAGTTCCGCTCCGTGCTGCTCGTGACGAATGGAACGCTGCTCCATAAGCGCGAGCGGCTGTTCGATTTGCTGCACGGGCTGATCGTGAGCCTCGACTCGTTAACCGCGGAGCCCGAAATCCCGATGTCAAAGTCCGGCGTGGTTCCGCGCGTGCTTGAGAATTTGCAGCTTGCCCGCTCCCGCATGCCGAAGCCCGGCTCGATCACCATCAGCACCGTCATCGAAGAATGGAACCTCACGGAGATTGAGCGCATCCTCGATTACTGTCAGGAGCAGGGATTCGTTTTTTCAACGCAAACCGCGCTGCACGAAAAAATGCCCAACCTGCGGTTGCGGCAGAATCCACAGTACCAGGCGCTGGCTCAGAAGATCATCCAACGCCGCCGCGCCAGCGCGCAGCCGATCAATGGCACCCCCAAGCTTTTGCAGACGCTGCTCCAATTCGGCGATTTCCAATGCTTTCCCACCATGTTCCCGCGCGTCTATCCCAATGGTGACGTGTTTTATCCTTGCGAGCCGCTCAAAACGGTTGCAGGGAATTTGCTGAAGGAAGGCTCTTTCAGAAAAGTCTTCGCGCGCGGACGCAAACTTTATGGCGACATTCCGGACTGCAAAGGAATCTGCTACTTATTTGGCAACGTGATCTCCTCGTATTACGTGAAAGACTTCTGGGGTCTCGCCGGCGATAGCATTCGCTAACTCCGTAGTCCTTTGCGGTTTCGGCCACTCACCCGGCCTTCGGCCACCCTCTCCCGCGGGGAGAGGGCTGAAAAATCAAGGAATCCCGCGATCTCCTATTGAGAGAGTCAAGCCTTCTGCTTCCTGCCTTCCGCCTTTTGCCGAAATCGGCCCTCTCCCCGCGGGAGAGGGCCCATAAAAATAAACCAATCATACCCTCTCCCTTTGGGAGAGAGCCAAAACAAATAAACCAGTCATGCCCTCTCCCTTTGGGAGAGAAGGCCATAAAAAAATAAACCAATCATGCCCTCTCCCCCTGGGAGAGGGTGGCCGAAGGCCGGGTGAGGGCGCCCAATCGGTATGCCAACCCTCATGACGGGAGCACCGGCAGCTCTTTCTTCCAGACGCTCCGCAACGTCCTCTCCGCGATCCCGGCCAGGTGCTCCGCAAAAAAACCATCGTAGCAAAAATGAGCGACGTGAATCTCGGGGGATTCCCATCGAATCCTGAGCCGGCGCGCCGGGTTTCTTTTTTTCGACCTGACCTCCGGCGCAGCGGGTTCCATCACAATCTCGCGCAGTTCGCGGATGGGTATCTCCGCAAGCGTTGTTTCATGCTGATTGAGCACAATAATGCGGCCGGGGCTGACGATGATGCGGACGTTGGGAATTGAATCACCGTCCGGCGAATTCAAGAATCCGCCTCCGTTGAGGAC
>DASUKV010000158.1:0-6918 GCA_036278555.1 Terriglobia bacterium
GCGCAGGGCGTCATCGTCTACTGCCACGGTTTTCACCGCACTCGGGTTGAGATGCTCCCCATGGCGCAGTTTGGCCACGCGCTGGGCTATGGCGGCGTGCTCTTTGATTTCCGCAATCACGGCAAGAGCGGCGGTAAGGTCACCTCGCTCGGCTACTGGGAACGGTGGGATGTTGAAGCCGCGGTGAAGGAAGCGCTCACCGTTGAGAAGGCGCCGCGCCCGGTGATCGTATGGGGCGTTTCGATGGGCGCCGCCGCGGCTCTGATGGCGGCAGCGGAAGACCCCAGCATCGACGCTGTGATTTCCGACAGCACCTTTCTCTCTTTTGATGATGTCATCAAGCACCACTACGTTTTGATCCGCCACCTCATCCGCAGGCGCTGGTGGTGGTTTCCGCCCTTGCCTAGCTTTCCGCTCACGAATGAAGTGATTGCATGGTCGGCTTGGCGCGCCCACTTTGACCCTTCGGATTTTAATCTCGAAAAGGCGGTCCAGCGCATCAACCCGCGTCCCATCCTTTTCGTGGCCGTAAAGAACGACCCGAGAATGCCTCCCTCAATCGCCGAAAAGCTCTATTCCCTGGCCACCAGTCCTCAAAAGGAAATAATCGTTGTCCCGGGGAGCCGTCACGGGGAGGGCTTCAACGAAGCCCGCCCTCAGTATGAGCAGGCGGTGACAAAGTTCCTGGGCGAAGTCCACGCAGCTTCTTCCCCGGCGCCTGTGCCGGCCTCCGCTTCCGGCGCCCGGAAATGAAGATTCGCCACGAAGACACAAAGGCCACCAAGCAGAAGCTCATCTGTTTAGAGCCTGTTGCAAAACTGGGATCACGCGATGTAGCGGCGACTTTACGTCGCCACCCGCCCGCCCTCGCAACGGCAGGATGGCGGCATAAAGCCGCCGCTACGGGTTTTGCTACGGGCTGTAGCAGTTAGCTCGCCAGTGCTCTGCTCTCTACGTTGCTTTTCTTGGTGGTCTTTGTGTCTTTGTGGTGAATCTTTTCTGGGGCGATTACGAGAAGCAGGAATCCTCAAGCAGGATGGCATAGACGTAGGTAGGACCGTGGACGCCGCGAATGCTGATCTGCTCAATATCCGCAGTACGGCTGGGCCCGGTGACGAAGACCACGGAGCGTCCCGGCAATGGCTGGCCTGGGTCACGCGGTACAGGCAGACGCGCCAGCACTTCTTCCAGCGATTCCACCACTTGAGCCCGCCGGATGAGCGCAACATGGACCGGAGGCGCGAGCGAAGCAAGTTGGTTGCCCTCGGTCAAGCTGCTTAAGACCAGCGTTCCTGATTCTGCAAGCGCGAATTCGACTCCCGTAAATCCGATTTTGGCCTCGAAGCACCGTGCCCGAAAGTCAGAGGCAGCGCTGGCAGTGGCCTCGCGCGGCCAGACCGTAAACGGCTTTCCCCATGCCGTAAGTCTTTCAGGGAGGCCAACTTGCACGAGCAGAGGGTTGCGGGAAAGCACCACCGGCCCCGCCTCGTGCTTTGAGAGGATTTCCTGAAGAATCTCATCCAAGGCGGCTAACGACACTGCCCGCCGGGCAACTCCCGCCACTCTTTGGAGCTCACCTTCGAAGCGGTCTACCAATTCCTCGGGAAGGATCGCAGGCATCACGGGGCCCGTTTCGGGAATTGCGGCGAGCCTTTGGGCAGAACTTCCTTCCCCGGAGTGATCTTGCAGTGCGTCGCGCACTTTTTTCAGCATTTCGTTTCGGGTGGTCACAAAATTGCTCTTCCTTGGGAGTAGCGGGGCATCACGCTCAGCCGGATATCTTAACACGGGCTGCAAGTGTCTTCGCTAAGCCCTAGAAAAATAAGGAGCTTGCTTTTTACAAAAAAGATTGCTACAATCGCGCAACCTTAGCAGGCCCTCGATCATCTGAAAACACAGAATAGAGAGAAAATACGCGGAACTACGATGAAAAGGATACACCATGCCAACGATGACTAAAACTCGGAAAGACCCGTACCGCACGCTGCTGCTGAAGAAGCGCGATGAACTGCTGGCGGAGGTAAGGCGCGGACCAGAAGCTTTGGCCACCAACATCCAAAGTCCTGACGCAGTGGAGTTTGCGATTAAGTCGGCCGAGCAGGACCTGACGGCCAGAACTGCGGATCTGCGCAGCCGGATCTTGAAGGAAATTGACCGGGCGCTCGAACGAGTCGCTCGCGGGAATTACGGCGTTTGCGAAAGCTGCGGGGAAGCCATCTCCCCTGCCCGCCTCAAAGCCCTGCCGTGGGCGCGTTATTGCGTTCAGTGCCAGGAGCTCATCTCCCGGAATTGATCTTTCGCCATCGCAGGGCGCTTCCCGCGCCCTGCACTCTCCCTATCCCTCACTACAGGATCTCGAACAGGATTTCGTCAGCATACGGCTTTTCGCTGACATTTCCCCCGGTTTCGGTGTAAACTACTCCACCGAGCCGGGCATTCGAATCCTCCGAATTCCCTCCGTGAGAGTGATCACCCCTAAAGGAGAACCGTCTTTCATGGCTTATGTTATTGCTGAACCGTGCGTGGGCACGAAAGATACCGCTTGCGTCGATGTCTGCCCCGTCGATTGCATCCATCCCCGCAAAGATGAGGGGGCGTTTGCCGACGCTTCGCAGCTCTATATTGACCCGGTCGAGTGCATCGATTGCGGCGCTTGCGTTCCGGTATGCCCGGTCACGGCGATCTTCCCGCTCGATGACCTGCCGGAAAAGTGGCAAAGCTTTACGGACACCAACAAGGATTTTTACGCGAAGTAGGAAGAAATTCCCCGCCGGGCTTCGACGACCGCGTACGCAAATGCCGTGATGTGTTCCGATTCCACCCCCTCACCCGGCCTTCGGCCACCCTCTCCCAGGGGGAGAGGGCATCACCATTTTTTTGAGCGCCGTCCCAAGGGAGAGGGCGGCGCAGAGCGGCCTCGCGGCCATAACCAATTCGCAGTGAGCGCTGGCCCCGTGCGGTGTATCAGGGCACGACTTTAGTCGTGCCGCAGCAAAACGTGCAACTTGCCGACTTTAGCCGCTGTGCTGCTTTCCAGGGCGGAACCAGGGGCTAAGGCCCGCTTCTATGGGCGGCTCTCTGCGGCATGGCTGAAGCCATGCCCTGATACAAATCTTTGTCCAAGAAAAAGAATCTTCGGAACTGCAATGCAGAGCGCCAAGTGAGGGGCAGAGCGAAACCAGGACCCGTCATATCTGCTCGATGACGGGCGAACTTTAGCGCGGCGTGGCGTCCGGCAGACCGCCATCGACGGGCAGGGTCGCGCCGGTGGTAGGCGTTTGCCGCGTGGCAAAGAAGAGCACGGCGTTGGCCACGTGCCGGGCTGTGACCTTCGCCTTCAACAAGTTGCGATTGCGGTAATAGTCTTCAAGGCCTTCCTCGTCAAGGCCCCGCGCGCGCATCCGCTCCGGTCCTACCTCAGCCCACAAGCCGGACTTCCGCCCTCCATGCGAAAAGATGGCGTCAGGCGCCACCATATTCACTCGCACGTCCATTTCCGCGAGTTCCAGGCTGGCGATCCGCGCCAGTTGATGCGCCGCCGCTTTCGTGGCGCTATAAGCGCCAAAGCGCGCGCCGGGTGAGAAAACGTTTTTGGTCGAAACCAGAACGATATCACCGCCGGTCCCTTGCACTTTGAAATGGCGCGCAGCCTCGGCAAGCACCAGCAGCGATCCTTCCACGTTGATCCGTTCGAGCCTTCGAAACGAATCGAGCTCGAGCTCTGCGAGCCCGCAGGCCATCGCCGCGCCCGCATTAACGATCACGAGGTCGAGTCCGCCCCACTCGCCCGCTACCGCGTCAAATCCCTGCGCGACAGAAGCCGGGTCCGTCACATCCAACGGCACACTCAAAACCCGGTCACCGTAAGCGGCTTTCATCTCTCTTGCGAAGCGCTCAAGGTCTTCACCCGGCAAATCCGTCACCGCCACATGACAACCTTGCTTGAGCAACGCTTCGGCAATCGCTGAGCCGATTGCTCCGGCCGCGCCGGTAACCAGCGCCACTTCGCTCGCGAGCGGCGAGCCGTCTTCCCGGCGGAGCTTCGCGTGCTGCAGGCTGCGATACTCCATGTCAAAAAGCTCGGCTTCCGGCAGCCCTTCATAAGTCCCCCCCGCCGCTGCGATCTGGGACTTCACCTTCAGCGTGTGCTCGGTAATATCGCGGGCAATGCGGGCCGTGGTAAGATTTCTCCCCGCGCAGACCGCGCCCAAACCTGGCATCCAGATGACGCGCGGCATGGGATCGAACGGCGATAACCCGCGCGGCATGCGGCTGGCGTGCCGTTTAACGTATGCTTCGTAGCTCGCCGCATAACCGCGAATCGCTTCCGCCGCCTGCTCGCGCAGCTTGGCGGCATCATCCCATGCGAGCCGATCGATCCAGAGAGGAAGCGGCTTGGTGCGAATCAAGTGGTCCGAGGTTAGCGGAGGAGTGAGAGCGAGGTTTTTGCCATCGTCCGCATCGGCGAAATCCAGCGCCTCGCGCGTGATGAGGGGCTGAAGGATGACGCGCTGGTAAGGGCGGTCAGGATCGCCGGACGATTCGGCCAGCAGCCCGCGAAGAATGGGCGCCGCTCTCGCGCACCTCGCCTGAGCTGTTTCGAGCGATGTGGAAACCGCAAGCCGCAATGAACGGCGGGTCCGCTTTCTGAGAAGGTTCTCCGCCTCCGAAACAAGCGCTGCGGTCCGGTCATATGATTCCCGCGCCGTTTCGCCCCAGGTCACGAGGCCGTGCTTCATCCACACCATGCCCTTCGCGCCGGGGCTGGCTTCATAAGCGGCGGCGGCCGCCTTCGCCAGCTCAAACCCTGGCGTAACGTAGCCAAGAATCACCACGTCCGGGCCCAGCGCCTCCCGGACTAAGCTCTCGCCTTCCGGCTGGTTCGTGAGCGCCAGGATCACGTCGGCGTGCGTGTGGTCAATGAACTTTTCGGGAATGAAAGTGTGGACCAGAGCTTCAATGGAAGGCGTCGCCGACCGCGAATCGAGCAGGTGCGTTCGCAGCTCATTCACCATGGCCGCATCCGGCAGTTCATGGAGCGCGCGCAGCTTCCGCAAGTATTCAAGTTGCAAACCGGAGTGCCCCTCGGGTTCGATCTCTGCCATATCAAAACCCGAAGCTTTTACAAAAATGGCGGGAATGCGCTCGCCCAGCACGTCCGTGTGCGAGGTTTTGACCGACGTATTCCCTCCGCCGTGCAGCACCAGGTTCGGCTCCGAACCCAACAGGCGGGAAGTGTAAGTCCGCAGAGCGAGGTCTTGCCCCCAACGAGAACCGTAGCGCTCCGTGAAACTCGCCGCCTCAGCGTCGGACCACCGGCTTTGCATTGTAATCACCCTGCCTCGACGCTGGCCAACATCACCTTGGCGTTTTCTTCCGGGGCTTTCCCATCGAAAACCGCGCTCCCGGTCACAATGAGGTCTACGCCGGTCTTTGCCACCTCGGCCACATTGCCGCGCGTGATTCCGCCGTCCACGGCCAGCAGGACGTCATGTCCCGCCTCTGAGATCATGCGCTTCACTTGCGCGATTCGATCATTCGTGGCCGGGATGAAAGGCTGGCCTCCCCATCCCGGGTTTACGGCCAGCAGCAGGACCAACTCCAGCTCATCCAGCAGCGGCTCAACCATCTCGACCGGCGTGCCGGGGTTGATCGCAACCCCGCGAATCAATCCACGCTCAGGATCATTCACGTTGGTCATGCTTCCCATGGCCTGCAGCACCCGGTGGATGTGGCGGCAAGACTCCACGTGCACCGTCACGATATCGGCTCCGGCGGCGGCAAAATCTTTCACCTTATCGAGCGGATTGTCGATCATCAGGTGGACGTCTTTGAATAGGCGGGTTTTGACGGCTTTCACAACGGGCGGCCCGAAGGTGATCGGCGGACAGAAGCAGCCGTCCATCACGTCAAAATGCACGAGGTGAGCGCCCGCGTGCTCCAAGAGATCGGCTTCCGAGCCCAACCGCGCCAAATCAGCGGTCAAAATACCGATGCTCAGCGTAGGGGAGAGCCCGCGCAGAACGCGTAACGCAGAATTTCCTGGCATGCGAATCACGCCCCCGAATGCGCGAAGGCTTCTTTCTGCTCGCGCTTTAGCGTCTGATAAAGGTCATACGCGTGCTCCGGCTTCATCCCCTCATGCACAACCTTACGTACCGCCTGGATCATCGCCTGCGGCGCTTCCGACTGGAAAATGTTCCGTCCCATATCCACGCCCGCCGCGCCTTCGCTCACGGCGCGGTAGGCTAACTTCAGGGCGTCGGGCTCCGGAATTTTCTTGCCGCCCGCCATCACCACCGGCACGGGGCATGACGCTGTAACCGTCTCGAAATCCTCCGGGGTGTAGTAGGTCTTCACGAAGTGCGCGCCCAGTTCGGCGCAGATGCGACACGCCAGGCGTAAATACTTCGCATCGCGGGTCAGGCTTTTGCCGACCGCCGTCACGCCCAGCACCGGAATGCCGTGCCGGTTCCCGGCGTCCACCAGCCGCGTCAAATTCTGTACCGATTGTGTTTCGTATTCGCCGCCAATAAACACCTGCACCGCCATGGCTGAGGCGTTCAGCCGCACCGCGTCCTCAACATCAACCGCAAGTTGCTCATTCGAAAGCTCTTTCAAGATGCTCGGCCCGCCGCTCGCCCGCAGCACAATCGGCTTGCCGGAGGCCGCAGGAATCGTGCTGCGCAGGATTCCGCGCGTCAGCATCAGGGCATCCGCATAGGGCACAAGCGGGACAATGTTCACGTCTACGCGCTCAAGCCCCGAAGTGGGCCCCTGGAAATAGCCGTGGTCGATGGCCAGCATCACCGTGTGGGCCGAGCGAGGCTGGAAAATCCTCGCCAGACGATCCTGCATCCCCCAGTCCAGAGCGCCGCATCCTTTCAGGAAAAATGCCTGATTTCTAGCGGGAATCTT
>DASUKV010000159.1:0-5295 GCA_036278555.1 Terriglobia bacterium
ATGGACCAACAACTCATTCGGCAGATCAAAGACTGGGTTGAATACTTCCGGGAGCTCGGTATTGAGGACTTCTATTCCCGCGCTCAACCCGCGGAAATTCGTCCCGGACCGGGCGCTGCTCCGGTATTTGCGGCCCAAGCGCCTGTCGAAGCGCCTCGCCTCACTGCGGCGTCCCCATCGCCATCACCCTTAAGTCTCTTTGAGGCGCCCCCGGAGCCCTTACCAGCAAAGAAACAGGAAAGCCTCGCAGAGATTCGCGCGGACCTCGGAGACTGCCAGCGCTGCAAGCTTTGGAAGGCTCGCAAGCACATCGTTTTTGGCCAGGGGAATTTGCGCGCGGAATTGGTTTTCATTGGGGAAGGTCCGGGCGCCGATGAAGACGAGCAAGGACTGCCTTTTGTGGGAAGAGCCGGCCAACTTCTAAACAAGATGCTGCAGTTGATCCAGATCAAGCGCGAGGACGTTTATATCTGCAATGTGGTGAAGTGCCGGCCCCCGGGCAACCGGACCCCCGAACAGGACGAGATCGCGGCTTGCTCGCCCTTTCTCTTCCGGCAGATCGAATCCATCAAACCGCGCCTGATCTGCTGCCTGGGTGCTCCCGCTGCGCGAACGGTGCTCGGCATTAAGGAGGGGATCACAAAAATTCACGGGCAATTCTACAAGTTTGGAAGCGCGAAAGCGATTGCCACCGTCCACCCTGCCTACGTTTTGCGCAACCCGCGCGAAGAGACCATCCTTCGTGACGACTTTGCGAAAATCCGCGATTTCCTGAAATCCGCATCTTAACGAACGTTCCGCCGCCAATCTTCAAGCGCTTCTCAAGGCACGTGCGTTTCCGCCCAGAGTCCGGAGGCCGGAGCCTGGGGTTCAAGGAAAGCCAGCCCCGCTTCCGTGCCGCTCTCCAAGCCCAACCCCTGGATCCAGATGACGCGGCTTGGCACCGAGTATGCCTTTCCTTCGCGCGGGATCACGGTAACTTCCTGGCCGGGCTCCAGCCGCACTGAGGTGCGCACTCGCGCCCCAAGCTGAGACAGGTCCACCGCGAAGGCCTGGCTCGCAATCTGCTGATGTGCCGATTCAACGACGAGTGCGATGGCTTTAGAGGTTTCGTGCCGCTCAGCACGGCGGCGGTTTGCGGGGTTCGCTTTTGGCATGACGGCTCCTTATCTCGGCTCTGCCTCGGCAGAGTAACTAGAGAGTAAACTGGAGCCGGTTAAATGTCAATTTTCTGCTGGGAGCTTGCTGCGAGATGCGGACTCGTCTCGATGAAGCCGAAGGCAAGTGATTTCAGGAGGACAGGCGACGCGCACCGGGACCACCACCTTGCCGATGCCGCGGCTGATATAAATCTGGGTGCTGCCGAGCTGATTCCATCCGTCGATAAAGCGTTCGCCGGGCTTCGAGCGGTAGAAAGAGCGGAGGATCGGAAGACGAACCTGTCCGCCATGGGTGTGGCCGGAAAGCATGAGGTCAACACCCAGCCGCGAGGCGCGCCCGATCGCATCCGGGTTATGGCAAAGGAGGATTTTGGGATCGCTCGCCGGAATTGAGCGCATTGCGGCGTGCAGGTCATCACAGGCAAACCACAGGTCATCCACCCCCGCCAACCACAAAGTCCCACCGTTTGAACGCAAGGCATAGTGCGAATTGCGGAGCACACGAATCCGCTGCGCCCGCAGAGCGCGCGTGACTTCCTCGGGATCGACCCGGAAATCGTGGTTGCCGAGCACGGCGAAAATGCCCAGCCGCGCGCGCAACCGGCCCAACGCTTGCGCCACGGGACGAATGTACGATGGAGAAAATGTGACGTAATCCCCTGTCAGCGCCACAATATCCGGCTTCAGGAGGTTTGCAATTGTGACGACCCTATGTACTTCCTCGATCGACGTGAACAGGCTCAGGTGAATATCCGTGAGATGGACGATCTTAAGTCCGTCGTGCGCTGCGGGAAGGCGGCTCAGATGGATTTCGGTCTGGGTGATTTCCGGGTCCGCCGGATAGCTTCCTGGGCTGCGATCCCTGCCATTCAGGGAAAGCAGATTCAGCCGCTTTCGCCGCAGGAAACGCGGCGTAGCGGAATACCGGGCCGACCGCACGTCGGAGACGGTGGTCCGAGCCTGATTGATAAGTCCTTGTAGATATTGCATGTTATAACCAATCCCTCGTTCTGAATGCTGACCGCCAAAAGCTGACGGCTAGCATCGTACTACCCTTTTTGCGCCAGGACTTCCGAAAAAACTTCAACCATCGTCTGGTGAACGCGTCCGTTTGACGCAAAGAGCTGATTTTCCAGCAACTTAAATGGACCGCCGGAAAGGTCCGTCACCTGCCCGCCTGCTTCGGTCACCATCAGCACGCCTGCAGCTTTGTCCCACGGGTTCAGTTTGAGTTCCCAGAAGCCTTCAAAGCGCCCGGAAGCTACTGAGCAAAGATCGAGCGCCGCCGACCCGGCCCGCCGGACGCCGTGAGAAAGCTCCGTGAAGCGGAAGAAATACTCAACATTCAGGTTATGATCGCGCGAAGTAGGCGGAAATCCCGTGGCTAGCAGGGCTTCGGAAAGCTTACTAATCTTTGAGACCTCGAGTCGTTTACCATTGCGGAAAGCGCCGCTGCCCCGCTCCGCGGTGTAAAGCTCGTCCCGTGTAGGATCATAGATGACGCCTGTAATCACTTCATCTCGCAGCGCCAGTCCCAACGAAACGCAAAACACCGGAAACCCATGGGCGAAATTTGTGGTCCCATCCAGCGGGTCCACGTACCAGCAATAGTCCGAATTGCCCTGATGGCTCCGGCCTTCCTCTGCTACAATACTGTGTTCCGGGAAATGCCGTCGCAGGTGCTCAGTGATCAGGGCTTCGGAACGGCCGTCGGCTTCAGTTACCAGGTCCGCAGGGCGCTTATATGATATTTGATGCGGCTGTGAGTACAATCGGCCCAGCAATGCGCCTGCTTCGCGGGCAATCTCTATTGCTGTAGATAGAAAATTTTCCATTGGCTAATTAGAAATCTTGCAGGCTGCCATTCCGAGAACCCGCAGGCGTTCCTGAGCGAAGCGAAGGAGGAATCTCTGAAGTCTGTTGCGCTTACAAAGCGAGATTCCTCGCTTTGCTCGGAATGACAGCGCATCTTAATGTTTTCCAGAAACCCTTACTTCCGCGTTACTGCGAACACCGTCTTCGGGTTTTCGCCCTCCGCCCACGCGGACCCGCCTTCAAAATATTCCTTTTTCCAGATTGGCGCTCGCCGTTTCAGTTCGTCAATCGCGTAATGGCAGGCATTGAATGCCGCGTGCCGGTGCGCTGAGGCGACAGCGATGGCGACGCTGGTTTCTCCGATTTCGAGCCTCCCGGTGCGATGGATCATACCGATAGCTTCAATCACAAACTTCTGCTTCGCCTCGGAGCCGATTTTCTCCATCGACCGGAGGGCCATAGGCTCATAGGCCTCGTATTCCAGGTAGAGCGTTCTTCTGCCGCCGGAATGGTTGCGCACGATTCCCTCAAATACCACCACCGCCCCGTCTTCGGGCGCTTTCAGCCGGTCAGCAAGCTGCGCCGTAGGAATTTTATCCTGGGTGATGAGGTAGAAGTCCTGGTTTTCACCCCCGCTCACCGGCGGCAAAAAGGCCACTTCATCCCCGTCCTGAAGCACCCAGGAAGGCTCCGCCACGGCCTCGTTCACCGCAAGCAGCAGCGAATCAGCAATTCCTGCGAGCCGCGGGAATCGCTCCTCGTACTGTTTCCAGAGCAGAGCCAGGTCAGCGCCGTTGGGAAGCTCCGCATTTTCTTGTCCGAGACCCGTAAGATCGTGCGCAAGACCGAAGAAGAGCACCCTGATTTTCATCACGATTCCGAATTCGCGGCAAGAAGCGAGATTTCGCGGCCGCTTGAGATTGCCTGCGGTCTAGCCTGAATAATAAACAGCGAGGGGCTATTAGAAATCGCCCTGGGTGGATTATATACCCTTGGAGGCGCCCGCGTCAGCCCGTTGGACGGCCAGCAATCCTGCTGCTGGTGAGCCAAGAGGCCTTGCGGCACTAGCTGATCGTAGCGCAAATGGTGCCGTCGCGACCGCCAGCGTCGATTATATTCTTCATCTCGATTCGGATGGAGGCGGCTGAGACAAAATGAAAACAGCGGCTAGCGCCGCGCTTACGTCGGACTTCGGACGGATCGGACCCGATCAAATGAAGCTTGCAAATGAGGGCATTCGCATGTACCTTATAAGGTGCAGGATGTTAGAGCGTTCACCGCCGCAGAAAACGCCGCTCAATTTCTACCGTACCACCTCGGGAAACGAACCGGTGCGGGAGTGGCTTAAAGGATTGCCCGAAGCCGAGCGGCAGACCATCGGGAAAGACCTATTACGGGCGCAATGGCGGTGGCCAGTGGGCATGCCGCTTTGCCGTCCGCTTGGAAGCGGGCTATGGGAAGTGCGGACCGACCTGCCAACAAAGCGCACGGCGCGCGTGTTGCTTTGTCTCTATCACGGTCGCCTCATAGCTCTGCACGGTTTTATCAAAAAGACGCGGACAACACCGGATGAGGATTTGGACCTGGCCCGCAAGCGTCAGAAGGAGTTGAACCAATGAGCAAACGACACATGGGTTCGAGCATCGATGATTTCCTCAAAGAAGAAGGCGTCTTTGAAGAGGCTCAAGCACAGGCTATTAAGGAAGTGGTTGCGTGGCAGCTCGCACAGGCCATGAAGAAAAGGAAAATATCCAAGGCGCGGATGGCCGCGCTGCTCAAGACAAGCCGGACACAGGTTGACCGTCTGCTCGATCCGGAAAACGATATCACCCTCTCAAGCCTCCAGCGGGCGGCAGCAATGGTCGGACGCAGGGTAGTGATCGAGTTAGTTTAAGGGGCAGGGCCAGCACACCAGGCTTCACAAACTTATCTGAAGGAACTCTCTGATTGACCATTTCATCGCAGACCTGCCAAAAACGGCATGTACGCGTCACCCGCGAAACATGGCGGCGCTTTCCCTTGCTCCTTACTCGTTTTCGCTGAGCTGGTAGCCACAGTCAATCGGTTTTCGATTGACTGTGGGTCGTTATCATCACAATCAAAAACCCACGGTCAAAAAAAGGTTAACGTGGCTACCCCGCACGGCTCAAATCGAACCTGTGAAATAGCCCGCCTAGCACCCGGTTTTTCCTGGCCTCACCTGAGGGCGGACCTTGCCGGGTTTTGATCGCGTGAATAAACTACTTTGCCGTTCAGGATGACGGTTTCAACCTCGATCGTGTTGTTATTCACGCGAAAGCATGTCAGATTGGCCAACCGG
>DASUKV010000160.1:0-11306 GCA_036278555.1 Terriglobia bacterium
AGCGGATGCGGCTCAAGCGGGCGCGATTTAAATTCCGGATGGAACTGGCACCCCAGGAACCAGGGATGATCCCGGATCTCGACCACTTCCACATACGTCCCGTCAGGAGTCGCTCCCGCAATATCCAGCCCGTTCGCCACAAGCTGTTCCTCATATTCGCGGTTAAATTCGTAGCGATGGCGATGGCGTTCGGAAATTTCAAGAGTCCCGTAGGCCTGCTGGGCAAACGACCCGGGCTTCAGTCGCGCCGTCCACGCTCCCAGCCGCATTGTGCCTCCCAGTTCATCCACGCCGCGCAGTTCGCGCAGCTTGTAAATCACGCGATGCGTGGTCGAGGGATCAAACTCCGAGCTATCCGCCCCTTTCAGCCCGCACACGTTCCTGGCAAACTCGATCACAGCGCATTGCATGCCCAGGCAAATGCCGAAGTAGGGCACTTTTCTTGTGCGCGCAAATTGAATCGCGTTGAGCATGCCGGGAATGCCGCGCTTGCCGAAGCCGCCCGGCACTAGAATCGCGTCCAGGTCCTGCAACTGTTCTTCCCAGCCCTCGCCCTCAAGCCCTTCCGCCTCCACCCACACCTGATTCACCTTCAGCCGATGGGCCAGGCCGCCGTGGGTGAGCGCCTCATTCAGACTCTTGTAGGAATCCTGGTATTCCACGTACTTGCCCACCATGCCGACGTTCACATCATCCTGCGGATGGCTGAGGCGCTCCACAAGCTCATCCCACGGCTTCATGTTCGCTTCGCCCGCCCCAAGGCGCAGGCACTTCAGAATCTGCTGGTCGAGGCCCTCATGGGCCAGCACGATCGGCACCTCGTAAATGTGCCGCACGTCCTTGGCGGTGATCACGGCCTCTTCCGGGACGTTGCAGAAAAGCGCGATCTTGGATTTCAATTCTGCTGAAAGGTAACGGTCCGTGCGGCAAAGCAGAATGTCGGGCTGAATCCCAATCTGCATCAGCTCGCGCACGGAATGCTGCGTGGGCTTGGTCTTCAGCTCACCGGCCGCGCCGATGAAGGGCACCAGCGTAACGTGGACGAACACCACGTTTTCGTGGCCCTGTTCCTGCCGCATCTGCCGGATGGCTTCGAGAAATGGCAGAGATTCAATGTCACCCACCGTGCCGCCGATTTCAACAATCACCACGTCGACGTCCAAGGAAATCTTACGGATGGCCGCCTTGATTTCATTGGTCACGTGAGGAATCACCTGGACGGTTTTGCCCAGGTAATCACCGCGGCGCTCCTTGGTGATGATCTGCTCGTAAATGCGCCCCGCCGTGCAATTGTTATCGCGGCTCATGCGCGTGCGCGTGAAGCGCTCATAGTGCCCCAGGTCAAGGTCGGTTTCCGCGCCGTCATCGGTGACGAAGACCTCGCCGTGCTGGAAGGGACTCATCGTGCCGGGGTCGACGTTCAGGTAGGGATCAAACTTCAGCAGCGTCACCTTCAGGCCGCGCGATTCAAGCAGCGCGCCAATCGAAGCCGCCGCCAAACCCTTCCCGAGCGAGCTCACCACGCCGCCGGTCACGAAAATATACTTCGCGCTCATTCTCTGCTCCTTCACTGTAGCGCCGGCATCTTGCCGGCACATTTACTTTCAATGCCGCCAGGGATGGCGGCGCTACTTCCTATAGCGTCCGCATCCCATCACTCCGTTCAGCGCCTGCCCGGAGCAGTGGCGAAGGGCAAGCTTTGACCGCCGCTAGAGCCCTTGGCCGAGGGGAAATGAGGCATGTGCGGTGAGGGAAAGGCCGGCGCGCTCGCCTGCCAGGAGCTTGAAATAGCCCGCGGCGGCGATCATGGCGGCGTTATCGGTTGAGAGCGCGGGCGAAGGGAAGAAGGCACTCAAGCCCGCGGCCTTTGCCGCTGCGGCAAATCGCGCCCGCAGCAGCGAATTGCAGGCTACTCCGCCAGCTACGAAAATGGAATTGACGCGCGCGCTTGCCGCCGCTTCGAGCGTGCGCCCGACCAGGTCCTTCACCACGGTTTCTTGAAAGCTCGCGATCAAATCGAGCGTCGCTTGCGAGCACTGCGCGCGAAGCTCGTCCGCGGTCACGCGGCCGGCGTGCTTGCGCCAGTCGCGCCGCGCCGCCGCTTCCGCCGCGAGCGCGCCATCGCGCACGCGATAGAGCACGGCCGTCTTCAGGCCAGAAAAGCTGAAGTCAAGCGGATTGCCCTTCATCTTGATCGGGCCGAACTTCACCGCCTGCGGGTCGCCGAAGCGGGAAAGCTTATCGATCACCGGGCCGCCCGGATAGCCCAGCGCCAGGAGCTTGGCGACCTTGTCGAAAGCCTCGCCGGCGGCATCATCGCGCGTCTGGCCGAGCGGGCGATAGGAAAAAACCGGAGTGGGCGCGGGGGAGTGAGGTTCCGCCGAAACAAGAAACAGGCTGGTGTGGCCGCCTGAAACCACCAAGGTGACGTTCGGAAACTGAACTTCGTCCACCACCTGCCCCGCCTGGCGCGCGATCTTGTTTTCAAGCCAGGCGGAGTGAACGTGGCCTTCCAGGTGATTCACGCCCACCAGTGGCTTATCCAGCGCGAGCGCCAGCGCCTTGCCATAGACAAGCCCCACCAGAAGCGAGCCAATCAATCCTGGCCCTTCGGTCACCGCCAGCGCATCAACATCATGAGGGCGCACGCCCGCGCGCTGGCAGGCTTCGTCCACTACCGGCGCGATTTTCTGCAGGTGCTCGCGGCTAGCGAGTTCGGGGACGACGCCGCCATATTTTTCGTGGGTTAACACCTGCGAGGCGACGACATTGGAGAGAATTCGCTCTGCGTTCTCTACAACCGCCGCCGAGGTTTCATCGCAACTGGACTCAATGCCAAGCACAAGCATGCCGGACAACTCCGGGGATTATGTTAGCATAAGCTGCTGGACGGGCCGGAAGCGCCAAACCCCTTTGTGTGTCGTTCTGGCTGGATGCGACCCTTTCAGGGTCGGACGAAGGGCGTGCTTTCCTTCCGGGGGCGTTGCCCCCGGCTATTGAATGATACCCTTTCAGGGTGCGGCGGCAGGCATTGACCGGTTGAATCGACTCGGAGGAGCCGTCGCCCTCCGCATCGGATAATCTTTCAGGGTACGATGGCCCGCAGTGACTGGGCGAATCCCCGGAGGGGATTCATAGGATAGCCGGGGGCAACGCCCCCGGAAATGGAAACCCTCGAGACCCTGACCCTGAAAGGGTCACACAGGCTGGCCACGTTTTCAGAAGGGGCAGCCACGGTCAGCGCTTTCCTGACCGTGGGCTTTTCGGTGGCAATCCGCTGTAGCGGTGGTGTCCCCATTGCCGAAAAAACCAGCGGCCAGAGGCCGCCGCTACAGCTCACAACCGCATGAGGTGACAATGGAAATTCGCAAAGCAGTGCTGCCCGTGGCAGGACTCGGCACGCGTTTTTTGCCGGCGACCAAAGCGCAGCCGAAGGAGATGCTGCCGGTCGTCGATAAGCCCCTGGTGCAGTATGCCGTCGAGGAAGTTTCCGCATCCGGCATTCCGCTGGCGATCTTCGTGACCGGGCGCGGCAAGGATGCCATCGAAGATCACTTTGACGTTTCCTACGAGCTCGAGCAGATGCTGGCCGGGCGCGGTAAAGAACAGATGCTCGAACAGGTTCGCTCAATCTCGCGGCTGTCGCAGATTATCTACGTGCGGCAAAAGCATCCTCTGGGCCTCGGGCACGCGATCTTGATGGCGAAGGACTGGGTGGATAATGAGCCCTTCGCCGTCCTGCTTTCCGATGACATCATTGATGCGCCCGTTCCCTGTATCAAGCAGATGATGAACGTGTACGAGCAGTACGGAAGCAGCGTCGTCGCCATCCAGCAGGTGGAGAAGAACGCGGTTTCGAGCTACGGGATTATCCAGGGCCATCTCGTTGAGGACGGGGACCGGCGGAACCGGCTCTTCCGCATCACCGACATGGTGGAAAAGCCCCGGCCCGAGGAAGCGCCCTCGAACCTCGCCATAATCGGGCGCTACATTCTGACCCCAGGCATTTTCAAAGAACTCGCTTCGACGCGGCGCGGAGCCGGCTCTGAGATTCAACTGACGGACGGTTTGCGGCGGCTGCTGCGGAAAGAACCGATCTATGGCTACGTTTTCGAAGGCCGGCGCTATGATGCCGGGGATAAGCTGGGCTTCCTCGAAGCGACGGTCGAAATGGCGCTGAAAACGCCGGAGCTTGGGAAACAGTTCCGGAAATACCTGAAGGGCTTGAAGATTTGAGAGCTGTACTTGTAGCGGCGGCCTCTGCCCGCCGGTCTTTCGGCGTCTTAGCCCCGCGAGGGGCGGCCCGTGAGTAGCCGTAGGGGGAACCTGCGGAAAGTTATTTCGTGGCCGGAGAGGGTTTGGAAGTCTCGGTCTTGGGAGTTGAAGCCTTCGAAGCTTCGCTGCTTTTGCCGTCCTTGCTTTCTGAAGAACTCGTTTTGGCAGGCTCGGAACTCTTGCCGTCTCCGCCGGATTTACGAGCATAATCCGTGATGTACCAGCCCGAGCCCTTGAATTGAATCGCGGGCGAGGAGAGAAGGCGCTCCAGTTTGCCGCCGCATTTTTCGCAACGGGTCAACGGCCGGTCTGAGAATTTCTGGATCTTCTCGGAAATGGACTTACACTGTTGGCACTGGTATTCGTAGAGCGGCAAGAGAACCTCCTCAGGCTTTTTTAGTATACCAATACGCTTTGCGCCGCGTCAAAAGCTGTTGCCGGCACGCTGATACTTGTCGGGGCGCTGGTTGCTGCGCCCCGCAGGGATCAGCAGAAAATAGGGGTTCACAAGGCACGCTTTTCCGTTATACTGTTTGAACATCAGGAGGATTTCTATGGTCGTTTACCTGTATGTTCTCGGCGCGATTCTGTTTCGGATTATCCCCCACCCCTGGAATTGGACTCCCATCGCGGCGATGTTTTTGTTCAGCGGCGCGGTGTTTCGCAGCAAAAAGCAATCCCTGCTGATTCCTCTGGCGGCGCTCCTGGTGAGCGATTACGCGGTGGATCTGCTGCTTTATCACGGCGCCTATTCCTGGTTCAGCCCCTTTACCTGGACGGGGTTCCTGCTGATTGGGCTCCTCGGCTGGACCTTGCGCGGCAAATTCAACTGGTACCGCATCGCGGGGGCGTCGGTGGCCGGTTCGACCCTTTTTTTCCTGTTCACCAATTTTGGCGTCTGGCTGAGCTTCACCATGTACCCGCGCAGTACTGCGGGTCTAACGGCGTGCTATGTGGCCGGCGTGCCCTTCTACTTCAATGACCTCATCGGCGACCTCGTCTGGAACGCCATCATGTTCGGCTCGTATTACTGGCTGACTCATCGTAAACCCGCCGCGGCCGAAGTCCGCGTTCAATAAAGAGGTTTCGTCCCGTGCGGATTTGTTCTTTGCTTCCCAGCGCGACGGAAATCGTATTCGCGCTGGGACTGGGTGATTCGCTCGTGGGCGTGAGCCACGAATGCGATGAGCCGCCTGCGGCTGTCCGGCTACCCAAAATTACCCGCAGCAATATCCCTCCTGGAATTTCCAGCAGCGAGATTGATTCCACGGTCAGCACGACGCTTGAGACTCAAGGCTCGCTTTACGAACTGGACCTCCCGCTTCTCGAATCCCTGCGGCCAGATTTGATTCTCACCCAACGCCTCTGCGATGTTTGCGCGGTCTCCTTCGATCATGTGCAGGAAGCGGTGAAGTCCTTGCCCGCGCAGCCGAAGATTCTAAATCTTGAGCCGAGCTCGCTCGAGGATATTTTTCAAAATATTCTGACGGTGGCAAGGGCTACCGGATCAGAAGCCGCAGGAGCAAAAGTTGTGGGCGCGCTCCGGAAGCGGGTTGCAACGGTGCGCGAGAAAACTGCCGCCGGCCGCCGCCGGCCGCGCGTCTTCTGCATGGAGTGGGTGGACCCGCCCTACTGCGGAGGGCATTGGATGAAGGAACTCGTGGAGCTTGCCGGAGGCCGCGACGATCTGGCAAACCTGCATCGGCCTTCGCGCCGCATCGAGTGGAAGCGGGTGCTCGAATTCTCTCCCGAAGTGATCGTGCTCACCTGCTGCGGGTTTGAGCTCGCGCGTGCAGAGCAGGAAGGCGTTATCCTGGCCGGTTTCGAAGGCGCATCAGGGTTGCCCGCGTTTCAGGCAGGCCGCGTTTTTGCTACGGACGGCTCGCATTTTTTCGCCCGTCCCGGCCCGCGCATTGTCGAGAGCCTTGAGATTCTTGCTCATCTCATCCACCCGGAACTCTTCGCGCCGCCTCCGCTCGCCGAGGCCTTCAGCCCTCTGCGCCTTCCATTCGCGCATCCCGCACGCCCTTGAACGAACTGCGTTACATAAATCATGCAGCCGTTGCCGCCGGAGTTCCGGCGTTCTCTCTCGCCCGCACGGATTGTAAGGCGCGCAATGCCGCCGCAGCGACATCGTTATTGCGGTCGTGGGTGAGGCGCTCGAGATAAGAAATGCTCGACGAATCGCCGGAATACATCAGCACCACGCAGAGCCTTTGCCGGATGTCCGCATCCTTGCTGCTGAGGTAGGGATAGAGGGCGGTGAGCAAATCTTTTCTGCGCGCCAGCTCAATCAAATAGCTCTGCGCCACCTCGCCCCGCGACCGGGAACTGAGCCCGTCCACCAGATTCTGCAAGTGTTGTTTCTGCCCAATCGACGTGAGGGCGAATTGGATGGCGAGTTTCACGCCCCCGTCTTTTTCAACCGACAGCCGCTTTTCGAGATCGTTCAGCGCCTTGGGATCGCGGGCGCGCGCCAGGCCCTCGGCGCCGTACTCCCGCTCGTCCGAGTCCTTGCTCCAAAGCGCTTTGATGAAAGCCGGGTAAGAAGCCGGATCACCAATGAACGCAAGGCCGTCAAGCGCGGCTTTGCGCGTGTCCTTGTCGGCGTCATTCTGGTAAATTTCCTGAAGCTTCGGCGCGGCGGATTTCGTTCGCAAAATGCCGGTGGTGATGCATGCCGCTTGCCGCACGTCTTTATTGGCCGAATCCAACAGGTCCACAAGTTGAGGTCCGGCGGAGACGTCCTTGATTTTGGAAAGCGCATTCAAAGCATTCACGGCAAGCTCCCCGTCCGGTGAGTGCGCCGCCCTGACCAGGTCCGGGACCGCAGAGTGCGCCAGCAGGACGCCCAGCCCGTAAGCCGCTTCGCGGGCGGCCTCGATTGAGCGCGTGTCATTCATCGCCACCTGGAGCGCCGAAACCGCCTTCGGGTCGACGCGCAAGCCGGGGCGGACGTGGGTGACATCCGTCTGAAACGCGCTCAGGGCGTTATGATAACTGCGCTTGAACATGCCCTTGAAGCCCAGGGCGGGAATATTCCCGGTGTACCAGCCGATGGTGGCGCGCACGGCGAGAGTACGCACGTCCGGGTCGCTGTCTTTGGTCGCGCGCAGCAGGCCCTCGAGTGACTGAACGCTATGCAACTTCACCAACGCCACGATGATCTCTTTACGTACCTTGACGCTGGGGTCGGTGAGGTCAGCGTTGAGCGCTGGAACCACGGACGTGTCCCCGGATTCACTCAGTTGGCGGACGGCTTTGGCGCGAATATCGGCGTTCGGGCTTTTCAGCTCCTGCACGATCGGATTGGCGCTTTGCTGGCCAAAAACGGAAGCAGCCGAAAGCGCTGCGATGGCCAGTGCGCGAAGAAGGCAATTTCGATTCATCAATTTATTTTCTCCTGAGGACGCCGCGCGGGGCCGCCGGGCGGGTGAAATTAAGACGCGAGCCTTTCCGCTTAACCGGGCATTATATCTGATGTGAACACTCAAGAATACCGCATCGGGTGAGATTACGGCGATCCCTTGACGACTTAAGTCGTCGCAGCCGCGAGCCGGGCATCGTAATCTTATGAAGGGATGGTCATTGGAGAGATCGTCCGGAAAAAGGAGAACTGAAGATGGCCTATGTCATCGCTGAGCCTTGCATTGGGACCAAAGATACCGCGTGCGTCGATGTGTGCCCGGTGGATTGCATTCACCCGCGCAAGGACGAAGCGAATTTTGCGGATCTTTCGCAGCTCTATATTGATCCGGCGGAGTGCATTGATTGCGGCGCCTGTGTGCCGGTGTGCCCTGTTTCCGCAATCTTCCCGCTCGACGATCTTCCGGAGAAGTGGAACAGCTTCACCGAGGTGAACGCCAAATACTACACCCCGTAACCGGACGGGGCTACTTCAGCGCCACAGGGCATAGACAAAAAATTCGCGATTGCCTTCCGCCCCGGGCAGCGCGCTTTCGACGGAGCCTTGCACTTCAAAGTTCAATTCCGAAAGTTTTCGCGAAACCTTTTGTACGGCTTCCTGATGCACTCCCGGATCACGCACCACACCGCCTTTGCCGATCTTTTCACGGCTCGCCTCAAACTGCGGTTTTACAAGAATCAGCGCTGCCGCGCCTGGTTCTAAGATCTCCGGCAGTACGGGTAGGATGAGTGTCGACGAAATGAAGGAAACGTCCATCGTCACGAAATCAACTTTCATGCCGATTTGTTCAAAGCGCAGATAACGCGCATTCGTCTTTTCCAGGGCCACCACGCGCGGGTTTTGGCGCACCCTCCAATCCATCTGGTTCGTTCCGGCATCCACCGCATAAATCTTCGCGGCGCCGCGGCTGAGGAGGCAGTCCGTGAATCCTCCCGTCGAAGCGCCGATGTCAAGACAGATTTTGCCGCCAGGATCGATCTTGAAATAATCCAGCGCCGCTTCAAGCTTTCGTCCGGCGCGGCTGGCATAGGGCGGCTTGCCGCCCAGGATGCGGATTTCGGCAGACCTTTCGACGAGCGTGCCGCATTTATCAACTTTCTGCTCATTGACTAAGATCTGTCCGGCCAGAATCAAGGCCTGGGCTTCTACCCGGGATTTTGCCAGGCCTCGCTCCGCCAGAAGGCGATCAATCCGGATTTTAGGGGAAGAAAGTCGAGGCATGCAGGACGGACTGGCCGCCGCGCCGAGAGAGCGGGCGTTTGGGAAAGGGATTCGGACACCGAATCCTTTACGAGTGCTGCGCGGAGCGGTAGCGAACCTCAGCAGGCAGCGGAAATCCCTCCGCGTAGTTCTTGATCTTTTCCACGATTCCGTCCGTATCCAGGCCATACTTCGCGTGCAGCAGGTTGGGCGCGCCGTGCGGAATGATGCGGTCGGGTACGGCAATCCGCAAAATGCTGGTGGGGATTTTGTGGCCGTGCAGCATGGCCGCGACGTTCGCGCCAAAGCCGCCGGCTTCCGTCCCCTCCTCCGCCGTCACCAGAAACTGCTTTTCCGCCGCCAGCACGCAGAAAAGTTCCTCATCGAGCGGCTTCATGAAGCGTGCGTTAATCACCGTGGCGTGGATGCCCAGCGCCTCCAGCCGCGCGGCGGCATCAAGGCAGGGGTAGACCATGCTGCCGAGGGCGAGGATTGCGATGTCGTCCCCTTCGCGCAGAATCTCCGCCTTGCCAATTTCGAGCGGTTTGAATTCAGGGTCAATGGGCACGCCCAGGCCATTGCCACGCGGGTAGCGCACGGCGGCGGGCCCGTTCACGCTGAGCGCGGTCGCGAGCATATTCCGCAACTCGCTCTCATCTTTGGGCGCCATCACAGTCATGCCCGGCAGCGCGGAAAGATATACCAAGTCGTAAAGCCCATGGTGCGTCGGACCATCCGCGCCCACAATTCCCGCACGGTCAAGCGCCAGCGTCACCGGAAGGCGCATCAAGCAAACATCATGAACGAGCTGATCGTAAGCCCGTTGCAGGAACGTCGAGTAAATCGCCGCCACCGGTCGCATCCCCTCGCAAGCAAGCCCCGCTGCGAAATTCACCGCATGCTGTTCCGCGATGCCGACGTCGAAAAAACGCTTGGGAAATTTCTTGGAGAACTCGTCGAGACCCGTGCCGTCACACATCGCCGCGGTGATAGCGACAACACGTGGGTCTTTCTCCGCCAGCTCGCACATGGCCTTGCCAAACACGGACGTATAGGAGGGCGCCTTGGCCGGCGCCTTGTGAAAGGCGCCCGTCAAAACGTCAAATTGCGTGACCCCATGATATTTCATGGGCAATTTTTCCGCGTGGGGATAGCCTTTGCCTTTCTGTGTGACCACGTGCAAGAGCGTCGGGCCGGGATTGTCCTTCACCTTCGCCAGCACCTGCAGCAGTTCGTCAAGGCTATGGCCGTTCACCGGGCCAATGTAATCAAACCCCAGCTCTTCGAACACCATGCCGGGAATGAGCAAGGTTTTGGCCGAATCCAGAAGATTCCGCGAAAGCCTGAGCAGGCGCGGACCCACGCGGGGAACGGCAAGGATCATCTTTTCCATTTCGTGCGTTACCCGATGATAAGGCTGATCGTGCACGATGCGGTTCAGATAACCGGCGATCGCCCCAACGTTGGGGGAAATCGACATCTCGTTGTCATTCAGGATCACCAGCACTTTCTTCTGCAATGTCCCCAGATTGTTGATACCCTCCAGCGCCACGCCCCCCGTCAGACCCGCATCGCCGACTACGGCGACCACATGAAAGTTCTCGCCCTTCAGGTCGCGCGCAGCCGCCATGCCGAGCGCGCCGGAAATTGCGGTGCAGGCGTGCGCGACGTTGAAGGTGTCGTAGGGACTTTCCGAGCGCATGGGGAAGCCCGAAATACCCTCGTACTGGCGCAGCGTCGGGAACCGGTCGCGGCGGCCGGTAAGGATTTTATGGCCGTAGGCCTGATGTCCTACATCCCACACGATCTTGTCCCGCGGAGCGTCGAACGTGTAGTGGAGCGCCAGCGTGAGTTCCACCGCGCCCAAGCTTGAGGCCAGATGCCCGCCGACCTTGGAAACGACCGAAATGAGATAATCGCGCAGCTCTTCCGCCACCTGGGGCAAGGCCTCGCGCGGCAGCTTCTTCAAATCCGCAGGCGAATCGATGTGCGTCAAGTATTGGTATGTCATTTAAGAAGTCCTTTCGGCCAGATAGTAAGCCAGGTCGCAGAGCCTTTGCGCGCGCTCTCCGTAAGGCTTAAGCGCTTCCGAAGCTTCTTTCGCGAGATCTAAAGCTTTCCGGCGGGATGCCTCAATCCCGTAGAATGCCGGATAGGTCGCCTTATTTTGTTTGCGGTCTTTCCCAGCGGTCTTGCCAAGATCCTGGGTGGAGCTGATCTCGTCGAGCAGGTCATCGGCGATTTGAAAGGCCAAACCGGCTTTCTCGCCGTACACCGTGATGTGAATCAGATCGTCCGCTTCCGCCCCGGAGCAGATGGCGCCCATCCGCGCCGCCATGCGAATGAGCGCTCCGGTCTTGCTCGCATGGATATAATCGAGCCGGCTCGCGTCCACCCTGCCATC
>DASUKV010000161.1:0-5105 GCA_036278555.1 Terriglobia bacterium
GCGCAGGCTTTTAACAACTTTTATCACCACCATTCCGTCCTCCACGAGACCGATCCTGACCTTCAGCGGTTCCTGCTGGCGCTGGTATATCTCTCGAGCGAGACGCTGAGCCAGGCGCTTGAGCTGCTTGGCATCGAGATCCCTGCCCGGATGTAACCGCCTCAGCCGGCTCAACCGCCGCGATCCGCGCGCTCCCCGAAGATGCGGCTAATTGCCATTGAACCCGCCTCCGGGAGCAGATGGATGAAATAAACGAGGGCAACCCCCCAAGAAACCGGAATTTTCCATATCTCCTGACCCCAAGAGAGTCGTAGAACCTTTCGCGCCGCTTCAAATCGCCGCGCCGGAATCGCCTCAGCATTGGCACAGCCCCGTGAGGGGGCGACCTGTGCGTAGCCGTAGGTGCAACCTACGGAAAACGAGCCGCCAAAAATCGAATCAACCCCGCACAGGGATTGACCAAATTATTCTTAAGGGCTCTACGACCCCTCCCGGGGTTGTGGCTATCGGGATGCATCTACTTCCGTAGGTTCCACCTACGGCTATTCACGGACTTGCCCTCCGGGCAAGCGATACGTCCTCGAGAGCGTTACTTTAACGCTTACCTCTAGGCAATTATCTGAGGCCTTTCCGAAGTGCCTGTTAGGGTGAAGGACTACACCCCTATCGTGATGTTGCTTTCCGTTAAAGTTCCTGTCCGCCCTGCTG
Source organism: Terriglobia bacterium (assembly GCA_036278555.1). Classification (GTDB taxonomy): domain Bacteria; phylum Acidobacteriota; class Terriglobia; order UBA7540; family UBA7540; genus RH2-MAG17b. The sequence goes on from DASUKV010000161.1 coordinate 709, forward strand.
TTCGAGCCTATCAGGAGGCTGTTGCGGGTAGCCTGGAACGGTAAAAGCCCGCGAGGAAGGTTCAATGCGAAGGATGATGGCGGGCCGGTCGGCTCGTTTTTCGGCCCGAAGATGGCCCCAATTGATATATCCCGCCACCGCCGCGCTGAGCAGCGTGATAATGAACGTCGCAGCCGCGGCATAGGCCGTGACTTTTGCTTGAAGAATTTGAGCATCAATCAACGTCGCCTTCTTGTTCTCTTTTGCGGGTTCAGGCACGCCAGGGGTGGAATTCAGGGAGTCTTCACAAGCTTCCTTGATCCGTTCAGTGAGGTCGCGGACGCCTTGGAGAGTAAGGCGTTCAAGCGAGCGAAGAACAAATTTGATACGGAGCGAACCTGTCTCGCACAGCCCGACGGAGTGAACCTCAAATCCCAATTCCTTGAGATCTCCGTCTCTCACAAGCTCAACAACGGCGAGAGCGACGCTGCTATCCAGGTCAGCAGGTTCGCCTTCGAGGTATATCTCGGCGGGCAAGTAGCGGTGAAGCGCCAGAACTGCGGGATCAGACCCCAAGGAGTTAGCGATCAGGTATTCAAGCAGGTCGGCGTGGAAATGAGCAGCAAGTTCGGTCTCGGGCGGTTGGCTGGCCTTGAGCGCACCCTCGGCGACAGAGTCATTGAGAGTGTCAGTCCGCTCGGCACGTTCAGGCATCATTTGCGGCGTGAAAATTCGGTAAAGAATGCCGTGATCTTGCTGAAGAATCGCAGAGTGAAGCTGAAGACGCTGCGGCTAAACTGCCAGGCTCGTTGCGGGGCGCTCTGTCAGGCGTTCGCGCCGCCCGGAACATTGATCGGCGCTTTGGAAAAGGCATTCCGGTAGATTGCGGCGACGATCAAGCCCAGCAGTAAGGCCATAACGAACTCATAAGCTATTTGTAGCTGAACCACCCGCACAGACCAAGGTTGGATCGCAAAGTAGCTGACATACCGGCTGACCGAAACGATCAGCCAAACGGCGATTCCATACCGTATTCCCTGCGCCACCCACGGCTTCGCCTCCACCCGAGCGCCGTAAATCCAAACAAAACCCAGAGCGAAGAAGAAAAAGCTCACCAGCAAAAAGAGAGCGTGCGCGTTGAAGTCCGCCGGCGCGCGGAGCAACTGTGGAGTTATTTGATATGCCCGCTGCAGCAGAACTCCGTGAATCAGAAAACTCAGGACCGCTGTAGCCACAAACACGGCTACAACGGCCGTCAGGAATTTTCGCATAGGAAGCTTCTTGTTCTACCAGGACGGGAACCGCTGGCGGGCTAAAACTCCCTCTCAAAAGCCCGCTTTCATTTCGGCTTCGGCGAACGCCAAAAAGCCGCTTTCTTAGCCCCTGGAGCTGCGATTTTAAGGCCGAATCTCAAAAAACTGGTTGAAGGGATTCTCAATCGCAAGCTTTTTGAAACGCTTGAATCCCGCGCCCTCCGCAACCTTGCGCACATTGGCCGGGCCCATGCCCGCGCCGTATCCCGCACCCTGATAAGCCAGCGAGCAGGTCATGCATTGCAGCGTGCTGACCGAGTAGAACAGCTTGCCGATGGGGCTGATATTCTGCTCCAAATTATCCCCCACATTCGGTTCGATGCAGAACCACGTCCCGTCCGGCTTGAGCGCGCCGTGGATGGAGCGCGCGCAGCCGGCAGGGTCCACCATGTCGTGCAGGCAGTCGCAGGTCATCACCAAATCGAAATCTCGGGTTTGCGGCAGATCGGTGGCGGCGCGCGCTTCGTACGAAAGCCGGTCAGCAAGCCCGTGCTTCCGGGCATTTTGATTAGCGTACTCAATCCCGGGCGGGTAATTGTCGAAGCCGGAAAAGAGCGAATTGGGGAACCTTTGCGCCAAGTGCAGCAGCGCCGCGCCTCGGCCGCATCCCACATCCGCGACTTTCGCTCCGGCCTCCAGTTTCTTCACCACATCGGGCATGGTGGGCAGCCATAGCTGGCCGAGGAAGTTCAGATACCCGGTGCGAAACAGGCGCTCTGTACCGATGAAAGTGTCCTCCGAGTAATCGGAGTAGGGCACGCCGCCGCCGCGCTGAAACGCTTCCATCACGCGCGGCATCACGCGATAGTGGTCCGGAATCATTTGCGTTAGCCCGCCGGTGAAAACCGGGCTGTCCTCATGGGCCAGCACCATCGCGTGCTCGGGTGGCAAGGAAATCTGGCGGGTCCGAGGATCGTATTTCAAATATTCCGCCGCCACCATCGCGGAGGACCATTCCTGCACGTAACGCTCATTAAGGCCCAGTTTTTGCGCTAAATTTTCGACCGTTAAAGGGCCGCTTTCCGCCAGGGTCTTGAACATCCCCAGGCGGTCTCCGATGTAAAGCAAGGGTCCCGACATGGCAGCGGCCAAATCGCCCACCACCTTGTGGGCAAAGGCCATCATCGCGTCGGTATTTATTTCAGGTTGCACAGATGCTTCAGGCATGGGCGCCCTCCTCAAAGGATCAAGACTGCTTACCCTGATTGCGGGAAAAGGAGCAGCTTGAATGCCAAGTCTGCGCCGATTTTCATCGCTTCGGGGCGCGAGGTCAAATAGAAAAAACCTCACTAAACCACTCTTTTTTTCGAACAGTCCGGGCCGTCGCAGCCAGAAGCCCAGGATCCATAGACTGGGTGATCCTCAAGGTTTGCTATATTAGCAGTCGGACCTCGAGAGTTTTTCTGATGCCCGAAGATAAAAACGTTCCTTGGCGCCCGTCCCGTTTTGCGCGTTTGAAGCGCTTGTCACAGCAGGCGGGCCGGTCCGTTCGCGCTCGCTACTGGTTCCCGCACATCCCGCTCTCGCTGGCGCTCGCCTGGGCCGGGTTCGTGCTTCTGTGGATCATTTTTACCCTGCAACGGCACGTCCTGCTCTCGGACTTCCCCAAGAACATTTTCGATTTCCGCCCGTCCAGCATGCCTTACGTGCTCATCGGCGTGGCCATGCTCATCATGTCCGTGGGCCTGCTCTTCCGGTCCCGGTTCGCCTGGATCGTCGCGCTGGTGCTGACCGCCTGCACGGTCTTGAGCGCGGTCATCGTCGGCCACGCCCATCACCGGGCCCTCACCTATTACGACGGAATCCTGCTGCTCGCGCTGCTGCTCGCTTACCGCTGGTTTGATCGCAGCAGCCTCGCGGCCGGAACCCTCTTCGCCGTCACCAGCGCTTTGCTGCTTCTGATCTACGCCGTCTTCGGCAGCCTTTACCTCGGCGATCAATTTTCTCCACAGATCAAGGATTTGGTGACGGCATTCTACTATGCCGTTGTTACCATGGGAACCGTCGGCTACGGCGACATCACTCCCAAGGCGCCCGAGGCAAGGCTGTTTACCGTTTCGGTGATTATTCTCGGCCTCGCGGTCTTCGCAACGTCCGTCACCGCCATCGCCGGACCGATGATCGGACGTTTAACTAACCGGAAGGAAAAACGCATGAAACGCACCAACCACTTTATCGTGATCGGCGCCACGCCTCTCGCCTACAACACCTACCGCGAATTTAAGAAACGCAACCAGACGGTGACTCTCATCATGCCGCAGGCGCCAACATCCGGGGAGATCGAACCGGACGACCTGATTATCGGAGACGCCAGCAGCCTTGAAATCCTTCGCAAGGCAGACGCCGTCGAGGCCCAGGCCGTCCTCGCCATGCGCGCCGATGATTCGGACAACGCTTTCATCGTATTGGCGGTTAAGGAACTCAAGGGCCGCGCCAAAACCGTGGTCGCGATCAGCGACAGCAAGCACATGGAGCGCATCCGGCTGGTGCAGCCGGATTTCGTGATCGCGCCGGAGGTGCTCGGCGGTGAGTTGCTGGCCATGATGTTGAGCGGCGAGCCGATCACCGGCGATTTCCTGATGGAGCGCATTCTCCATTTTGACCGCGCGCCGCGCAACCAGACATCCTGAGACATCGCGCCAGATAAAATTTTGCGCCTGCCCAATTCCGGCGTAGCGGTAACCGGGGAAGTTGGATATAATCAACTTTACAAAAAGGTACGGATTTAAGAGGCAATCTCTAGCGTGGCTGTAAGTGCCCGGTTTTCAATAGAGAAGCCCGCTGGAACCTTGCTCCATCTGCCCTGAAAGTAGCTGTAGCGGCGGCGTCTTCGGCACCGGTTTTAGAGGACGAGTTCGGCGGCGAGGCGGCCGCCGCTACAGCAAACATCCGAACCGCCCGTCACTTCCTGATATGTTCGATTCGCTTGTTATCACGCTGCGCGAAGGTGTTGAGGCAGCCCTGATTGTGGGGATCGTCGCGGGCTATCTTCGCAAGAGCGGCCGCGCTCCGCTCATTCGCTTTGTCTATTGGGGCCTCGCGGCGGCTGTGGCGGCAAGCTGCGTCGCGGGGTACTTCGTCGGCCGGCTGCGCGTGACCGAAGAC
>DASUKV010000162.1:0-5500 GCA_036278555.1 Terriglobia bacterium
ACCGCTGCGCCCAGGCAAGCTCAAGCGGCCAGCGATAAATTCCAAGTGCATAGCGCCACGAACTCAGCAGCTTCAACAGCCGGCGTCCCCAGGAGGGAAGGCGGATGTCCTGGGTGGTGGGCCAGCGGGAAGCAACCACCAGCTCGAAATCGTCGATGAGCTTTTTCGTGGACGCGCGCAGCCAGGGCGTCGCCGGCTCCTTGCGAACCGTAAAGCTGAACCAGCGGTCCGTCGCCCACTCTTCCACGGTATCTGGAAACCGTAGTTTATCCTCTACGTCGCCATACATCCGGCTGCGCTGCGGAACGGGGATATAGTGCTGGATAATGATTTCCGCCTGGCGATTAATTCTTTTGATCTTGCGAATAAACCGCAGGCACTCACTCGTATCGAGCTCGGGATTCTTGGGGTTGCCAACCACAAAGGAGAATTCCGGAATTATTCCGAAGTCGCGGATGCGGCGGGCAAGCGCGAGCGTTTGTTCCGTCGAAAGCTGTTTGTTCATTTCCTTGAGCGCCCAGTCGGATCCCGATTCGGCGCCGAAAAAGATCATCGTGCAGCCGGAGCGGCGGATCGCCTCAAGCGTCGCATTCGAGTAGCGTAGGAAGATATCAATCCGCGCCTCACACCACCAGCGGAGCCTTAGCGGCGTGATCCGCTCGGCCAACTCCCGGGCATGGTCCTCGCGCAGGAAAAAGTTGTTGTCGTAGAACTGCATGGCGTCGACGCCGTAGTTTTCGACGAGATGCCGCAGGATGGCCTCGGTGCGAGCGGGAGTTTCCATTTTTTCCTGACTGCCAAACGCGGAGATCACACCGCAGAAATTACACCGGAAGGGGCAGCCCACGCTGGCCTGATGGACCGCCGTGCGCTCTCCGAGAAAGGTGGGAAGGATGTATCTCCCGGCTTCGATGCGGTGAAAGGGCGCCCAGGGAAAAGCGTCCGGGCTCTTCATCGGGCGATGGCCATTGTGGCGATGTGTTCCATCTTTGTCTTTGAACGAGAGCCCCAGGACTGAGCTTAGGGGCCGCTCGCCGCGCAACGCGCTGATCAGTTCCACAAATGTTTCTTCCCCTTGCCCCCGCACGGCGAAATCCACATAGGAAGCGTTGAGAGCTGTGTCGGTGTAAATAGAAGGGAAGTAGCCGCCCCAGACGATCGGAACGCCGGGATAGTGCGCACGGACCTCGCGGCACGTGTGCATCGCGGCGACCATTTGCGGGCCGGGCATCACGGAAACCGCCAGCAACTCCACCGGATGGGCCTCGGTCAATCGCTGGATGGTTCCAAACGGGTTTGGGTCCACATTTCCATCCACAATCGAGTAGGCTTCGCGGCCCTCGATCATCCCGGCGAGGGAAAGCGCTGCCAGCGGAAACCGCCTGCTGCGCGGCTTGGTAGACTTCGGGTGATAGAGGACGATCATGCGGACTACACCGTGCCCCAAAACAAATAGAATTTGGCGGGCTCACGCCTCCGCCGCAGCCAGGCCCGAGCCGGCCGCAGCGCCCAGCGCAGGCCATACCAGGGCCTCTGCAACTGCCACTGGATGCCATATCTCGATGTCAGTTGCTCCAGGTCGCGCCCGGTGAGGAAGTCGCCGCTTGAGACGCTCTGCGAAGGAAACCCGTACTTTTCGCGATAGGCCTGCCGCCGCTCGGCCACCATCTTGCGGCCGCTTTCTTCGCTGCTGTAGAAAGGCGAGTCGATCAGAAGAATATGTCCGGGGCGCCGCAGGCAACGCAGCGCTTCTTCCAACGTCGCTTCGTAGTCCCCAGAATAGTGAAACGAGGCGTTGAAGATCACGAGATCGAACTGCGCCTTGGCGAACGGAAGCCGGTCCATCTCCGCGAAAAATCGTGGAAAGGACCGCGAAAGAAAACGGAGATAGTGGCGGGCGGCGCCGAGCCCGTCGAGTTCGTCGGTGCGCAGATCGATCGCTACCGGCCAGTGCCCGCATAACGCCAACCGGTAGCTCAGCCAGCAATTTCCTGCTCCAACGTCAAGAATGTCCAGTCCGCCCCCCCGCTCGTCTGCGATCTGAGGAAGAACCTTTCGCAGCAAGTAGCGAAAGCTTTTGGCGCGAATTTTCCACTGCCAGGAATTTCTTCCGGTAATGTCTTTGTGAGGCAATGCCAGATAGTAGAGGCCCCCTGGGGAGCCTCGTCCTTCGCTGCGGCGGACGGTTTGGTACTCCTCGATGAATTGGCTGAAATGGTCCTCACGGCCAAGCGGGAGGGCCTTCCAGATGCCGAGTTCGTTCTTCAATACGAAACGGCACGCCGGGCACTGCGGTTCAGTTAATGGGCGGGAAAAATCGAGGACGCCCATCGGACGCAGACAGGCGGGGCACTGCAGATGAACGGGTCGAGGCTGAGGGCGAGAAAGAATGACTGCGCCCGGCGTGGGCTGAACGGACGATTGAAGAAGCGCGCCCATGGTTATAACCTTTCAAACGTAAGTAAAGCGTGATCCGCAAGATCGCGAAATATCGGGGCGCCGGAAAGAGCTTTGTCGATATTCGCCGCCCTGCGAAAAATCGCCGGAAACCGGCCGGTTAGAGGCTCAAGGTATGAGGGCGGCACGGTAATTCCCAGCCCCGCCCGGCGCTTAAGGCTAAAGTAAGGCGACAAACAGGAACGGATTTCGCTGACAGACCAGTAACGGACATAGAGTTTCTGGCCCCCTATGAAATTGCTACCCGAAGCCGTGGGAAGCCGGCGGAAAGCTCTCTTCAGATTCCCGTGCGCCAGGTTCCAAAGTATTTCCCAGACGCAATACCTGCCAAAAACGCACAGCAGCACTTTAGCTCCGGACTTCAACAGGCGGGCCAACGCGCAAGCCACGCGCCGGAGATCGCGAATGCAGTTGAGGCCGGAAAAGTTTGAGAGCAGGCCATCGAACGGAGGCTCTCCGGAGAGCCGGTGAATTTCTTCGGTGCGCAACACCCGGAACTCAACTCGCGCTGTGAGATCCATTGTTGCGGCGCGTGCGCGCGCGACGCTGATCATGGCGGAAGAGGCATCGCAGGCACGAACGCGGATACCCTGTTGCGCCAGGTGGATGGCGTCGACGCCCGTGCCGCAATTGATTTCGAGAATGCGCTGCCCCGGCTGGAAGAGTTGATCCATCTCGCGCCACACCAGATTTCGCTGCGCTCTACCCACGAACGATTCCGTAAAGGTCCGGTCGTACGATTCCGCGACAGAATCGAAGGGCGCTTCAATAACCGCTTGGATGCTCATACTCACGCTTCGACTTCCTGATAAGACGTTCGCAGGCCTTCGCGCGCTTCGGCAATCCTTGACTCGATTTCCGGATAGGAGGCGCGCAAGCCCTGCTTGGTGAGGAGCCGCTGCAACTCAACTTCTGAGTGGAGAAGTTGATCAGCGTATTGATAAAACCGGCGGGAGTGCCGGCCGCGAATTTTGAAGTCACGGTCGGAGCCATCCTGCCACGACGGCGGCGGGACCACGCGATCCGTTACCTGATTGAAATACGGCGTTCCCTTAATGGGATACGCGACGGTCGTGAGAAAAATGTCCGGGTCCGCATGTTTGACATGATCCACAGTCGCTTCGATATCCTCCATGCGCTCGCCCTCATATCCCCACATCAGGAACATGCCGGTCTCGATGCCGCGAGATTTCGAAAGCCGGACGGCATTCTGCACTTGTTCCACAGTGACGCCGCGCTCCATGGAGTTGAGAATGCTTTGCGAGCCGCTTTCCGAGCCTATCCAAATGCGAAAGCATCCCAGTTCCGCTAGAGCGTCCGCCACCTGCGGATTCAGCCGGTCTGCGCGGGAAATACACTCAAAAGGGATCTTCAAATTGCGGCGCTTCATCTCGGCGGCGTACTGAAATAGCCAGCCGTGATGGATGGTGAACACGTCGTCGGCGATCCAGATCATGTCGGGCGAATAGCGGCCCATAATCCATTCAACCTCGTCAACCACCGCAGTGGGCTTGCGGCGCCGGTGTGTGTTTCCATAAACCGCATGGCTGCACCAGCGGCAGCGGTACGGGCAACCTCGCGCCGTGATAATCGAGACAGAGCCTACCCCGTGGTGCGTGCGCCAGGTGGCAATATATCGCGGGACGTTAATCGACTCGCGGCTGGGCCAAGGCTGGGCGTCAAGATTGGCGATCAAAGCCCGTGGCTGCGTCCGTTGAATCTCCCCCGCTTCGCCGAGGAAAGCGATACCGTCGACCTTAGCTAAAGCTGCGAAACTACCTTGCTTTAAGGCGGGCAGCAGTTCCTCCAAAGTCTGCTCCGCTTCCCCAATCACCACGATATCCGCGCCCGCCTCGAGGTACTCTTTGACGTAGGCGGCGGGCTCCGGGCCGCCCACGATGGTTTTCCAGCCGGCTTCCTTAGCCGCTTGAAGAATCTCGATAACGTTACGCCTTGTCATCAGGTTGGCGTAGATACCCAGCACAGAAGGAGAAGCGGTCCGAAGGACTTGAAACAGGTCGTGGCGCGATGAAAACGTGGAATCAAAGACTTCGATGTCGAACCCCTTGGCGCGCAGGTGCGAAGTTAAGTAGAGAATCCCCAGTGGCGCGTAGGGCTTCATGATCCGCGCCTCTTTGGGGTCCTCGTTAACGAAATAGCCGTGGGTTAGCAGGAGGTCCATACGCTCGCTTCCACTACTGAAAGTTGCAAATTATAGTGACAATGTTTGCTGTAGCGGCGCTGTTTGAGCAGGCTCATCAAGGTTAAGTCTCGACTTTGGGGTGCGATCCGCGGCTTTGCCGCTTGCTGTGCGGAGGGCTTCGCCCTTCCGGAAGCTTGCCAGCAGATCGAATCTGTTCCCGCAGGGCGCGAAGGCTCAGCCTTCGCGCCCTGCGGGAACACTAAATTACGCGCATTTGCACGGAAAGCCGTAGGCTTTCCGCAAGGCAAGCGGCAAAGCCGCCTTCTGCGCCACTCATTCGGACAGCCTCGGCCAGAGGCCGCCGCTGCGATTACGCGGAGCACGCACTCGGGCACTCCAGTACCGGGAGTAACGTGGGGCGCGCATTCCGGCAAGTTTTCTCCATCACTCCCACTCTTGCCCAGAGGTCAGCAGGATCGCCGGCTCCTTCGGCGGCCTGAGTGCCTTCGGAAAAGATGACCGGAAATGGCCAGGTTCGGCGCAAGCTCCAGCCAGCAACCTCCGCGTGAAGCGCATCGTGCAGCGCCCGGTAGAATTCCGTCGTGTACGCGCCCTGGAACATCATGGAAATATCTTCGCTGTCGATCCAGTTTGTTTTGGACCCGAGCTGGGCGCGGACGCGCTCGTAGAAGCGCGTTCCGGGCAGAGGGTAGGAGACCGAAACGCCGATATCATCCGGCCGGGTCCGCCGAATCAAGTGGATGGTTTGCTGAATGTCCTCCCAGGCTTCTCCTGCGTATCCGAATTGAATGAAGAAGCAGGCGCGGATGCCCGCGCGGCGAAGATTCTCGCGGCTCGTCGCCACTTGCTCCACGCGGATACCTTTGTCCATCGCATTCA
>DASUKV010000163.1:0-2125 GCA_036278555.1 Terriglobia bacterium
TGGGGATGGCGCGCGCGGGCGGCGCGCGCACCGATCAACCCGGCGCGCCCCTTTTCGATCCCACCCGAACCCTGCCCATCCTGATTCATGGGGATGCCGCTTTCCCGGGCCAGGGCGTGGTGGCGGAATCCCTCAATCTGAGCAAGCTGCCGGGGTTCCGCGCCGGGGGCGCGCTGCACATCATCGCCAACAATCAGCTCGGTTTCACCACACCGCCCGAAGAAGGGCGCAGCACGATTTTTGCGAGCGATCTCGCGCGCGGCTTCCGCATTCCCATCGTGCACGTCAACGCGGACGATCCCGCGGCCTCGATCGAGGCCGCGCGGCTGGCCTTCGCTTATCGCGCTCGCTTTCATAAGGATTTCTTAATCGATCTTGTCGGCTACCGCCGCTACGGTCATAACGAGGGGGATGAGCCGAGCTTCACCCAGCCGCTGATGTATCAAAAAATCGCGGAGCACCTCACCGTGCGCCAGCTTTGGGTGAAAAGCCTCGCCGCCCGGGGAGCCATCCAGGAAGGGTTTGCCGAAGAACTGGTGCGTAAGCATCAAGCGCGGATCCAGAGCGTTTTTGATTCCCTCGAGCCCGAGACAGAGTTGATGGAACCGGTCCCCGAAGCTCCCCAGCCCGGCGCCGCACGGCAGTGCCGGACGGGGGTTCCCATCAGCCGTCTGCGTCAATTGAATCAGGCACTGCGGGCGATTCCAGAAGGCTTCACGCTGAATCGCAAGCTCGAACGCGCTCTCGAGCGCAAGCGGACGATCCTCGACCAGGAAGATGGAATCACCATTGACTGGTCTTCGGCGGAAGAACTGGCGCTGGCGTCTATCCTTGAAGATGGCGTCGCGGTGCGTATGAGCGGGCAGGATATTGAGCGCGGCACGTTCAGCCAGCGCCACGCGGTTTTTCATGATGCACAAACCGGCGCGCGTCATATTCCCCTGCAAAGCCTGCCCCAGGCAAAGGCCGCGTTTGAAATCCGCAACAGCCCGTTGTCAGAGAACGCGGTGTTAGCGTTTGAGTACGGCTACAACATCAACGCGCCGGGAAGGCTCGTCATCTGGGAAGCGCAGTATGGGGATTTCGTGAACGGCGCGCAGACGGTGATTGATGAATTCATCGCCTCGGCGCGCTCGAAGTGGGGACTGACGCCATCGCTCGTGCTCTTGCTGCCGCACGGCCTTGAGGGTGCCGGGCCGGACCATTCAAGCGCCCGTCCCGAGCGCTTTCTTCAGCTTGCCGCCGCCATCAACGTGCGCATTGCCAACTGCACCACGGCGGCGCAATACTTCCACCTGCTGCGGCGGCAGGCGCTCCTGCTCGAAACAGACCCGCTACCTTTAGTGATTCTCACGCCCAAGAGCTTGCTGCGCCACCCGAAGGTGGCTTCCTCGCCGCAGGAGTTGGCCGAGGGCCGCTGGCAGCGCGTGATCGGCGATGAACAGGCATCAGAGCGCCTCGAGCGCGTCCGGCGGCTGATCCTTTGCAGCGGCAAGGTGTACGTGGATCTCATCTCGGCGCCACAGCGGGAAAACGATGCTTCGGTGGCCATCTGCCGCGTGGAGCAGCTCTATCCTTTCCCGGAGGACGATTTGAAGAGCCTGTTAGACCGCTACGGCGCCCTCGACGAAGTAGTTTGGCTGCAGGAAGAACCACGCAACATGGGGGCCTGGGAGTTCATCCGGCTGCAGCTTGCGCGGTTGATTGACGGGCGCTGTCCGCTGCATTACATTGGGCGGCCCCGCAGCTCCAGCCCCGCCGAGGGATCTTCCGCCTGGTACGCCGCAAACCAGAAAATGATCATCACGCAGGCCTTTGAGATGAAAGAGGCGCGAACCCGCGAGACGGTGCTTTTGAAGAAACGTTAGAAGGGGACGAGCGCCGGATTCCAGATGAGGATCAACAAGCCATGCCCGCAAAAATTACTGTTCCTGATCTCGGTGAATCGGTTTTGGAAGCCACCGTCGGCCAGTGGCGCAAGAAAGAGGGTGACCGCGTCAGCGCCGGCGAGGTCCTGGTAGGACTCGAGACGGACAAAGTCGATCTTGAAGTTGCCGCGGAGCACGAAGGCGTGCTTGCCAAGATTGAAAGAAAGGAGGGCGAGGACGTCCACATCGGAGACGTT
>DASUKV010000164.1:0-16277 GCA_036278555.1 Terriglobia bacterium
GCAATTACCTGGTAGCGCGTATGCAAATCACATCCGATAATGTTCATTGGCTCGGCTCCTTTCTTGCGTCGCCTTGGTCGGACAACGCAAGTTTACTTCAAGGAGCCGACGCCGTTATTCAATCAGCCTCTGGCCGCCGGCCATTATCAAGAAAGGGCGGCGCTCAGAGAGCGCCGCTACAGAAAAGCTGTCACGACAATTTGTAATCCTCTATCGTCATGCTGCGCGTTTATTATATTCCTTCGGCCGAATCAAGCGGACACAAACAAGGCGGGTTAGAGTCTGGCGTGGCGCAGGCGCAGCGCATTGCTGATAACTGAAACCGAACTGAAGGTCATCGCGGCGGCGGCAATGATGGGGCTCAGGAGCAGGCCAAAAAAGGGATAAAGCACTCCAGCGGCCAATGGAATGCCCAGCGCGTTATAGATAAATGCGAAGAAGAGATTCTGGCGGATGTTTCGCATCGTCGCACGGCTCAAGCGGCGTGCGCGCGCGATACCGCGCAGGTCGCCTTCAAGCAGCGTGATTCCGGCGCTTTCGATTGCCACATCCGTGCCCGTGCCCATTGCGATGCCCACCTGGGCCTGCGCGAGCGCGGGCGCGTCATTAATGCCGTCACCCGCCATCGCTACAGTCCTGCCTTGCTCTTGCAGCTTCTTCACAACGCCGGCCTTTTCGTGCGGCAGGACTTCCGCTTTAATTTCATCAATGCCCAACTGGCGCGCAACCGTTGCGGCCGTCGTGCGGTTGTCGCCAGTCAGCATGACAATGTGGACACCTTCGCGGCGGAGCGACTGAATCGCCTCGCGCGATGATTTCTTAATTGGATCTGCGACGCCGAGCAATCCCGCTGCGCGGCCATCCACCGCCAGAAACATCACGGTTTGCCCTTCGGAGCGTAACTGTTCGGCTCGCGTCGCGAGGCTTCCCAACTCAATGTTCAGGTCTTGAAAAAGGCTCTTATTCCCTAACGCGGTGTCGTGATCTTCAACCCGGCCCGTCACGCCTTTGCCGCTCACGGCGCGAAACTGGGCGGCTTCGCTTAACACCAGCTTTTTCTCCTGCGCTGCCGCCACAATTGCGGCAGCCAGCGGATGCTCGCTGCCGCGCTCGAGCGAAGCCGCAAGACGAAGCGCTTCTTCCCGATCGTGACCTTCCGCCGTTACGAGTGATACCAGGCGCGGCTTGCCCTCCGTGAGCGTGCCCGTCTTATCCACGACAATCGTATCTACTTTTTCCAGCGTTTCGAGCGCTTCGGCATTTTTCACCAGCACGCCCATCGTCGCGCCGCGACCGGTGCCGACCATGATGGCCATCGGAGTCGCCAAACCCAGTGCACAGGGGCAGGCAATGATCAGAACGGCCACCGCGTTCACCAGCGCGTGCGCCATGCGCGGAGGCGGTCCGAAAGCGCTCCAGATGAAAAAGGTGATAATCGCCGCGGCCACGACCGCGGGGACAAAATAGGAAGCCACAGAATCCGCCAGCCGCTGGATGGGCGCGCGGCTGCGCTGGGCGGCGCTCACCATCTGAACAATTTGCGCCAGCATCGTCTCGCTTCCCACGCGCTCGGCGCGCATGACGAAGCTTCCCGTCCCGTTGATGGTCCCGCCCGTTACGCGGCTGGCCAGCCTCTTTTCCACCGGCATCGGTTCGCCCGTCAGCATGGATTCATCCACCGCGCTCGCGCCATCGAGCACGATTCCGTCCACCGGAACTTTCTCGCCCGGCCGCACGCGGAGCCGGTCACCGTGCTGAACTCGGTCGAGTGGCACGGCCGCTTCGCTCCCGTCTTCGCGCAGAATCGTTGCGGTTTTAGGCGCAAGCCCCAGGAGAGCTTTGATCGCGCTCGAAGTGCGGCTGCGGGCGCGAAGCTCAAGCACTTGCCCCAGCAGAACAAGCGTGATAATGGCGGTGGCCGCTTCAAAGTAGAGTCCCACCGCGCCGCCCGCGCCGCGGAAGGTTGAAGGGAAAATACCGGGGGCAATGACCGCAACGCAACTGTAAACGTAAGCGACTCCCGTGCCGATGGCAATCAGCGTAAACATATTCAGAGAACGCCGGACGATGGAGGCCGCCCCGCGCTCAAAAAAGGGCCAGCCGCCCCAAAGGACCACCGGCGTCGCGAGCGCAAGTTGAACCCACTCAGCCCCGCGGCTGTGCAGCCAGCGAATGGAATTGAGGCCCGGAATCATGTGGCCCATCCCGAGGACCAGCACCGGAATGGTGAGAGCGAGGCTTATCCAGAACCTGCGCCGCATTGACGCAAGCTCCGGATTTTCAGCCTCTTCCAGGGTGACGGTGCGCGGCTCAAGGGCCATGCCGCAAATCGGGCACGAGCCCGGCTCCTGCCGCACAATCTGCGGATGCATCGGGCAGACGTATTCCGTCCTGGCAATCGGCGCCGCCACTATTTCCGGCTCAAGCGCCATGCCGCACTTCGGACACGCGCCGGGCTTGGGCTCATGCACCTCGGGGTCCATCGGGCAAACATAAGGTGTGCTTTCGGAAAGCAATTCTGAAGCGCGCGCGGGCGGTTCCGCAGCGGCGAGAAATTCCTTCGGATTCGCCTGGAATTTTTCGAGACACCTTCGGCCGCAGAAATAGTAAGTCTGGCCGTGGTAGTTCCACCTTCCCGCCGCCCTCTGCGGGTCAACTTTCATCCCGCACACTGGATCGGTCACCTGCGTGGACGAGGTTCCGGTTTCGGAACCGGAATGCATTGCTTTAGGATTCATACGGAAGCTCTTCCCTGCCAGTATACACGGAGCGCATTGGATTGCCGCAGGCGGAAACCCGTAAACCGATCGCGCTATAGCAAGGGGCCATCTTCACTCTGGGGCATCGGTCGAGATCGTGATAGAGTAAACGGCTGACTTAAAGGGTTGAATTGCCGGGCGCCCCGGGAGGCTGGTCGCCTGAAGCGTCGTTCCGGCAAAACCGACTGTAACCCGGTCAATTTACAACAGGTGAAGCTTTCCAATGATTGGCCATCCCAGGACATTACTGCCGGTAATTCAAGGCCGCCTGCCAACTTTCAAGAAAGCGCAGCGCCGGATCGCGGAAGCCGCCATCAAGGATCCCGAGCAGTTCATCGCCCAATCCATCGCGGAAGTGGCGGAACGCTGCGGGGTAAGTCCAGGGTCAATCGTCATATTCTGCAAGTCTTTGGGCTTGAAGGGCTTCCCCGCTCTGAAGATGGCGATTGCCCGCGAACTCTCCGAACAGTTGTTCGCTTCGCCGAATCAAGAGGGGGGCCGCCGTGGCGCCCCGGCGGGGCTTCAAAAAGTACTTGAGGAGCATATCAAAGCTCTGCAGGACACCGTACGGCTTAACACGCCGGAGACCCTGGCATCCGCCGTGAAACTGCTCGCCAAGTCGCGCCGCACCGTGCTGTTTTCAATCGGCCTTTCTTATCCCGTTGCCTATTCTCTTTACGCCCGCATGCGCTTCATCGGGATACCGGCGCAGATTGAATATGACTCCCACCTCCAATTGGCGGCGGCAGCGGAGATGCGGCCCGGCGAAGCCGGAATTGGCGTCTCGCTGGCCGGCAGCACGCGCGAGACAGTGGAATGCCTCCGCCTCGCCAAAAGCCAGGGCGCGAAAACCGTCTGCATTACCAACTCCATTGACTCGCTTCTGGCGCAAACGGCGGACGTCCGGCTCTACGCGGCGCCCAGCGAAGTGAAGTATTTTCAAGCGCCTTTAGCCTCGCGTGTCACCCAACTCGCCGTCGCGGACGCTCTCGTGGTCGAGCTGGGAGTGCAGCGCAGACGCCGGGCGCTCGCGCACCTGCGGCGCGCCGAAGAACACCTCCTCCAGCGCCGAATGGCCGATTTCAAGGGCGGGCGGCGGTAGCACACCGTTCGCCCTGCGGCGGCATCTCTTGCTGCGCCCCCGATGAAAGCGCCCCAGATCTCTCCTTCCACTGCATTTTATTTAATGTGTTTTCAATGGAATATACAGAATTCACATTTGCCTTGACACGCGATGGGCGTTGTGTTAAAAAAGCGCGAGACTCGGTGCTTGCGAAGCCTCTCAGCACCGGGAGAATCGCTCTAACAACTCGAGCAGCGTTTGAGCCTGCCGAAGAAAAGCCTTCATCCGCTGGTTTACCCCCCCTCTTCCGGCGGGAGAGGGCTTTATCTTCGGCAGGCTCAAACGCTGCGCTGACGTCCGGAAGCGCGTTAGCTTCAATCGCGGGGCCTCAAACGGCGCCGGACCGTACGGTCGGGAATCAAGTCCATCTGTAAGCGAACAGGAGACGAATAGGTTATGAAACCCAGCCCGCAATCGAGAATTTCGGTCATTTGGATCGTTGCTCTGATCGCCTTGGCAGCCGGATTGCTCTGCACCGATGCCGCCGCCCAAACCATTAATGGGGCATTCCACGGAACCGTCGCAGACAGTTCGGGCGCGGTGGTCCCTGGCGCCAAGGTGGTGATCAAGAATCTGACGAACGGGCAAGTGCGGGAGGCCACCACGAATGCCGCCGGCTTTTATACCATCACCCAGTTGCCCCCTGGACGCTATAGCGTTACCGTTTCCAAATCCGGCTTTGCCACCGTTGAGCAGGCGAGCGTGGAATTGCAGGTGAATCAGGATTTAGCGGCGGATTACGTTTTGAAAATAGGGCTGGTCACCCAGCAAGTTCAAGTGAGCGCCGCTCCTCCCATGCTCAAGACGGCCAGCGCCACCATTGGCCAGGTGATCGGGTCGCGCCAGGTGGTTGATCTTCCCTTGAATGGCCGGCAATTTACGCAGCTTGTGCTGCTCACTCCGGGCGCGGCTCCCAAAGAAAGCGGGCAGCAGTCCGGTTTCACGATTCCCATCGGCGGCGGTGGACTCAGCCCGTCGGTGAACGGCCAGCGAGGCCAGGAGAATAATTTCACGCTGGACGGCGTGCTGAACAACGCTATCTTCACGAACATCTGGGCCATCAGCCCGCCGCCGGACGCAATTCAGGAATTCAACGTCCAGTCGCATATTACCGACGCCCAGTTCAGCATCTCTTCGGGCGCGAACGTCAACGTGGCCACAAAGTCCGGGGGAAATCAGATTCACGGCGACGCCTGGGAATTCATTCGCAATGACAAATTTGACGCTGCCAATTTCTTTGACAATTTCGCGCGCCAGCCCAAGCCTGCCTTCCGGCAGAACCAATATGGCGCTACGATTGGCGGGCCGGTGATGCTGCCGGATTACGACGGACGCAAAAAGAAAACCTACTTTTTCGGCTACTGGGAGGGCTTCCGCTCGAGCCAGGGATTCACGCAATTCAATAATGTCCCTACTTCGAACGAACTGCAGGGTGACTTCTCTGACCTGCTGACAGGTCAGCAATCGGTCGATCCCACGACCAAAGCGCCCATCTTTGATCCTCTCGGGCGTCCGGTCATGGAGGGCCAAATCTACAATCCCTATACAACACGTCCGGGGCCTAACGGGCAGCTCGTCCGCGACCCTTTCCCAGGAAACGTCGTTCCCAGCAGTATGCTGAACCAGCAGGCTCTTGCCTACCTCAGCGCCTGGTATCCCCAACCCAACTTCGTGGCAGGCAGCAATCCCTTCCCCAATTTCACCACTCCAAGCAGCCAGGTTATCTCCAGCGACCAGTTTGGGGTGAAGCTTGATCACACCTTTGCCAATAATGACGCCCTGCACGGAAACTTTTACTACTCCCAGCCGAATGAGACTTTCCCCACCTCGCTGCTGACCGGAGCGAATACCTCGAAGAATCATGCGCGGGTCATTTCCGTCGGCTACACCCACCTGTTCACCCCCACATTGCTGGCCAGCTTTCACTATGGCTACAACTACACGAACTTCGGCACCACCAACATTCCCGGCGGCGAAGCCCTCCTGAACGCAACGAACACGCAAGCCTTCGAGCCGGTCCGCGACGGCATTCCCATCGTCCCGCAGATCAGCCTGGCGCCGCGCCTGGGAGGCACCGGCCAGTTTGCCATTCCGTTAGGTCCCATCCGCTCCCACGAGTTCAGCGGCGATTTCCAGAAGATTCATGGATCGAACACGTTCAGCGGCGGTTTCATGTTTTACCACGTTCACAGCTTCGATGATGGTTGGGGCTCAACCGTGAGCTTTGATCAATTCGCCTCCAGCGCCACTTATGGCAACGGCCTTAATGCGTCAGACACCGGCGACGGCTTGGCCAGCATGCTGCTGAACCTCCCCTCAAGCATTTTCGGATTCGTCGGCAATACCGCCGCGAATGACACCACCACCTGGCAGGGATATTACGTTCAGGACAAGTGGCAGGCCTCGAAGAAACTCAACATTGAGATCGGTCTGCGCTATGACTACGTTCCCCCCGCGCACTACAAAAATAACCAGGTTTCCGGCTGGAATCCCGAATGCCCTTCCTATACGCCTCCAGGAACTTCACAAGCCGAGATCACGCAAGTGATTCAGTCCTGCTTCCTTATTCCCGTGCCTTTGGTGCAGGCGCCTCCGGCTCCGACCGCGCAGAATCCGTTTCCGCTCACTCCGCCGTCGTGGCCATTCCCGAACGTCCGGCAGACTTATTTCGATCCGAAATACAACGGCTGGCAGCCGCGCTTCGGCTTTGCGTATAGCATCACGCCGAAAACTGTCGCCCGCGGCGCCTTTGCAATGTTTGACGATCACAACAACACGCTGGTGCAGGAGTCGCAGGACCCCCGCATCGCGTGGCCTTTCGGCGCCGGTATTTCCTTTGGCAGCCTGAATCGCGGTGTCCCCAGCGGAGTGCTCCAGCAAAATTCTGTGTTTTGGAATGATCTTCCGCCTGCCAGTTCGTTCCTGCCTCCGGCGAACACTTCGCCGAACATCGCGTTCGCAGCCGACCCGCGCCTGAAGATTCCTTACTCGATGGAGTACAACTTTGGTTTCGAGCGGCAGCTTACCGCCAATACCACCGCGAGCTTGAACTATGTGGGTTCGGAGAGCAGGCACCTGTTCATCCAGCCCATGTATAACGCTCCGCTACCGAGTGAAATGGGACCGGGGGCTATCCCGCCGCGAACACCCTTTCCGTTCCTGGGGCAGTTTCCAAATGACTTCAACGTCGGCGTCGCCAACTACAACTCACTGCAAGCGAAGGTGGAGAAGCGGTTTTCACAAGGGCTTACTTTCCTCGCCTCCTACACTTACTCGAAATGTATGTCGGTCCAGGATGAAGGCCAGTCGGGCAGCATCCAGAACCCCTACAATTGGAGCGCCGACTACGGCCCTTGCGACTTCAACATTCCCCACCTTTTCGTATTCAGCTATGCCTACCAAATTCCTTATGGCCAAGGGATGCATTTTGGCAGCAATGCAGGACGGGCAGCGAACGCCGTCCTGGGCGGATGGCAGATCAGCGGTATCACCACGGCGGAAAGTGGACCTCCCTTCGGCGTAACGGTAGGTTTCGACAATGCCAACATCAATCCTTCGAGCGAAACTCAGCGCGCGGACCGCGTGAATGGTGTGCCGCTTTTGCCCTCCGGATTTCAGCAGAATGTGTTTCATTGGTATAATCCGGACGCATTCGCCCAGCCGGCTCCTTATACGTTCGGCAATCTGGGGCGCAACACGTTGACCGGACCCAAGTTTGTGAACTTTGATTTTGCGCTGTTCAAAAACTTTAAATTCACGGAGTCGAAGAGCTTGCAATTCCGGTCCGAGTTTTTCAACATCTTCAACGAGGTTAACTTCTCGCCTCCGGGAGGCGGAGCCAGCCAGGGCTTCAGCACGCTGGGAGGAGCGGTAAATACGGCCAAGAGCTCGCCGACCTTCATGCAAATACTTAGCGCTGCCGCTGCGAGAGAAATTCAGTTCTCGCTGAAGTTCCTGTGGTAAGCGGCACAGGGGACAGGGGACAGGGGACAGGTTACAGGCAATAGGCAACAGGCGACAGGTCATTTGGCCCCTCACCCGGCCTTCGGCCACCCTCTCCCGCGGGGAGAGGGAGTGTTGGTCTATTGTTTTTGCCGGTCCCCGTCTCTCCCATAGTTCAGTCTTTTGCCTATGACCTGTTGCCTGTTGCCTGTCACCTGTCGCATGTCGCCTGTCACCTGTCGCCTGTCACCTCTAACCTGTTGCCTTCCAATGGACGTTCTTTGCCTTGGCATTCTGATCGCGGACATCTTCGCAAGCCCTATCCCTTCGCTCCCCGCCGCGGGTGAGTTAAGACTCGTCGATCGCTATCTGCTGAGCGCGGGCGGGTGCGCCGCCAACACCGCCGCGTGCCTGCGCCGGCTCGGGCGCGGCGTAGGAGTCACCGGCAAGGTCGGCAATGACCTGTTCGGCGATTTTGTCCTCGCTGACCTCGAGCGCTTGGGAATCAATGCTGGGACGGTGAAAAGAAGCGCCGCTCATCCCACCTCAAACACCTACATCATCAACGTCACGGGAGATGACCGGCGTTACTTGCACTGCCTCGGAGCAAACAGGGATTTCAGCCTGGCCGATGTCGATCTCTCCGCCTTCGAAGGCGCGCGTGTTCTCTATTTTGGCGGCTATGTGTTGATGCCCGGGTTCCAGCCGCAGGATATCCTGCGGCTTTTCCGCGACGCCAAAAAGCGAGGCATGATCACGGTGCTCGATGTGGTGCTCGGCGCCGGAGTTCCGGTCTCGATGGAGTGGGTCGAGCCGGCGCTTCCCTACTGCGATCTCTTTCTGCCCAATGAGGACGAGGCGCGGGCGCTGAGCAGATTGGACGATCCTGAGGAGCAAGCTGCCGCGCTGAGCCACGCGAACCCTGCCTGCACAATCGCTATTACGCTGGGGCGCCAGGGCGCGCTCATCCGGCGGCGGGGAGAAGTCTGGCGCGCTCCCGCCTACGAACTGGGGTCGATTGACGAATCCGGCGCCGGGGACGCCTTCACCGCGGGATTCATCACCGGCCTGCTTGAAGACTGGCCTGTAGAGAAAACCCTCCGCTTTGCGAGCGCCGTGGGCGCTTCCTGCACCCGCGCTCTCGGCTGCACGGAGGGCGTCTTCCGCTTCGACGAAGCCCTCGACTTCATCGCGCAAAACCCGCTGGACATCATCCACACCTTTGATCCTTCGCGTCCGAAGTAACTGCGACGCGCCCAGAGTATTCTTTCGCCTTTTAGCTTTTCCAGTTACAATCTCATGCAATGGCGGCGCTGAACTCTTCATTTCGCATCATCGGGATTGATCCCGGCTTGAATATTACGGGTTACGGCTTGATCGAATTCCGCAGCGCGGGAATCGCGCTTTCGGAAGCCGGAGTCATCCGCCTGCCGCGCAGCCAGGGCGATAATCTGCCGGAGCGGCTGGGCTCGCTCTTTGAGGAGTTGCGGCGGCTGCTCGCGGAGTTCCGCCCCAAAATGATGTGCCTGGAAGAGGTTTATAGCCACGCCTTCTATCCGCAGACTTCCATCCTGATGAGCCATGCGCGGGGAGTAATTTGTCTGGCGGCAAGCCAGGCCTCGGTGCCGGTAACGAATCTGCCGGCAAAACGCATCAAGCAGTCCGTCACCGGAAACGGCAATGCCAGCAAAGCGCAGGTGCAGCGGGCGATCCGCCAGTTTTTCTCTCTCGAAAAAACTCCGCACCCGCCCGATGTGGCGGACGCCCTGGCCGCGGCTTTGTGCTATGCCAATTCGCTGCGGCTGGGGCAAGACCTGCGGATTCGACGCAAGTCGCGCCGCCGTCCCGGCGGCTTTTGAGGAAAATCATGCCGGCAAAGCCTGCCCTGAACGGAGTGAAGGGATGCCGGCGCTACACTGAAAGGTGACAGATGATTTCGGAAATCACAGGCGAGGTGCTTTATAGCCGCATCCAGCGGAATTCCCTTTTACTGCAGGTGGGCGCGCTCTGCTATGAAATTCTGGTTCCCTCGGGGATCGCCTCACGGCTTCGGCTCGCCGGGGCCAGCGAGCGGCAGAACCCGCTGACGGTTTATACGATTTATTACGTTGACGGCGCGGTCGGGGGAGGGCATCTCACGCCGCGGCTGATCGGCTTCCTCGACCCTCTCGACCGCGAGTTTTTCGAAGCGTTCACCACCGTCCCCGGCGTCGGATTTATGCGCGCTCTCAAGTGTCTGGTGCGGCCGGTCCATGAAATCGCGGTGGCCATCGAGCGCGGAGATACCGCGTCGTTAAAGGAGCTTCCCTTTATCGGCGCGAAAACCGCCGAGCGCATCGTGACGGAATTGCGCGGCAAGATGGCGAAGTTCGCGCTGGCCCGCTCGGAAGAGCCGCTCTCCCTTGAAAAAGAATCGGCGGCGGAGATCAAAGCGGAGGCACTGCAGGTGCTCGAGCAGCTTGAGTATTCCCGCAGCGAAGCCCAGCGGATTGTCGACGAGATTTTTGCGAAAGAAAAGGGCGTGAAAACCATTGAAGATTTTCTCCGCAAGGTGTTCGAGCAACAGCACCCGCCAGCGTGATTCTTGGGCCTCGCGCTGTAGCGGCGGCCTCTGGCCGCCGGTCTCTACTTCTTAAAACCGGCGTCCCCGCTGGGAAGGCTTCGAGCGCCGCTACAGCTATTTTCAGGAGCCTCACGGCTTCAGCACCCGCAGTTTGACGGTCTTGTACGAAACCGAGCTTGAACCCACCATGATCTCGAACATTCCCGGCTCGACCACGCGCTTCATTTCTTCATTCAAAAACGATAGCTCGGCCGGTGTGAGCTTAAACGTGACGGTCTTCGTTTCGCCGGGCTTCAGAAAAATCCGTTCAAAGCCCTTCAGCTCTTTCACGGGCCGCGTGACGGAGCTCACTTCATCCCGGATATATAGTTGGACCACCTCAGCCCCCGCCGCCGCGCCGCTGTTTTTCACCTCGACGCGCACGGTGATCTCTCCCTGCGGTTCGATCGAAGCCGAAGGAGACAATTTCAAGTTGCTGTACTCGAAGGTTGTGTAGCTCAGTCCATGGCCAAAGGGAAAAAGCGGTCCGCGCTTTGCGAACAGATATCCCCGGTGAGCCGAGGGTTTGTAATTGTAAAACGCCGGGAGTTGGCCTACGGCGCGCGGGATGCTGATGGGCAATTTTCCGCTGGGATTCTCGTCTCCAAAAATCACATCGGCGACGGCGTTGCCCGTTTCTTCGCCAAGATACCAACCTTCGAGAACGGCAGGGACATGCTCCACAATGTAATCGACCGAAAGCGGACGGCCGTTAATCAGAAACACAACTGTGGGTTTGCCGGTGGCCAGGACCGCTTTCACCAAATCGCTTTGACGTCCGACAAGGTCAAGGCTCGCGCGATCTCCCAGATGGGTTTCCGACCACGCCTCACGCGAGGTTTGTTCGTTGCCGCCGATCACGACCAGGGCAACGTCACATTCCTTCGCCACGCGAACCGCCCCGGCGATTTCGCGCTCATCGGCAGCGGCCGAAGGCAATTGCACTTTGTCGGCGTTCCAACCCGTGGGATTTTCGGTGATCTTGCAGCCCTCGGCGTATTGCACCCGGATGGAACTCCCAACCTTGTTCTTTATTCCGTCGAGAATGCTCACTTTTCGGGGCGGCTGGCCGCTGTATTCTCCCAGAATGCAAATGCCGGCATTCGGCCCGATCACGGCGATGGATTTGATTTTGCTTCGATCGAGCGGCAGCAGATTGTCTTCGTTCTTGAGCAGGATGATCGCCTCCTGCGCCGCTTGCAACGCGAGCTTGCGATGATCCGGGTTGTTCGAAATTTGCGCGGCGTAGGCCGGATCGACGTAGGGATTTTCAAACACGCCGAGCATGAACTTGGCGCGCAAAGTCCTCATAACCGCCTTATCAAGGGTTGTTTCCGCCACTCGGCCAATCCGAATCTGGTCGCCCAGCGTTTTGTAGCAATCGCCGGACGGAAGCTCCACATCGACGCCCGCTTCGAGCGCTTTCCTGGCGGCCTCTTCAGGCGTTTCCGCAATGTGGTGGAGCGTGATGAGCTGCCGCACGCCAAAGTAATCCGACACCACGTAGCCTTGAAAACCCCACTCCTGCCGCAGGATTCGTTCAAGGAGCCAATGGCTGCTGTGCGAGGGAATTCCGTCCACTTCGTTGTAAGAGGCCATGATGCTCAACGCTCTGGGTTTCTTGATGGCCGCTTCAAACGGAGGCAAAAAAGTTTCGCGGACAACCCTTTCGGAATAATTTCCGGGCGCGCAATTCTCTCCCCCTTCGGGTTGCGAGTGCACGGCAAAATGCTTGGCCGTCGCAATCACATGGCGATTGTCAACCTCCGGGCCTGCGCCCTGAAACCCGCGGATGCAAGCCTCGCCGATGCGCGCGTTGTGACACGGGTCTTCGCCGTAGGTTTCTTCCGTGCGGCCCCAGCGCGGGTCGCGGGCAGGGCCGAGAACCGGGGCCAGCACCTGGTGCCCGCCCCGCGCTCTCACTTCCGCTGCAGCCGCGGCAAATACTTTTTCCACGAGGTCCGTATCCCACGTGCTCGAAAGCGCAATCGCCTGGGGGAAGCTCGTCGCGCCCTGCGCCATCATGCCGTGCAGAGCCTCTTCGTGGATGATCGCCGGAATCCCAAGGCGCGTATGTTCCACCAGGTATTTCTGAATCGCGTTCGAGAACTCCGCATTGCTGCTCGGATCCTTGCCCGCGCTGGCGCGGCTGATCTGGCCCATGCCGTGGCGGAGCAGAGCCGCAGCCGCCGGAGGGGCAAAATTCCCCTTGGCATCGGTAAAGCCGTGCTGCATCTCCGGCCATATCGAAAGCGTCTGCGCCACTTTTTCTTCGAGCGTCATGCGGCCCAGAAGGTCGTCGACTCGCTGTTCGATAGAAAGGTGAGGATTGCGATAGGGAAGCGGCTCTGGCTTCGCTTTCTTGCCGGCGGGCGTGCCCTCTGGATTCCCTGCCGCAGCGGCGTTCCTCCGGCGCCCGATCGAGGCGATTAATGTTGCTGCCGCCGCACTCAGGAAACGTCTTCGTGAACCCATCCTTCCCTCCCTGGATCGATGATGTCTTTCAGGCGCCGCAATTCTTCGATACCGCGAGCGGCGAAGCCGCATTGCAACATCCCGGCCTCTGCTTGTCAAGCGCGCCAGAGCCGCGCCATTTTCTTGACAGGTCAATCCCGGCGAGTGCCATAATACCGAAAAGAGGTTGCAACTTGCCCGACTCACCCGCAGAATCTGCTTTGGCCGGGGCGCTCAGCCGGTTGCGCGAAGAAATGCGGGCGGAATTTCGCCGGTTCGGGAAGCGCTTGGAAGCGCTGGAGCAAGAGGCCCTGGCGTTGCGAAACCAGATGGAGCGCTCGGCGGCCAGGCTGGACCAGCAGTTTGAAACTCTGGAGGACAAGGCTGAAATTGAAATCAGGCAAGCCGCCCCGCTTCTGCCTTCGGCTGAAAACCGTCCGGCATTTCACGGTGAGCCGCAGGCCGAGGAAGCCGCGCAGAAGCTGCATCGCGACGGGGTGCGATACGCGCGATTGCTGGTTTCGGAGATTGAGCTTTATCACAAAGCGGAGGTCGCGCGAGGGCGGGCCAGTAAGAATCTCTACGCGTGTCTCCGGCAGCAGATTGACCGCGGTTATCAGGCTTATCAGAACCGGTTCGGCCAATCAGAGATCGAGCAAAGGCATTACTTCCATGAGGAAATCGTGCGCACCCTCGCACAAAATGACGCTTCTCTACTAGGACCGGGTTACCCGCTGCCTTCCGAGTGAAATCATCCCCCTTCATCCAACGGCTTCTGCTCCTGGCGCTGCTCGCAGCCAGCCTATGCGCCTTCGCAGTTCCCTCCCGAGGGGCGGCCAGCCGCCGCCTGCGATTGCTTGCCGCTCGCGCCCGGACGTGGCACGGTTGGGATGCCTTGCGGCATTACGCGCGCTCCACCGGCAGCGAGGAATCCCGCGGCTTGGCCTATTTCACTCTGGGATACCGCGAGTACCTCGCCGGGCAGAACGGTCCCGCCGCCGAGGATCTCAAGAGAGCCGTTGATGCGGAATGTTCGCTCTCGAATTTTGCTGAATATTACGAGGCACTCGCCAACCAGCAGCTTCGGCGAAACGATGAAGCCATCCAGATTCTCACACACTTCGTCAATCGTTACCCGCGAAACGTTTATCGGCCGCACGCGCTGAATTTGCTCGCCGGCCTGCTGATCCAGCAGGGGCATCCCAAACGCGCCCTGGCGGTGTTGAATTCGTTTCCGGGAACAATGCGGGACGCCGGGTTCCTCCTGCTTTTCGCCAAGGCTTACCAGGGATTGCAGCGGAATCTTGATGCGGCCCAAATTTACCAGCAAATCTACTACGGCTTTCCCGGCGCGCCGGAAGCGCACGACGCCGAAACCGCGCTGGCGAAGCTTCGCTCCCTTCTGGGCGCTCGCTTTCCGCAAGTTTCCGAGGGACTCAAGGCCGGGAGAGTGAGTAAACTTTTCGAGCACGGACTCTATGACCACGCGCTGAGCGGCTATGATGACCTTCTCCTTAACGCGCCGCACAGTCCGCTTCAAGATGCGTGGCTGCTGGGCCGGGCAAAATGTTTTCTCGAACTGAAGCGCTACCCCGAAGCGGTCGGCTCGCTCAGCAAACCGGTGCATCACAATCCTGAAGCCGATGCGGCGCGGCTGGCGCTGTTAGTGCGCGCGAATGAGTTGGCCGGGGATCAGTCTTCGATGCTAAAAGCGCTGGATGAGATTTACAAAAAGTACCCGCACTCCGTTTCGTACGGGGACGCTCTTGCCTATGCCGGGAGCTATTTTGCGCGGCAAGGCTTCTGGCAGACCGCGGCGCAGTATTATGAACCGCTGGTGCGGGATTTTCCTGCGAACTTCTTCGGGAAGGAAGCCTCGTGGCGCGTCGCGTGGTATGGCGTTCTGGCCGGGAAGACGGACGCGGCTGAAGCGGCGCTTCGCGATTTCCTGCGCCGCTACCCGGACTCCCCGCACACGTCCGCCGCTCTTTACTGGCTGGCGCGAATTGAGGATCAGCAGGGAAACGGCTCCGAGGCGCGTGAAACTGATGATTTCCTGGCCCGGCGCTTTGCGAATACCTATTATGGATTGAAGGCGCACCGGCTCCTCCCGAAGAAGCATTCCGGCACGGCAAAGCATGGCTCCCGCATCGCAAAAGCATCTCTCGCCGCAGGTCCGGCGGCGCTGGGAATGCTGCTGTTCCCCCGTCCCCCCGCCGCGATCGGCCCCTGCGAAGATCCCCAGCCACCGGATTCGCTGGCGCCCGCCACCACTCTCATCGCGCTCAGCTTTCCTGACCTCGCAGCGCAATATCTGCAAAACCTGATCGCCCGCGCCGGCCATTCACCGAATCCGGAAGTTGTGCTTGCGCTCGCCCGGCTTCGGTCGTCTCAAAAAGACCCGGCCTCAGCGCTTTTCGCGGCGCAGAGCCTCGTTCCCCGCTACACGGAATACCCGTTTGACGGGCTGCCGAAAGAGGTTTGGAATCTTCTTTATCCTCGCACCTATTGGAGGCTGGTACGGCGCTACGCCCGCGCCGACCGGCTGGACCCCTATCTGGTCATGGGGTTGATCCGCCAGGAATCCGCCTTCAACCCGCGCGCTCTGTCTTCCGCCAACGCGCGCGGCTTGATGCAAATAGAACCTGGCACCGCCACTCGCGGGGTGCGCGGGCGCCGGCGAAGGCGGCGGGTTCTGCGCAACCTTTACGAGCCCGCTTACAACATCCGGGTCAGTTGCCGCTACTTGCGCCAGTTGCTCCGGTCATTTAAGGGCAATCTTCCCGAGACGCTTGCCGCTTACAACGCCGGCGATTCCAGGGTGAGGCAGTGGATCGAGAACAGCAAAATCCAGGATCCGGATCAGTTCCTGGAGACGATCCCCTTCACGGATACGCGAGGTTACGTAGAACGCATTTTGCGGGACCGGTCAATCTATCGGAGCCTGCTTTCCGGAACCGCGAAATTTCGAAGCTGCTCACGGCGGCAAGGATGAGGACAGGCTGCCGGAGGGCAAGCGCAGTTTTCCGGTTTATTTGCCTTCAGGGGTGACGTGCCGCGACAGCCGGAATCGTCACCGAGCCTCCTGAGCCCTCAGTGCTTGCGGACGGCCGTAAACTGCTCCGCCGTTCTCTCCATGCGCTCAAGCTGCCGTTGCGAATTGATCCAGAGGTCGATCCGCGCAAGTTGTGTTGAGACGATCAGGTGTTGGCAGCTCTCCTGCGCGCCGCCCGCGCTGATCGTTTCGAATCCTGCGCTGGAGACCTCAATCGTACCCGGCAAAGCTTCCTGGGGAATGAAAGCCGCGAACGTTTGCTTCCCGCCCGCGGTCATGCTGTACCGCCACGCCAGCAGTTCATATTGGTCAATGACGTTATCGTCGAGAATCACCACATCT